>CBIGSA010000132.1:0-9185 GCA_966192215.1 uncultured Devosia sp. | reverse complement strand
TCTTCCAGTCCGAGCAGATGATTCCCGCCCGGCCCAGCGGCCGTCAGCCGGCCACGATCACCATTGCCTGCACCGAGGGTGTGCTGAGCGTCGCCTTCGGCTTTGCCGGCAATACCATGTCGGCTTTGGGCAACGATGCCGGCATTACCTGGCAGTTCGACCTGCAGGCGGCGCGCAGCCGCACCCTGCCGGTCAATGCCGACAATACTGCGATCCTGCTCGACAATACCGCCGATTCCCTGGCCTTCATCCAGAGCGTGGCCGGCGCGACGAACCTCACCGTGCGGGTTACCCCGGTCAGCTCGCGCTCGCTCTCCGTGCGCTATCGGCTCGATACATTCGCCGATCAGGTCGCTCCGGTACGGGCCGCCTGCGGGGTCTGACGCCTGCGACAAATGCGCCTGCCGCATTCTTGCCCGTGGCCCGCCACGGTTAACCCATTGCCGCGCCTCAAAGCCTGTTTACCCCGCGCTAACCCTAATCAGACATCATCACTGATGTCGGCATTTTCGCGTCACTTTCGCCGATCAGTAGTTTTGTTGCGTAAGCGTTGAGTAGCGTTTGATGGCTTCTTCCCACCGGCCGGTGCGTTCGCGCCCGGTCAGAGCGGTTCGCCGACATCCCTTCACCAGGCTTCTGGTCGTCGGGATTTTTTGTGGCCTCGGCTATGCCGGGCTTACCAATGCCGCCCTTGGTCCCGCTACCGATCTCGCCGACGCCCTCCCGCCGGAAGTCGAACTGGCTACGGCCAGCATTTCCTGGTCGGGGATCGATCCTGTCATCACCGGCTCGGTCGATCATCTGTTCGAAACTGCCAGTTTTACCGGGCCCAACCGCGCCGAAAAGACCGATCGCGTGCGCCCGCCGGTCGATGCCCTCGCCATTTCGCGCAGCTTCGAGGAAGTCCGCGTCCGCCTGGCCGCCTTGCGCGCCGGGCCGGCTGATGATCCCGCCGCCCTGGGCCAGTCGCGCCTGGCCGATGTGGCCATTGAAGCCACCGGCGATGTCGAGATCGGGCCGCGCATGTCGGTGGCCTCCATCGATCCGGCCACTGCCGCGGCGCTCGACGCTATTGCCGGCATTGCGCCGCCTATGAGCACGCCCATGCCCGTCATGGCCTCCGAACAACTGGCTTATGCCCGCGCCACCGCCCCGGTTACCGGCGGCTTTTCGACGGGCACGGTCATGCAGGTTTCCGACAAGGAGCTGTGGTGCCTGGCGACGGCGATCTATTTCGAAGCCCGCGGTGAAACATATCGCGGCCAGGTGGCCGTGGCCCAGGTCGTGCTCAACCGCGTCAAGGATTACCGCTATCCCGACACCATCTGCGGCGTGGTGTTCCAGAACCAGAGCCGGCGCAATTCCTGCCAATTCTCCTTCGCCTGCGATGGCATTCCCGAGACCGTCAACGATCGCCAGTCATGGGCGCAAGCCGAGGATATCGCCAAGCGATTTACCGACGGCCAGCTCTACCTGACCGAGGTCGGCGACGCCACGCATTACCACGCCACCTATGTCCGGCCGGCCTGGGCGCCGCGCATGACCAAGGTCACCCAGATCGGGCTGCACATCTTCTACAAGTTCAAGCGCGGCTGGCTGTTCGGCTAGAGCAGCGGCATGCGCCAACCGGTCATCACCCGGCCCGTCCGGGTGATCCACCGCTCGACATCCGCGGCGGCCTGCAGGGCCCGGATGAGGCGGGTCATCAGCGTGGGGCGGGCCTGGTGGGCCGGGTTAGTGCCGGTTGAATCCATAATAGACGAATGACCCCGCCGTGCCTGTGCTGAAGGCCGACCAGCGGCCGTTGGTCCAGTACCGGAAGAAGTTGCGGGCAGGCTCGGCCTCCTCGACACTTATCCCCGGATACTGGACGTGGTTGGAAAACATCGCGTCGGTTGAATAAGTGCCGGTGGCAGTGGTCGTGATGGTCACATAACTGACCTTGCCCGCCTCGACTTTCTTGACCCGGACGGTCGAGAGCGGATCGGTGGCGACCCAGTCCTCATGGTCCACGACATATTCGCGGTCCTCATACTTGACGAGGCTGGCGGCATCGACGCCGCTGGGGGCGAATTCGTCGGCGAAAGTCTCGAAAACCATGCCCGGCCCGATGGCCGCGATGGCCGTGGCGCAGATAGCGCCCAGCGTCATGCCGAGCAGCAGGTGGCGGTCTGGCAGGTTCATGGCGTTCCGTCCCGAAATGAAGCGTTTGGCAACATTGTCTTAACGGTTCAGAAACCATAGCGGCCCCGCCGGGGCAAAGTTCATCCCTGATTAAGGTTAATGTCCACAGGGCCAAGCCTTTGGCAGCTACACCGAAATCGCCTCGAAGGCGGCGATGAAGCGGTCATGCGCCTCGCGCGTCGGCCAGGGCCGGATCAGCCGGTCGAAAGCGTCGACATCGAAGGCGGGCAGGCTGGGTTCGCCGAAGAATTTGCGCGCCTCGGCCTCCTCGAAACCGGCCAGGTGGATGGCCTCGAAAAAGGCCGCTTCGCGGTCGGCTTTCTTGACCTGCCGCGCCAGGGCGGCCGGCATGGAAGCGGGCAGGGAGAAGCGCAGGTAGATGGCCGAGAGCAGGCGGTTTTCGACATCCTTGTAGTTGCCGCCCATGGCCGCCTTGAAGGGCGAGATGATGTCGCCCATCACATACTCGGGCGCGTCATGCAGCAGGGCCTGGGCCTGGGAAACCCAGTCACAGCCGGCATTGGCGGCGCGGAACAATTCCAGCACCAGCACCGAATGCTGCGCGACCGAAAATGGGTAATCCCCCTCGGTCTGCCCGTTCCAGCGGGCGACCCGGGCCAGGCCGTGGGCGATGTCGGAGAGTTCCACATCCATCGGCGAGGGATCGAGAATGTCGAGCCGGCGCCCCGACAACATGCGTTGCCAGGCGCGTGCGCTAGTGCGTGCCATCGGTCCCCAAGTGCTAACAGACTGTTAGCATCGAGATTAGCATCGGGGCTCGATTCGCAGAATGTTTGTGATCTTACCTCTCCCTCAGAGGGAGAGGTAAGGAGCCTACTCCTCCGCCACCGCATCGCCGAAGGCGTAGGTTGCCCAGACCGGGAGCGCGACATTCACCGGCTTGCCATCCACCGTCACCGCTGCGGGATCGGTAATCCGGTCGAGGCGAAGAATCGCCACGGCCCTGCCATCGACCACATGGCCGATCGTGCCGGCCTCGCGACCATTGGCGAGGACCGGGCTGCCGGCGGGAGCATCCACGTCCGAGACGATGACCGGGCGGCGGCGGGCGGTACCGCGATGCTTCATGCGGGAGACGACTTCCTGGCCGACATAGCAGCCCTTCTCGAAGTCGATCCCATCGAGGATATCGAGACCGATATCGTGGGCGAAGGCCTCATTGGCGGGGAAGTCATTGCCCTGATGGGCAATGCCGACGCCAATGCGCTCGGCATGATAGAAGCTGTCGTTCTGCACCCAGTCCGTCGTGGCCTCGACTGGCGCGATGGCACGCCAGCCCATGTCGATGGGCCCCATGCGATCGGTATGCCGGAGGCCAGATGGCTCTTCATCCTGCGCAAAGCCCACACGGTGGGTTTCCCGCAGATCGTCGATCTCCGCCTTGGCCCGCAGGCGATACATCTTCATGCGCCTGAAGAAGTCGTCGGCCACGGACTGATGTACATCCACCCAGATGCCATCATCGGCATGCCCGGCCAGACCCTCGGCCAGGATCTTGCCTTGCGGCGATAGCAGGGCCCAGGCAGCAGCAACCTCGCCTTCGCCAGCACCCTCGCTGGGTATCTCGCCCGTCACCACATCATTGAGCAGCTTATGCGCGTCGGGACCGGAGAAACGGAACACGGCACGGTCGGCGCGCAGATGAATGGTCATGATCTTCTCCGGACGGGATCAAGACATGGCGCAGTGCTGCGCGATTTTCAAGAACGGCGGTGGCGTCGGAACGGAAGCGGGGTAGCGCGGTTTGGCGGCGCTGCAGTTGAACTCTGTGGAATACCCCTCCCAACCTCCCTCTGCCAGGGGGAGGAGCCGCGCAGTGTAGAGAAGCACGCAGAATCGAGCCTCGGCGGGTGTTGCCTGTTGGCGCAGGCTGCGGGCGAACGAGGTGCTCATCACGGGCCCATCTAGAAATGCTGCTCAATTCAATCATTGAGCAGCCGCTCGGGAAAGTCTGTCCGATCGCCTACTGCAAAATTCGTTCGAGATTGTATTCGCCCGAGCGGATGCGGTCGGGC
This sequence comes from uncultured Devosia sp., assembly GCA_966192215.1. GTDB lineage: Bacteria > Pseudomonadota > Alphaproteobacteria > Rhizobiales > Devosiaceae > Devosia. The sequence goes on along the minus strand of CBIGSA010000132.1, from coordinate 4,965 downwards.
AGAAGGGCGACCAGGTCGGCCGTGGCGTCGTCGCCATGCATCTTGACGAAGGTTGCGAGGGCCGCGAACAGCGAGGCATGGGCCAGAGCGGCGCTCTGCACGCCATCGTCCTCGGCGCAGTTCCAGGCTTCGGCGAGATATTCGAGCGCCAGTTGCCGCTCGCCCTGGTCGCGGTCGAAGACGGCAGTCCCGGAAGCGGGTGAGAACATGGTCTTGCTCGTGGTCATGACAGCGGAACTAGCATGGCGAGCCGGGGGAGGCGCGCAGGAAGTAACCCGAAGGTTAACGGAGAGTGCGCGATTGTACCGAGCGGCGCTTGTGGTCTATTCGGCGTAACGCGTATGGATTTCGCGGGCGATGCCTTCCGCCTCGACCAGAAGGCGCGTCAGGGCTTCGCGAGCGGCGGGCGTGCAGGCGCGGTGGAAGCGCGAATAGGCCGTGTAGCCGACATTGAAGGCACCCGCGAGGCGCTGGCGCCGGTCCTCGTCAGGCTCGTCCAGCGCGATCAACTCGGCCATCTGGGCGCGCCAGTCCTCGGTCCCGGCGGCGCAGAGCGGCTGCAGGAAATAGAGGCTCCCCATGATCTCGGCCAGCCGCTCCATCTGCCGCTGATAGGGCGGATCGATGGCCAGGGTCGGCGCGGTGCCCAGGGCGAGCAGCATGGTGATGACGAGGCGAAGGCGCTTCATGGCGGATTGCTTATCACCCTTGCCCCAGAACTGCGAAGGCCCTCGCAAGCACGTCATCGAGGCGGCTGGTTGTGCGCAGGGCCGGCAGCGCCGAGGGGGCAAGCCATTTGTGGTCGGCCACCTCGTCGGAGGCGCGGACCTGGCCGGTAAAATCCCCCGTGGCGAAGACGGCCAGGCGGAACGTGCCATCACGGCCGAGCGACTGTACCAGCACGGGCCGCGGATTGCGGATAGTGAGGCCAACCTCCTCGGCCACTTCGCGGATGGCGCATTGCTCGATGCTCTCGCCCGGCTCGATGCGGCCGCCCGGCAGGGTCCACAGATGCTGATAGGGCGCATGGGCGCGCTTGATGAGTAGCACCTTGCCGTCGCGCACGATGGCGACGCTGGCGGCGTTGGGAACGTCTTCGGTCACTTGGGACTCATTTGCGATTCGGACAGGTGCAGACTACCTGTTGTTTGCTGATTCAGGAGTGCGACCATGTGCGGACGCTATGCTTCGACGCTGCCGCCCGAAATGATGGCGCAGCTATTCGGGCTGTTCAATTCCATCGACCTGGTGCCGCGCTACAATATCGCGCCGACCCAGCCGGTTGCCGCCATATGGGAAGCCCATGGCCGGCGCGAGGCGCATTTCGCCCGCTGGGGGCTGGTGCCCGGCTGGGTGAAGGATCCGCGCGACTTTCCGCTATTGGTCAATGCCCGGGTGGAAACCATGGCCGAAAAGCCGGCCTTTCGCGATGCGCTGAAACATGGCCGCTGCATCATTCCGGCCAGCGGCTATTACGAGTGGCACACCAATCCGGACAAGTCCAAGCAGCCCTACTACATCACCATGGAAGACGACCGGCCGATGGCCCTGGCCGGGCTCTATGCGAGCTGGATGGGGCCCAATGGCGAGGAAATCGACAGCGTCGCCACGATTACCGTCCCAGCTAATGGACAACTCTCGGAAATCCACGACCGCATGCCGGCGATTCTTAAGGGCCAGGCGATCGACGACTGGCTCAATGTGCGCGAGGTGCGAGCACGTGAGGCCGGGCAATTGGCGCTGCCACTGGCAGATGGGGCGCTGAAGTTCCACCCTGTCTCGACGCGGGTAAACTCGGCGCGGGACGACGATGCGGGGCTGATCGAGCCGGTGGCGGTGGTGAAGCCGGAGCCCGTGCGCAGGAAGGTAGCGGGCGGGCAGTTGGATTTGTTCTGAGGGGCTGCTGTGCCGCCTACCCACCCAGCCCGAAATAGCCCAGCGCATCGCCCATGGCGTCTTCCTCCCAGCCGAGATGGGAGAGGAGAACCTTTTCCAGTGCGTGATAGATGGTCTTGGCGTCTTCGAAGCGGGCCGGCGTCGGTTCCTCGGCCAGGGCATTGAGCGCGGTCATCAGCCGTTCGAGCAGTTCGTGAACCACGACATGCTCGGCACGCAGGCGATCGGCAATGGCCTTGAATCCGGGACCCTGCTGGGCCAAGGCCGGGAAGATGGCATAGTCCTCGATGGAATGGTGCATCTCGACGATGCCGCAATGTTGGCCACAGAGATTGCCGAAGCGGCGGTAATTGGCGACCATGGCGAGGTCCGCGGTTTCCGCGGCGATCTCGGCCTGGCTCACCGTGCCGGCATTGGCGCGCTCGATCAGCTTGCCGAGCGTGAGCATGTTGGCGCGCAGGTGATCATGCACCTGCCGCAGATGCAGGCCCGGCGCCCGCTGGGCATCGGTCAGGCCTTCAAGCTTCTGGAGGGGCGGACGCGTGGCGTCGTCGAGAAAATCGATATTGAGCAACATGGCGGATAGATGGACCCGCCGGAGCCCCGGTGCAAGACGGCACCCCGGCGTAACACGGTGTCCTTGATGTGACCGTGGCAGGCCAGTGAAGCGTGGCACTAACCCAGCATCTTGCCTGGATTGAGGATGCCCCTGGGATCGAGTGCGGCCTTGATGGACCGCATCATGTCCAGCGCCACGGGATCCTTGACCTGTTTCAGCAGGTCCACCTTGAGCTGGCCGATGCCGTGTTCGGCCGAAACGGAGCCCCCCAGACGCAGCACGATCTCGTAGATGGCCGCATGCAGCATTTCGTCGGCCTGGGCCATGAAGGCTTTGGCATCGGCGCCGACGGGCTGGCTGAAATTGAAGTGGATATTGCCGTCGCCCATATGGCCGAAAGGCACAGGGCGGATGCCAGGCACCAGCCGCTCGGCAGCGGCGCTGCCCTCGGCGATGAGCTGGGGCACGGCGGCGATGGGCACCGAAACATCATGCTTGATCGAGGCACCCTCCTTCGACTGCACCTCGCTCATCTGCTCGCGGAAGGCCCACATGCGCGTGCGGTCGGCCAGGGATTCGGCGAAGACGGCGTTCTCGATGAGATTGTCGGCAAAGGCCGCTTCTATGGCTTCCATCAGCGCACCGGGCGCGCCGCCCTTCATGCGGCTGACTTCGATCAGCGCATACCAAGGAGATGGGCCGGCGCTGGGGTCGCGGTCGAGCACGCCATGACGGAGCTGCATGTCGAGCCCGATATGGGGGACGATCTCGAAGGCATTGAGCCGGCTGCCGATGCGTTCGCGCAGCATCTGGAACAGGGTCAGCGCCGCCTCGGGGCCGGAAATGCTGATCAGTGCCGTTTCATAGTCTTCCGGCTTGGGGAAGAGCTTGAGCGTGGCGGCGGTGATGATGCCCAAAGTGCCCTCCGCGCCTACCAGCAGGTCCTTGAGGTCGTAGCCGGTGTTGTCCTTTTTCAGGGAATTGAGGCCGCGATAAAGCCGACCATCAGCGGTGACGGCCTCGATGCCCATGGTCAGCTCGCGCGCATTGCCATAGGCCAGCACATTGACTCCGCCGGCATTGGACGACAGCAGGCCGCCGATGCGGGCGGACCCCTGCGACGCCAGCCAGAGCGGAAAGATCATGCCTTCGGCTTCGGCCGCCTTGTGGGCATTTTCGAGGATGACGCCGGCTTCGGCCACCATGGTGCCGGCAGCGATATCGACGGCGCGGATGCGGTCGAGCTTGCCCAGGCTCACGATGACTTCATCGCCGCGCAGGGGCACCTGGGCTCCCACTAGGCCGGTATTGCCGCCCTGCGGGATGAGGCCGACGCGGTTCTCGGCGGCCCAGCGGACGATGACCTGTACCTGCTCGACCGAGCCGGGCAGGGCTATGGCGGCGGCTTTCTGGTGGAACCGCTTGCGTGGTTCGTTGAGGTACGTCCCCATTTTCTCGGCATCGCCGATGACTGCATCGGCGCCAATGAGGGCGGTGAGCTGGGCAATCGTATCGGCGGCGGAAAGTGTCATGGAAAAACCGGCATTTGGCGGGCTGTAGTCTCGTGGCGAACTTGCCCCTGTGGGCCGCCATGTGCCACAACCGGCGCAACGACTCCAGCAAGGGATTTTCAACAATGGCCACAGGATTGATGGCAGGCAAGCGCGGCTTGATCATGGGCCTCGCCAACAACCGCTCGATCGCCTGGGGCATTGCCAAGCAGCTCCACGCCCAGGGCGCCGAGATGGCCTTTTCCTACCAGGGCGAAGCGCTCAAGCGCCGCGTCGAACCGCTGGCCGCCGAAGTGGGCAGCGATTTCCTGGTCGAATGCGACGTCTCCGACGAAGCGGCGATGGACGAAACCTTCCGCCAGATCAAGGAAAAGTGGGGCAAGCTGGACTTCCTGGTCCACGCCATCGGCTTTTCCAACAAGGAAGAACTGGAAGGCCGCTATATCGAGACCAGCCGCGACAACTTCGCGCTGACCATGGATATTTCGGTCTATTCCTTCACCGCCGTGGCCAAGCGCGCCGAGCCGCTGATGAGCGAAGGCGCTTCGCTCCTGACGCTGACCTATTACGGCGCGGCCAAGTATGTGCCGAACTACAATGTGATGGGCGTGGCCAAGGCGGCGCTGGAAGCCTCGGTGCGCTATCTCGCCGTCGATCTGGGCAAGCAGGGCATCCGCGTCAACGCCATCTCGGCCGGCGCCATCAAGACGCTGGCAGCGTCGGGCATTTCCGGCCTGCGCGACATGCTGCACTGGCAGGAAGCCAATTCGGCCCTGCGCAAGAATGTCTCCATCGACGATGTGGGCGGCGCCGCGACATATCTGCTGAGCGATCTTGCCGGTGGCGTTACCGGGGAAATCCACTACGTTGATGCGGGTTTCAATGTCGTCGGCATGAAGCTGCTCGACGACGCTGCGCCCGAGGCGAGCGAATAGGCGCTCGCTTCCACCCGGAAGTGTAGGACGCGTCGACCCAAGCGGCGCGGGAATATGAATGACA
>CBIGSA010000131.1:0-9231 GCA_966192215.1 uncultured Devosia sp. | reverse complement strand
GCCGGCCGAATTGGTCCCGACCCCCTTCGTGCCCCATCGCTATTTCCGCAAAGCCCAAGCCAGTTGAGAGGCCAGCCATGACCACCAAATTCACCCCTGACCACGAATATATCCGCGTCGAGGGTTCGACCGGTATTGTCGGCATCACCAATTACGCCCAGGAAGCGCTGGGCGACATCGTCTTTGTCGAACTGCCCAGCGTCGGCAAGGTGCTGAAGAAAGGCGACGAGGCCGCTGTGGTGGAAAGCGTCAAGGCCGCTTCGGAAATCTATGCCCCGGTCTCGGGCACCGTGACCGAGGTCAACGATGCCCTCTCAGGCGAGCCCGGCCTCATCAACGCCGATCCGGAAGCCGGCGGCTGGATTTACAAGGTCGCCATAGCCGATGAAGGCGAGATCGACAGCCTGCTCGATGCCGCGGCCTATGCGGACCTGACGAAGTAAGAGGCATCATGCGCTATCTTCCCCATTCCGATCACGAACGCGCCGAGATGCTCGGCGTCATCGGCGCGACCGATATCGACGCCCTGTTCAGCGCCGTTCCCAAATCAGCGCTCAAGAGCTTCGATCTCGGCCTGCCGGCCCATAGTCCCGAATTCCTGGTCGAGGCGCATATGCGGGCGCTGGCCGGCAAGAACCGGGCGGGTGCGGACGGCCCCTTCTTCGTCGGCGCCGGCGCCTATCGCCACCACGTGCCAGCGACGGTCGATCACCTGATCCAGCGCTCGGAATGGCTTACCGCCTACACGCCCTACCAGCCGGAAATCTCGCAGGGCACCCTGCAGATGCTGTTCGAATTCCAGACCCAGGTGGCCAAGCTCACCGGCATGGATGTGGCCAATGCCTCGATGTATGACGGCTCGACCGCCACAGCCGAAGCCGTGCTGATGGCCCGCCGCCTGACCCGTCGCAACAAGATCGTGTTGTCGGGCGGCCTGCACCCGCATTACCGCGACGTGGTGAAGGCGTATCTGAAGGACGACGCCGATCTCGAATGTCTCTCGGCCTCGCCGGAAGGACAGGGCGATATTCTCGACCATATCGACGAAGCGACCGCCGCCATCGTCATCCAGACGCCGGACTTCTACGGCCATCTGCGCAACCTCAAGACCGCAGCCGATGCGGCTCACGCCAAGGGCGCGCTGCTGATCGTGGTCATCACCGAAGTGGTGTCGCTCGGCCTGCTGGAGGCGCCGGGCGCCTATGGCGCCGACATCGTCGTTGCTGAAGGCCAGTCCATCGGCAATGCGCTCAATTTCGGCGGGCCTTATCTCGGTCTCATGGCCACGCGCAAGGAATTCATCCGCCAGATGCCGGGCCGGCTCTGCGGCGAAACCGTGGATGCCGAGGGCCAGCGCGGTTTCGTGCTGACGCTCTCCACCCGCGAGCAGCATATCCGCCGCGAGAAGGCGACATCAAATATCTGCACCAATTCGGGCCTCTGCGCCCTCGCCTTCTCCATCCATATGGCCCTGCTGGGCGAGGCCGGATTCACCCGGCTTGCCCGCCTCAATCATGCCAATGCCTGCAAGCTTGCCGATGCACTGACTGCCGTGTCGGGCGTCGAGGTATTGAACAAGACCTTCTTCAACGAGATGACCATCCGCACCAACCGGCCGGCAGCAGCATTGGTCGAACGCCTGGCCGCCCGCGGCATCCTGGCCGGCGTACCGGTCAGCCGGCTCGAGCCCGACGATCCCTCGGTCGCCAATCTCATCGTCCTGGCCGCCACCGAGCTCACCACCGATACCGACATCGCCGCGCTCTGCGCCGCCCTTGCGGAGGAATTGCAATGAGCATGAACAATCAGGGCCGTCCGACCGGGACCGGCAGCGTGGGTGTTACTGCATCGGGCTCGGCCCTGCTCCCCAACGAACCGTTGCTGTTCGAAATCGGCGATACCGAACATTCGGGCGTGGACCTGCCGGATGTCACCATCTCGTTCAGCCGCCTCGGCAGCTTCGAACGCCAGATGCCGCTCGACCTGGCGGGGCTCACCGAGCCTGAGGCCATGCGCCACTATGTGCGCCTGTCGCGCCTCAACCATTCGATCGACAGCGGCATGTATCCGCTGGGCTCGTGCACGATGAAGCACAATCCGCGCCTCAACGAGAAGATGGCCCGCCTGCCCGGCTTTGCCGATATCCATCCATTGCAGCCGGTTTCGACCGTGCAGGGCGCGCTGGAACTGATGGAACAGCTCAGCCACTGGCTGATGACCCTTACCAACACCGCCGCCGTGGCATTGACGCCCAAGGCCGGTGCGCATGGCGAACTGCTGGGCATGATGGCCATCAAGGCCGCGCAGGATGCCGCTGGGCAGGGTCACCGCAAGATCGTGCTGGTGCCCGAAAGCGCCCATGGCACCAATCCGGCAACGGCCGCCTTCCTTGGCTATACGGTCAAGGCCATCCCCGCTCGCCCCGACGGCACGGTGGATGTGCAGGCGGTCAAGGATGCCCTGAGCCCCGAAGTAGCAGCGATCATGCTGACCAATCCCAATACATGCGGCCTGTTCGAACCGCAGGTGATCGAGATTGCCGAGGCTGTGCATGCGGCTGGGGCCTTCTTCTACTGCGACGGCGCCAACTTCAACGCCATCATGGGTGTGGTGCGCCCAGGCGACCTTGGCATCGACGCCATGCATATCAACCTGCACAAGACCTTCTCGACGCCCCATGGCGGCGGCGGGCCGGGCGCAGGTCCGGTAGTCCTGTCGAGGGCACTGGCACCCTTCGCGCCTGTCCCCTTCGTTCGCATGGGGGCCAAAGGGCTCGAGCTGGTGGAACATGCCGAGGGCGACGCCCTGGGCCGTATCACCGCCTTCCAGGGCCAAATGGGCATGTATGTGCGCGCACTGACCTATATGCTCAGCCATGGCGCCGATGGCCTGGCCCAGGCGGCGCAAGACGCGGTACTCAACGCCAACTATATCAAGGCCCGTCTCGCACACGCCTTCTCGGTGCCCTTCGGCGATTACCCGACCATGCACGAGGCGCTATTCGACGATAGTTTCCTCGAGGGCACAGGCGTCACCACGCTCGATTTCGCCAAGGCGCTGATCGATGAGGGTTTCCATCCCATGACCATGTATTTCCCGCTGGTCGTGCATGGCGCCATGCTGATCGAGCCCACCGAAAGCGAGAGCAAGCAGACGCTGGACCACTTCTGCGCCGTGATGGAAGAACTGGCAGCCGACGCCAAGGCCGGCAACAAGGAGCGGTTCACATCGGCGCCGCTGAAGGCGCCCCGCCGCCGGCTGGACGAAACCCGCGCCGCGCGCTCGCCCATCCTCAAGTGGGAACGGGCGGAAGAGACGCTGAAGGCAGCGGAATAAGCGAAAGGCCCGCGGACTTATCCGCGGGCCTTCAAGTTCAACGCTACTGGCGCGATGTCAGCCGCGCGTATCGAAACCGACCCAGATGGTGATTTCCTCGCCGCCCAGATAGGGGATGGCGACGTTTTCGATGACCTTGACGAATTCGGCCGAGCGGGCAGGCGCGGCGATGGCGACCGGCATTGTGTATTTTTCCGAGAACACGGCCTGGCCGTCGCGCTCTACTGCGAAGCGGATCGGGGCATTGACCGAGGTCTGGTTACCGGCGGGGCCGAGCAGGACGCGGCCGACGACGCCCATATTGACCGTAATCAGTCCGTTCGAGACCACGCAATTGCGCGAGGTTTCGTCGATGACGCCCTGATATTGCAGTGCCTTCGGATCGCCGGTTCGGCCATTGCCGTAATAGAACATGGCTTCGCTGCCGGGGCGAACGCGGATCGGCGGGCACTGCGTTGCAATGGCGGGCAGCGCGCTGCTTTGCGCCTGGGCAACCGCGGCAGGCGTCGCCGTGGCATTCTGCAATTGCTGGTTCTGCGCGGCATTACCACCGCCAAACAGGCCGCCCATGGAGCAGGCTGCCAGCAGCGTCGCGGTGGCGCAGGCGGCGGTGACGCGCAGCATCAGGGAAAGGGGTTGGTTCATTGGGCTGTCTCCTGACGCGAACACTAGCTTCTGGCGGCTTCGAGCGCCATGAGAATGGCGGGGGCACCGCTGGCATTCACGCCCGGCGCATCTTCGACGAAAACGGCATCGACAATGCCGTTGCGGATCAGCATGGCCGAGCGCGCAAAGCGCTTGCCCATGCCCGAGCCCGACATGTCTTTGGCGAGCCCCAGGGCTTCGGCCAGTTCGGCATTGCCATCGGCAATGAAATCGATACTGCCCAAGGCGTTCGACGCCTGCGCCCATGCGCTCATTACATGGTGGTCGTTGACCGAGGCGCAAACGATGCGATCGACGCCGGCCGCGCGGAGCTTGGCCTCATTGGCGACAAAGCCGGGCAGGTGGTTGATGTGGCAGGTCGGCGTAAAGGCGCCAGGAACGGCGAAGATTACGACCAGACCCTTGCCGAGCACAACATCGCTGGTTGTATCCGCGCTGCCCTCCCGGTCAACGAGCTTGACCTTGACGGAAGGGATCGGACTACCGCGTTCAATCATAGAAGATGCGCCCCACGATTCGGATCGCCTTTGCGGCGCTATTGCCGAAATGCAATCGGGATAAGCGGCTTTGACGCCGCCGACAAGGCCTATTGCCCCTTTCCCCCTCGCACCGCTCAGTCGGCCGCCGGCACCAGAACAGTGCGCTCGACCTCGAAAGCTCCCATGCCTGTGAGGAATGTGAGCCGAACAGCCTGGTTTTCCAAGCCCAATTCGTCGGCTTTGCCCAGGATGGGAATGAGCACTAGGTTTGGTTCCGGGCTTTTTTGCGGCGTGCCGAACAGCGGCTCTCCGCTCTCGGTGGAGGCGATCAGCGAGGCCGGGTCGAGATCGGGATCGACCAGCGTTACAGCCAGCATGCTGATGTCGCGGCGCAGTTCGACATCGCCGAGCGGCTCGGCAGGGCCTTCCCATTCCATGGGCGTCTCGGCCAGTGCCTGGCGGATGCGCAACCCGTTGGGGCGATCAGGCTCGGCGTCATCCAGCGGCAGCGAGAAATGCGCCTGGGCCGGCACGCAGATATCCGAACAGATGCCGAGCACGGCGTTGAGCTCGATGCTCGGAGAGCCGGGCGTCACGGTCAGTTCCACCGGCAGCAGAGTGGGACCGAAATAGGCATAGTCGAGATAGTCTTCCGTCTCGTGCCGGGTTGGATAGGGCCAGAGGATGCGGTGGCCGGTAATATCGGTCGAGCCGGCAAAGTCGAGCTCGGCAGGGAAGCCGGTTTCCCCCGGCACACGCCAATAGGTCCGCGTGGTTTCGGGCATATCGATCTCGATGCCCACCAGTGTGGTCCCATTCGGCTTGAACTGCCCGCTGCTGACCAGGCGCAGCTTCACGCCCGGTGCCACCTCCTGCCACGGGGTCTCGCCCGCGAGAGCGGAGCCGGCAAACAGGACAAGGCTGAGGGCAAGGATTTTCGGACGCATGGGGAAGCCATTAGCGCAGGATCGGGTTTAGAAATAGCTGCCAGTCCATCATGCCTTCGTGAAAGCGGGATCGTAACTTGGCATGGGGGGCGGTCCGTGCCTACAATTGCCCATGAACTCGCTCGAAGGACAATTTCTCGTCGCCATGCCCGACATGGGCGACGAGCGCTTCGCGGAAAGCGTCATCCTGCTCGTCGGCCATGGCAGCGAGGGGGCTATGGGCATCGTGGTCAACCACGAACTGGCCAATCTGCGCTTTGCCGACATTCTCGACGAACTGGATCTGGGCGACCCCGATGCAGTGATCCGCCTACCAGATTCCATCCGCGACCGCTCGGTCATGCGGGGCGGGCCGGTGGAGAAGGGACGTGGCTTCGTGCTGCATTCGCCCGACTATACCAGCGGCAATACCTATCCGGTGACGGAGGGCATCTGCCTTACGGCGACGCTGGACATTCTCAAGGCCATGGCCTTCGGGCCCGCGCCACATTCGTCGCTTTTCGCGCTGGGCTGCTGCGGCTGGAGCGCCGGTCAGCTCGAAGGCGAGATCGGCAACAATGGCTGGCTCACCGCGCCATTCAGCCGGGAGCTGCTGTTCGAGACACCGGTGGAAGACCGGTACGACGCGGCGCTGGCGAGCCTGCATATCACCCGAGCCTCACTCAGCCCCGATGCAGGCCACGCCTAGCGGCCGAGCTGGGTTGCCAGCTTCTTGCCAAATTCGGCCCCGGTCATGGCCGCGCCGAAGGCAAAGCCCTGGGCGTAGCGGCAGTTGAGCTGGCGCAGGCGCTCGATCTCGTCCAGCGTCTCGACGCCTTCGGCGATCACCATCAGGTCGAGATCGGCAGCCAGCGCCACCACGGCCTTGATGATCGGCCCCTGCGTATGGGCGATGCCGGTCGTGCCGCCCATTGTCACGAAGGGGGCGGGAATCTTGATCGTGTCAAACGGGAAGCGGTGGAGGTAGCTCAGGGAAGAGTGGCCGGTGCCGAAATCGTCGAGCGCCAGGCCTAGCCCCAGATTGCGCAAAGCCTGCAGCATATAGGCCGAGTGCTCGGGATTGGTCATCACCTGGCTCTCGGTAATCTCGAGCTTGAGGTGGCTGGCCAGTTCCTTGTCCTGGCTGACGAGGCTCCGCATGTCGTTGAGCAGCGTCTCGGTAGCCAATTGGGTGGGCGAGAGGTTGACCGAGATGAAGAATTCCTCGGGCAGGCCAAAAGCGGTCATCCAGTCCTTGGCCTGGGCGGCCGACTGCTCGAAGGCCAGGCGGCCGAGCTTTTCGATCTGGCCGGAGCGCTCGGCCAGCGGCACGAATTCGTCGGGATTGACGACGCCCCGCGTGGGATGGACCCAGCGCATCAACGCCTCGGCGCCGACGATCTGGCCGGTCTGGATATCGGTGACCGGCTGGAACTGCACGTGCAGCTCGCCCTGCTTCATGCCGCGTTCCAGGTCTTCCTCGCTGGCGCGGTTATAGGCGGCGATAGAGCGGGCCGAAGCGCGATAGGCTTCGATGCGGTCGCCGCCCAGGCGCTTGGCGTAATACATGGCGAGTTCGGCATCGCGCAGCACATCGGCAGCCGTGGCCGGGTTGCTGTCGTAGATGGTGACGCCGATCGAGGCCGACAGGGTCAGGTCGCGGTCGCCGAAGTTGAACGGGGCCTTGAGCGCCTTGCGGATCTGCTCGGCGGTTTCGGCGATCTTGCCGGCCGCCTGTTCGGAGGCGAGGATCACCGCGAACTGGTCGCCGGTAACGCGGGCCACGGTATCGAGCGGGCGCATGATGCGGGCGATGCGGCGCGAAATGGCCAGCAGCACCGAATCTGCGGCGGAATGGCCGATGCGCTCCTCGAGCTCCATGAAGCGGTCGATGTCGATGAGGAACACGGCCGGCTTGGTGCCGCCTGGCGTACGTGCCCGGACCAGTGCGCGCTCGAGACGATCGAGGAAGAGCTGGCGATTGGGCAGGCCGGTGAGGCTGTCATGCACCGCATCATGCAGCAGGCGCTCGCGGGCGGCACGATCTTCGGTGACATCCTGCAATGTGCCGACGATGCGGTTGACCTGGCCATCGCCACCCAGCACGGGCTTCACCCGCATGCGGAAGCTGCGATAGCTGCCGTCATGGCCGGCGACGCGCATATCGGCCGAGACCTTGCCGCGGCGCAATTCGACCAGCGTGTCGAAGGCAGTGCGGAAGCGGTCGCGGTCATCAGGGTGGACGCGGTCGAGCCAGCGCTTGATGGCGCCGCGCAGGGCGCCACGCTTTTCGCCCAGCCGGGTCGCCAGTTCGTCGCTGACCGAGACGCGATCGCGCTCGATATTCCAGTCAAAGACGAAATCGCCCGAGCCGGTGAGCGCGAGGGCGCGGCGCTCGACTTCGCTGAGCGTACCGATGGAGACCTGCCCTTCGGAGAAGGCGTGCTGCACGGCGGTAAAGCCCAACAGCATGACAATGAGCACGAGGCCGCCGCCGACGGCGGGCTGGGCCACGTCGTTGGAGACCTGACCGGTCACCACCAGCCAGGAATAGAACAGCCATGAGATCAGGATGATCCACGTGGGCACCAGCAGCACCGCACGGTCATAGCCGCGCAGAGCCAGCAGCAGGATGAGGAAGAAGCCGGAGACGCCGAGCAGCGCCAGGACCAACCGGGCGATAGTGGCGGCTATGGCCGGCTGGAAGAAGGCGAAGGCGAAGAGCGCCAGGAACAGGGCGGCGAGCCCCAACGCCAGATGGATGAAGCGCAGGTGCCAGCGGTGGAGATTGAGATAGATGAAGAGGAAGCCGGCCAATGTCGTGGCTATGCCGGCCTCCGCTGCCGCCCGCAAAGGCTGCATGCCGCTGGCAGGCAGGCCGAGGACGCGGCCGAGTACGCCGAAATCGATCAGCAGGTAGATCAGCACCGCCCAGGCGAAGGCGGCAGTGGCCGGGAAGATGCCGCGGCCCTTGACCACGAACATGATGGTGAGGAACACCGCCGCGAGCGAGGCCACGCCCAATACCACGCCGCGGAACAGGGTGAAGGAGTTCACATAGTCGCGATAGGCATTGGGCTGCCACAGATAGAGTTCGGGCAATTGTTCGGATGAGAGTTCGGCCACGAAGGTCACGGTGGCGCCGGGGTCGAGCGTCACCTCGAAGACATCGGCTTCGCTGTCGGTGAGACGCACCGGACGGATGCCGGCGCTGGGCGTCAGCGCCTTGAGGCGGTTGTCGCCCAGGTCGGGCTGGAAAATGCCCGAGCCCGGCAGGCGGAAGAAGGGGGCAACGAGCAGGCGCTCGATCTGCTGGTCGCTCTCGTTGCGCAGGGCGAACAGCGCGAAATTGGGATTGGTCCCCTGCTCGCTGGCGAGCACTTCGATGCGGCGGATAATACCGTCTTCGCCCGGCGCCGTGGACAATTGCACTCGGCCATCCGTGCCCGGCTGAATCTCGATCACGTCGGACAGATTGACGGCGTTGACGTCTTCGGGGACCGAAATGACTTCGAAGGCGGCTGAAGGGGCAAGGGCGGACAGCGCGAAGGCAAGCCACACCGCGAGTGCAAAGAGGTGACGCATCAGTGGCGATTATATCCTGCGGTAGGCTTCATTGTGGCAGCGTTCCGGCGAAAGCGTGCAAGCGCACCAGACGCTGAAAACGGCATCCTCTTGGCGGGAGCGCCCTTTGGTAGCGGGGAATGCCGCGGGCGACAAGCATGGCGGCATGTTGCCAAATGGCAACAGTGAATAACCGCAAGACATGCCGAAGCGCCGCCTGCAATGCGGTTGTCACGGGGAGATGGGCGGCCGTTGGACCA
>CBIGSA010000130.1:0-9255 GCA_966192215.1 uncultured Devosia sp. | reverse complement strand
TCGTGTCGCGCAATGTCGATCCGCTGCACAGCGCCGTCCTGTCAGTGACCATGGTCGAGGCCGGCGAGGCCGACAATGTGATTTCGCGCACGGCCAAGATCACCGGCACGGTGCGCACGCTCGATGGCGGCGTGCAGGACCAGATCGAGGAACGGCTGGGCCAGTTCGTGCCGCAATTCGCCGCGAGCTTTGGCGCGGAAGCGACGGTACGCTACGCGCGGGGCTATCCGGTGACGGTCAATGCGCCCCAGCAGACCGCATTTGCCGCGCAGGTGGCGCGTGAGGTGGTCGGCGCCGAGCGCGTGGATGATGACGCACCGCCCTCGATGGGCGGCGAGGACTTTTCCTTCATGCTCGAGGCGCGGCCGGGCGCCTATATTTTCCTCGGCAATGGCGACAGCGCGGAGCTGCATACCGATACATATGACTTCAACGACGAGGACATTCCGGTCGGGGCAAGCTATTGGGTGCGGCTGGCGGAGAAAGCATTGCCGGTGGGGTAACCGAGACGCGGACTCGCGGCGAGATACGCCCTGCCTGCTCGATCGCGAACCTAGCTCACGCCAAGTCCTATCTCGCGTCCCTCCCCTCCAGGGAGGGTGAGACCACAGGTGGGACGCGATCATGCCACTCCACTCTTCTTACGAAACTTCATGACCAGCCTTTCCAAATTCCTCCCAGTTCTCGTCACCGTTGCCATTTCCGCTGCCGGCGGGCTCGTGGCTACGTTGCTCGGCCTGCCGGCCGGGTGGTTGATGGGTGGCGCGCTGGCGGTGACCGGGGCGGCCATGGCGGGGGTGAAGGTGAGCATGCCGGGCTGGCTGCGGGATGTGGCCTTTGTGCTGATCGGCATGTCGATGGGCGCCAATGTGGCGCCGGACAGTCTGCAGCTCATTGCGAGCTGGCCGGTGAGCCTGGCGGGACTGGTGGTGGAACTGGTGCTGATCATCACGCTGACCGGCTGGATGCTGGTCAAGGTGTTCAAGCTCGATCCTGGCACCGCCTATCTCAGCTCGTTTCCGGGGCACCTGTCGTTCGTCCTGGGCATTGCGGCGGCGGGCGTAGGCGATTCACGGCAGATCGTCATCATCCAGGTGATCCGCATCTTGATGCTGACCATTGCCGTGCCCATAGGCGCGGTGTTCCTGCCGATCGACCACTTCACGCCACCGGTGCCGACCAGCTTTCTCAGCATCTGGCAATTGCTGGCGCTGGCGGCGGGATGCGTGGCCGTAGGGTTGGTCTTCCTGCGGCTCAAGGTGCCAGCCGGCTTCGTGCTGGGCTCGATGGCGGCGGCAACGGCGGCCAAGTTGGGCGGGCTCTATGTGGAGGCCATTCCGACGCCGCTGGTGACGGTGACCTTCATCCTGACCGGGGCGCTGATCGGTTCGCGCTTTGCCGGGATCACGCGGGCGGAGTTCCTGACCGCGGCCAAGGGCGGCGTAATCGCTACGGTCATGACGATGGGCATCGTGACTGTCGTGACCTGGGCGGTAAGCCTGGTAGTCGACATGCCCTTCGGGCAGCTCTGGCTGGGCCTGTCGCCCGGCGCGCTGGAGGGCATGGGCGCGCTGGGGATTGCGCTGGGCTATGATACGGCGTTCATTGCCGCCCACCATGTGATCCGGCTGTTACTGCTAAGCTTTGCCATTCCTGCCGTGGTCGTACTGATAAGGCGACGCGAGGCCGCCGCAATTGCACGGCAACAATAGGCAAAAGGAGATTCCACAAATGCGCATTGCCCTGCCCCTGACCCTGGCCATTTTCGCCGCTGCCGCCATAACCGCGCCCGCTCTGGCGGCGCCGGCCTGCTCGGGCAGCTTCGTGCTGAGCCGCGAGCGGCATACCGAAGCCGAAATCAACGCGACCAATCTCGATCTGCTGCGGAGTGTGGGCGTGGATGCGACGCGCGCCGAAATGTGGGGCGGCTGCATCCGCGCCTGGGTGCGGACGCCCGGCGGACGGGAAGAAATGCAGTTCTTCGAGCCGCTGAACCTGCGCCGCGTGGAATAGGCATCCTTGCCGGAAAATGGCCGGGACATTACCGGTCTTTTCCGAGATTTCATATTGGTTGCAGGAGTTTAACTGGCGATCCAGGCGTGCCGGGCCGATGATCGGGATGTTCAACAAACCTCCCGAGACAAAGGAATACCGACATGTTCAAGACCATTATCACCACCGCCATTGCGGCCACCAGCCTTGCCATGGTGAGCGTGCCGGCGCAGGCCGCAGGGGCCGGCGCCGTGACCTGTGACACAGGCGCTTCCATCGCCGGACTGGAAGATTCGATCAGCCAGGAACTCACCGCGATGGGCTATACCGTCGACAGCGTCGAGGAATGGAACAATTGCGTGCGCGCCTTCGTGGTGAAGGCCGATGGCTCGCTGGGCATGGCGTTTTTCGAGCCCGGCTCGCTGAAGCTGGTGGGCGAGGCGTAAGGGTGATCCCTTCTGCCCCTGTCCACGGTGTCATCCCGGCCTTGAGCCGGGATCCATCCTGAGATGTTTCCGCGCCTACAGAAGGTCCATCCACCTCAGGATGGGGCCCCGGCAAGGCCGGGGTGACATCGCGCCTGGGGTGGCCCGGCGCACCCCATCGCTATTTCATGCTCACCCGCCTGCCTGCCGGCAGGGCCACAAAGGCATAGCCGTTGCCGCCCAGTTGCAGGCCCTTGCCGGCAAGGGCGGCGTGTTGGGAAATCGCTTCGATTTCCGTACGGGCCGGGATGCCGGTCACGGCGATTTCGCGCGTTTCGGCCGAAAGGTTGAAGATGCAGAGCAGGCTCTCCTCGCCCAGCGTACGACGGAAGGCCAGGACAGGCTCTGATGTCTTGAAGAAAGTGATGTCGCCTTCGCGCAAGACCGGCTGGGTTTTGCGCCAGGCAAGAATGGCGCGATAGAAGGCCAGCGTCGAGTTGGGATCGGCATTCTGGACGGCGACATTGAGCGCCGACTGGGCGGGCTTGACCGGCAGCCAGGGCTTGCCCGTGGTGAAGCCATTGGGCGCATTGCCCTCGTCCCACGGCATGGGCGTGCGGCAGCCGTCGCGGCCCTTGTCCTCGGGCCAGAAGCGGATGCCGCGCGGATCGGTCAATTCCTCGAACAGCAGATCGGCTTCAGGCAAGCCCAGTTCCTCGCCCTGATAGAGGCAGACAGAGCCGCGCAGGCTGAGGACCAGGGCCGCCGCCTGGCGGGCGAGGGCGCCGGGAGACTGGCTATGCTTGCCCCAGCGCGAGACGTGGCGCGGCACGTCGTGGTTGGAAAAGCTCCAGCAGGGCCAACCATCGGGGCCGGCCTTGAAGAAGGTCTCGATACATTTGCGGAAATGGGCGGCGGTGAAATGATCCCCGAGAAAATCGAAGCCGTAGCACATGTGGAGCACATCGCCGCCGGAGGTGTATTCGGCCATGAGCTTGACCGACTTGTGGCTGTCACCCACTTCGCCGACCGAGGTGGCGCCGGGGAATTCATCGAGCAAAGCGCGGACGCGCTTGAGGAAAGCCACGTTTTCCGGCTGGCTCTTGGAATAGCGGTGCTCCTGCATGTCATAGGGGTTCACGGCATAGGGCAGATGCTCGTTTTTCACCTTGTTGGGTGGATTGGAGCGGAGCTTTGCGTCGTGGAAATAGTAATTGACCGTGTCGAGGCGGAAGCCATCGATGCCGCGCTCGAGCCAGAAGCGCATGACATCGAGCACGGCCTGCTGCACTTCGGGATTGTGGAAGTTGAGGTCGGGCTGACTGGCGAGGAAATTGTGCAGGTAATACTGCCCGCGGGTGGGGTTCCATTCCCAGGCGCGGCCGCCGAACACGGCGGGCCAGTTGTTCGGCGGGGAGCCGTCGGGCAGCGGATTGGCCCAGACATACCAGTCGGCCTTGGCATTGGTGCGGTTGAGCCGGCTTTCCTCGAACCATGGATGCTGGTCGGAGGTGTGGCTCACCACCTGGTCCATGATGACCTTGAGGCCGCGGGCATGGGCCTGTTCGACAAGGCTGTCGAAATCAGCCAGCGAACCGAAGAGGCGATCGACCTCGCGGTAATCGGAGACATCGTAGCCCATATCGTCCTGGGGCGACTGGGTGATCGGCGAAAGCCAGATGCAATCGACCCCGAGGCCGGCAATATGATCGAGCCGGGCGATGATGCCCGGAAGGTCGCCCACGCCGTCGCCATTGCTGTCCTGAAACGAGCGAGGATAGACCTGATAGATCACTCCGCCGCGCCACCACTCGGTCATTGCATTTCTCCGCGCCACGTTGCCAGTTCAGTACAAAAGCGGACTCATTGTTCCGACCTAATAGCTGACCGGGCCGGGCGATGAAATCGCGCAATGACGCAGGAGGGCCCTGCGAGAAAGGCAGGACGATGACCATCACGACGGGGCTGTTGATCGATTATCCCGAGGCACTGACGCCGCTGGTGGACCTGTTCGAAACGCAATGGGCCGACTGGTATAATGCACAGGGCGCTTCGGCGCGGGCTGATCTCAGCGAGCGTGCCCGGCGCAATGGCCTGCCGCTGGGGCTGGTAGCATTGGCGGATGGCGAAGTGGCGGGCACCTGCGCGCTGACCGCCAGTTCCGGTGGGCTGGTGACGGAGCGCTCACCCTGGCTGGGCGGGCTGGTGGTCCTGCCGAAATACCGCCGGCGGGGCGCGGGCCGAGCCTTGCTGGATCGCGCACGAAACGAGGCGCGGAGGCTGGACCATGGGCGGCTTCACGCGCTGACGGAGAGTGCAACAGCGCTGTTCGAGCAGGCGGGCTGGAGCCGGCAGGAAGCCGTGCAGATCAATGGCATGCCGCATACGATCTTCACTGTCACAACCTGACGTGTCGAAAAGGCACATTGCCGTTCGTCGAGAGGACAGAACGACAGGAGACGATCATGCATGTATTGCGAGCAGCGGAGCGGGCACCGAGCAAAAGCCGGACGGTGCGGTTCGAGGGCGCGGCCTATGGCACGGATATTTCGTTCTTTGCCGTGGACAACGAGCCCGGACAGGGGCCAGGGCTGCATACCCATCCCTATCCCGAAACGTGGATCGTGCATTCGGGCCTGGCGCGGATCGTGGCGGGCGACGAGGTGATCGAGGCGGGACCGGGCGACATCGTCGTGGTGCCGGGCGGCACGCCGCACAAGTTCACCAATGTCGGCGAGGGCCGGTTGGTGATCTTCTGCGTGCACGACACCGGAACGATGGTGCAGGAGAATCTGGAATAGGTCTCAGACCACCGCGCTGATCAGCGGCTCGCCGGCGAAGTGGGCGTCGAGATTGGCCACCAGTAGCGCGCCCATGGCGTCGCGGGTCTGCACCGTGGCGCTGCCCTGGTGAGGGCTGAGGACGACATTGTCGAGGGCGAGGAAGCCGGCGGGGACATTGGGCTCGTCTTCGAAAACGTCGAGCGCGGCGCCGCCGAGCCCGCCCGACTGCAGCAATTCCAGCATCGCCTGTTCATCGACCAGCGTGCCGCGGGCGACGTTGACCAGCATGCCCTTGGGGCCGAGGGCTTCAAGCACTTCGCGGCTGACGATGCGCTCAGTGCCCTTGCCACCGGGGGCGATGAGCACCAGCCAATCGCTGTCGCGGGCCATGTCCACGAGATTGTCGTAATAGACATGCGGCTCGGAGGCCTGGCGATGGCGGCCGTGATAGACGACGCGCATCTTCATGGCCTGGGCGCGGGCGGCGATTTCCTTGCCGATGCGGCCGAGGCCGAGAATGCCAACGGTCTTGCCCGTGAGTTCGGAGAAGAGCGGCATGCTGCCGCTCGGCCACTTGCCCTGGCGCACGAATTGATCGCCCTGGGGGATGCGGCGGGCCAGCGCGATCATCAGACCGATGGTGAGTTCGGCCACGGCGTCGTTGAGCACGTTGGGCGTGTTGGTGACACGGATATTGCGCGCCTTGGCGGCCTTGGTGTCGATATTGTCGTAGCCGACGCCGAAGCTGGCGATGATTTCGAGATTGGGCAGGGCATCCATGAGGTCGGCCTGCACGCCCGAGCCGGCATGGGCGCGGATGCGGCTGCCATTGGCCGCGAGCCAGGCTTGCTTGTCGGCTTGCTCATGCAGCTTGTGGACGGTGTAGCGCTCGGCGAGTGCCGCTTCGCAACTGGCGAGCAGCTTGCCGGTCTGCAGGATTTCGATGGTCATGGAAACGGAAGCCTCTGGAATTAGCGGACAATGGCTTTCCCGCCTGTGGACACAGGGATTTCCGCATTTGCGGGCATGGCCGTGCGGGAACGGGGATGATTGCGCGCGAATGAGAGCACTTTCTGCACCGCTTCCGCAAGCCGGACCTGCATGAAAAAGGGCCCGTCATGGATTTGACCGCGCCGACGAGATGTGTAGCAATGTGAAGGCGATGGGATGAGCCGTATACCACTCGGAGCATGATGGGCGACAAAGCGCCGTTCGACGAAATGCACAATGCGGATGGCAGCGTCCGCGAACCTTATCGAGTGCTGGCGCAGTGGCTCGACGAACAACCGGATAAGGCGCTGACGCTGATGCAGTCGGATGCCGAGGCCATCTTCCGCAAGCTGGGCATCACCTTCGCCGTCTATGGCTCGGAAGAGGGCACCGAAAAGGTCATTCCCTTCGATGTCATTCCCCGCATCATCGCGGCGCAGGAATGGCGCCGGCTGGCCAAGGGGATCGAGCAGCGCGTGCGGGCGCTCAATGCCTTCCTCTATGACATCTATCACCGCCAGGAGATTTTGAAGGCCGGGCGGATACCGGAAAAGCTGATCCTGCAGAACGCCGCCTTCTGCCCCGAAATGATGGGGCTGGAGCCAGCCAAAGGCGTCTATGCCCATATTATCGGCGTGGATATCGTGCGGGTCGGACCGGACGAATTCTACGTGCTGGAAGACAATCTGCGCACGCCGTCCGGCGTCTCCTACATGCTGGAAGACCGCGAGGCGATGATGATCCTGGCGCCGGACCTGTTCCAGCGGCAGAAGGTGGCGCCGGTCGAGACCTATCCCGAAAACCTGCGGCGGACGCTGGAAAGCGTGGCACCATCAGGGGCGAGCGCGTCACCCAATATCGTGGTGCTGACACCAGGCATCTATAATTCGGCCTATTTCGAACATTCGTTCCTCGCCGACCAGATGGGCGCCACCCTGTGCGAGGGGCCGGACCTGTTCGTCGATGGCGGCAAGGTCTACATGCGGACCACGACAGGGCCCGAGCGGATCGACGTGATCTATCGCCGGATCGACGACGACTATCTCGATCCCCTGACCTTCCGGCCCGATTCCATGCTGGGTGTGCCGGGCCTGTTCGATGCCTATCGCGCCGGCAATGTAACGCTGGTCAATGCGCCGGGCACCGGAATTGCCGATGACAAGGCGGTCTATACCTACGTGCCTGAGATCGTCGAATTCTATCTCGGCGAGAAGGCGCTGCTCTCCAATGTGCCGACCTATAACTGCACCGACGAGGAGCAGCGCAACTGGGTGCTGGCCAATATCGCGGACCTGGTGGTCAAGGAGGTCCATGGTTCCGGCGGCTATGGCATGATGGTGGGGCCAACATCCACCAAGGCCATGCATGCCGAGTTCCGCAAGAAGATCGAGGCGCGGCCGGACAATTATATCGTGCAGCCGACTTTGGCGCTCTCCACCTGCCCCACTTACGTCAATGCCGGCATTGCCCCGCGCCATGTGGACCTCAGGCCCTATGTGCTGGTGGGCGACGAAGTGCGCATCACGCCGGGCGGGCTGACCCGCGTGGCGCTCAAGAAAGGCTCGCTGGTGGTGAACTCGTCGCAGGGTGGCGGCACCAAGGATACGTGGGTGCTGGAAGATTGACCATGCTCGGACGTACCGCACAGAACCTGTTCTGGCTCTCCCGCTATGTGGAGCGGGCGGAGAATATGGCCCGGTTGCTGGAAGTGGGCTACCGCATGTCGCTCACCAGCCGGCGCGAGGGCGGAGCCAGCGAGCACCTGATGAGTATGATGCAGGCGGCCGAGGTGGACGAGGATTTCGCCCGCAGGGAAAGGCCGGCCGACGTTGATACGGTCGCCCATTTCATGATGTTCGACCCGGACAATCCCAGTTCGGTCTATTCGTGTTTGCAGGCGGCGCGGACCAATGCCCGCTCGGTGCGCACGGCAATTACCAGCGACATGTGGGAGGCCATCAATTCGGCCTGGCTCGAATTTTCGCAGATCAAGCCGCGCGACGTGCGCGGGGCAAAGCTGCTGGGGCTGCTCGAATGGGTCAAGCATACCAGCCACCAGTTCCGCGGCGCGCTATTGGGCACGATATTGCGGGATGACGGCTTTGCCTTCCTGCAGGCGGGCAATTTCGTCGAGCGGGCCGACAATACGGCCCGCATTCTCGACATGAAATATTACGTGCTGCTGCCGCGCGCCAAGATGGTGGGGGGCGATCTCGATATCCAGCAATGGACGCTGATCCTGCGGGCGGCGTCGGCGCATCGCAGCTATCGGCATGTCTATCACGACCGCTACAAGGCCCATAACATCGCCGATTTCCTGATCCTGCGGCCGGAAATGCCGCGCTCGCTGCGCTTTTGCGCGGGATTCATCGAGCAGAATATCGAGACGCTGGGCCAGTTCTATGGACGGACGGAGACCTGCAACAAAGCGGCCGCGCAGCTCTGTGCCATGGTCAAGGACACGACGATGGAGGCGATCTTCGCCAATGGCCTGCACGAATTCCTGACCGAATTCATCGCGCGGAACAACGAAGTGTCGAACAGCCTGTCCGAAAGCTACAACTTCTACTGATGCGCATTTCCATCCGCCACCAGATGAGCATGACGCCGCCACCGGGCACCGGGCATGCCGTGCTGCAACTGCTGCTGACGCCGCAAACCGGACCGGGCCAGACGGTGGAAAGCTGGCGCGTAGACATGGCCGGCATCGGCAATGCCGGCCGCTTCACCGACGCCTTCGGCAATGCGGCACATCTGGTAAACCAGAGCCGGCCGGAAGGCCCGCTGACCGTGACGGTGCAAGGGGTGGTCGAAACGCACGATAGCAATGGCGTGCTCGGCCGGGTGGCGGGCGAGCCGGTGCCGGCGCTCTATACGCGGGTGACAGGCCTCACCAAGGCGCCGGCGGCGCTCTATGGCAAGTTCCGCGGCAGCAAGGAGAGCCGGCTCGATCTGCTGCATGCGCTGATGGCGCGGGTGGGCGACGTGCTGGGCACGGCAGAACAGCCGGTGCAGATGCAGGCCAGTGGCGCGCAGAGCCAGACAACGGGAGGCGCCCTGCCCCC
>CBIGSA010000129.1:0-9264 GCA_966192215.1 uncultured Devosia sp. | reverse complement strand
TACCCCTTTCTCGATTTCTCAACCCTTGCCGCCCGCCTGCAAAACTGCCGGGCCGAGCTGGATCTGAACCGCCGTCTGGCCGGTGATGTCTACCGTCGCCTGGTGGCCTTGCGCCGCCTGTCATCCGGCGAGCTGACCCTGGCCGGGGAGGGGGAGATCGTGGACTGGATGGTTGAGATGACGCAACTGCCGGAGCGGGACATGCTCGAAAGCAGGATAAAGCAGGGGCGGGTGACCAGGCAGGAGGTGGCGTCGGTCGGCAATGTCCTGTCGCAATTCTATCGAACCGCCACGCCGCGCATTGCCGATGGCGAGCGCTATCTGGCCCACCTCCAGCAGGAAAGCCTGGTCAACCGGCGGGTATTGCTGCAGGGCGATCTCGGCCTGGCCATGCCCGGCGCCGAGACTTTGCTTGACCGCGTCGATTGGCTCCTGGCCAGGGCCCTGCCGCAGATAAAGACCCGCATCGCGGCTGGCCGCATCGTCGAGGGACACGGCGACCTTCGCCCCGAGCATGTCTGCCTGCAGCAGCCGCCCGTCATCATCGATTGTCTCGAATTCGACCAGGCCATGCGGATTCTGGATCCCTATGACGAAATGTACTACCTGGGCATGGAATGCGCGCTGCTCGGCGCCGACTGGATCGGTCCCCAGTTGATTTCCGCGCTCGATCGCCTGGGATGGAAGATCGAAGACGATCTGCTGCACACATATGGCGCCTTTCGCGCCGTATTGCGCGCCCGTCTCTCGCTGGCGCATCTGCTCGATCCAGCGCCAGCCACACCCGAGCGCTGGCGGGCTAAGGCCCGGACCTACCTGCACCGGGCCGAGCAGGAGTGTGTCAGCGCGCTGGGTTGAGCAGGCGATGGATCGAGCCCGCGCCATGCAGGCGCTGCATCGCCGATGCCAGTAGCGGCGCGGCACTCACCACTTCCAGTTTAGGCCCTGTATGGTCCGGGCTGAACCCTAACGGCATGGCGCTGTCGCTGACGACGACGCGATCTACCGCGGGGTCGCTGAACAGTTCGGCAGCGCCACTGGAAAACAGGCCATGCGTCGCGACAGCCGTGACACTGCTGGCGCCCCTCTCACGGCAAGCTCTCGCAGCGCGCAGGATTGTGCCGCCCGTCGAAATCAGATCGTCCACGATGACGACATGGCAGTCCCGCACCGAACCGGCGAACAGGTCCCCGGTAACACGGCCCTCACTGCGGTGCTTTTCCATCATGGCAAAGCTCGCGGCACGTGTCGCGTCGGCGCAATAGGCCTGCATCAGGTGATGCGTCCGCCTTATGCCGCCACTATCGGGTGACACAAAGGCGACCTGCTTCTTGCCCATGCTCTGCGCCAGGCGATCGGCGAGAACTTCGGCCATGGTGAGATGCGTGGTCCGGCACCGGAATCCGTTCTGAAAGGCTGCCGGATTGTGCACGTCCAGCGCGACAACCATGTCTGGCTGGGCCGCCTCGATCACGGTTGCCACATAGCGCGAGGTCACCGGATCGCGCGGCTTGGTCTGCTGATCCTTGCGCATATAGGCCATGTAGGGCACCAGCAACGTCACCCTGTCAGCGCCATTGTCCCGACACGTCGCCGCAAGAAACACCAGGCGCAGGAGCTTGTCGGCGGGCGAGTGCACCGCGCCGCCGTGGAGCGAGGACAACAAATAGACGTCCTCGCCCCTGACGCTGATCAGGGGACGGGACTTGTGTTCACCATCGGCGAATTCCCGTTCTTCAAGTGGCGAGAGCTCGATACCGGCGGCCTCCGCAACGGCGGCGCCGAGCGTGGCTGTGTCATGAAGGGCAAACAGGCGCATGGGGCACATCCGATCCGCAGTGTTTGCATCAAGCGTTAGCTGGCCCGGCACCGCGATGCTTGATGGCGGTCAAAACCTGATCGGAAGACGGTATCTCCCTTGGCGCGTCCACGGGCTTTTGATCGTCATCAAAATCCTGGTTTCCGTTCGGGCGCAGTCTGCATCGCACAGAGCAATGCCTAGAACGGAGCATGTCGATGTCCGACATCACCATGAAAGACGCAGAGCGGTCGCCTGCCGATTTTTCCCCTTCGCGCCGGGCTTTCCTGAAAGTCGCCGCCGTCTCGGGGGCGGCGGTGTCGCTTAGCAGTCAACTGGCCTATGCGGCGGGGGAGAGCGGTTTCTGGGCCAAGGACCTGGCCGACGAGCAGCTCGTCGACATGTACACCCGCATCCTGCGCATCCGTTGGCACGAGCGCACCATGGCCGACAAGATGCTGACCGACCCGAGCTACCGTGGCTACAATCACTTCTACGCCGGTCAGGAGGCCGTGGCGGTCGGGGTCTGTTCGGCTCTGCGCAATACTGGTCCGTTCGACCAGATCGATTTCATCTACTCTACCCATCGCCCCACGGGCCATGCCATTGCCAAGGGCATCGATCTCAAACGCATGTGCGCGGAGAACGACTTCCGGGCTACCGGGCTCAACAATGGCTATGCGGCCGAGATGCACATTTCCGATCCCACGATCGGCTTCATGGGCGCCGACGGCATGATCGGCCCCGGACCGGTGATCGCCACCGGCTCTGCCTTCGCCTTTCGCGCCCGGGGCAGCGATCAGGTTGTGGTCAATTTCGGTGGTGATGGTACCTATGCGACGCCGCATTTCCATTCGGCCCTGAACAACGCGGCACTGCTGAAGCTGCCCTTCATCTACGTGGTCGAGAACAATCTCTACCACCAGTATGCGCACTACTCCCTGTCCGTGCCGATGAAGGACATAGCCACCGCCGCCGAGCCCTATGGCATTCCCGGCGTGGTCGTGGACGGGCAGGATGTCATGCAGGTCTACAATGCTGCCAAGGTCGCGGTGGACCGGGCTCGGGCCGGCGACGGGCCGACGCTGATCGAGGCCAAGACCTATCGGTATTACAACCACTGGGGCGCGCCGGGCGCCAAGCCGGGCGAACTGGGTGCCTTCGGCTACGACCCGCTGGCCATATCCTCGTTCCGCCCCGAGCGCGAGCTGCGCGCCTGGATGCAACGTGATCCGGTGACCATCGCCCGGCGCATCCTCATCGATTGGGAAGTGCTGGACGACGCTAGGGCCGACGAGATCGAGGCCACGGTCAAGCAGGAGGTTCTTGACGCCTTCGCCTGGGCGGCGGAGCAGCCGCTCTGCACACCGGAGGATGGTCTCAAGCATGTCTTTGTCGATGGCGTGGTCGAAGCTCGTCAGTTCGGTTGATCGCGCATTCCATTGCGCCAGGAGATGACTCAAATGCCAAGCAAGAGCTGGATGTATGCGGTCCTTGAGGCCGTGCAGTATGAAATGCAGCAGGATCCGAACATGATCTGGCTGTTCGAACTGACGGCGCCGGTCGCCTCCAATCCCGGCATGCCGGTGATCAACCTGGAGACCGAGTTCGGCCGCAAGCGTGTCAGCAATACCGGCATTGACGAGATGTGGATGGTAGCGGCGACGCTGGGCGCTGGATTGGCGGGCACGCGCGCCGCTACCTACATTCCCTATCAGGGCGCAGCCATGCCATTCCAGATTATCCAGAACCATGCCGGCAAGCTGCACCACATGACTGGCGGCGTCGCCAGGATGCCAGTGGTCTTCATCCTCGAAATGACCGGCCAGACCCCCGGTTTCGCCGGCCAGCATTCCGACTACGAAATCGACTCCTACTACATGCACATCCCAGGCGTGAAAACGGTGGTGCCCTCCACGCCCTATGATGCCAAGGGCATGATGGTTTCCGCGCTGCGCGATCCCGATCCGGTGGTCTTCCTCTATCCTGCCGGACTACGCGAATTGACCGAAGAGGTGCCCGACGACCAGTACGAGGTGCCGCTCGACAAGGCGGCCATACGGATGGAGGGCACCGACGTCACCATCGTGGGTTCGGGCGCCGGTATGCCGGAAGTGCTGAAGGCGGCTGACGCGCTCAAGGCCGATGGAATGAGCGTCGAAGTGGTGGACCTTCGGTCGCTCAAGCCCATGGATACCGAGACCCTGGTGAAGTCGGTCAGCAAGACCAAGCGGCTGCTGGCGGTTGACCAGACCTACTATACGCTTGGGCCGGCAGCCGAGGTGATCGCCCGCGTCGCCGAGAATGTCGATGGCGTGAAGTTCAAGCGCGTGGCCTTCCCCGATGCGCCGCCGCCGGCGTCTCCGGAGATGTTTCTCTGGATGCGGCCCAACGCCGACCACATCGCCGGCGCTGCAAGGAAACTGGTCGGTTAGGCCCATCGGGCCGCCCGGCCGGGTGGCCCGTCCACGAAATCGAGTCCATGATGACGATGCACAATTCGGCCACCCAGATCGACATGGCAGCAGCGACGCAGGCCGAGGTGACCTGCCCGCAATGTGGCAGCGGCAAAATAAAGCCGGCTGTCGTCCGGTCCGCATTCTGGCACGGCGACAGGCTGGTCGTGGTTGAAGACCTGCCGGCGCTCTCCTGCGCTGCCTGCCACGAGCAATTCTATGACGACGCTACTGCGACAATACTGGATCTGATGCGGGGGCAGGGTTTCCCCGAGCTAGATGCCACGCGCAGCATGACGGTGCCCGTATTCTCGTTCCGGACCTTCCTGCCTGCCGTCGACAGCGAGCGCGAAGGAGTGTTGCGGTGATCGGGCGGGTCACAGTGGCGTCGGGGCTGCTGACGGCAACGCTTGCGCTGGGAATGCTGCCGGCCCTGGGGCAGGTCAATTTCGATTTCATGCCGGATGGCGGCAGGGGCCTGCTCGCGCGATTGGTCGCCAACGGGGGCGCGGTGCTGACCGAAATCGTCGGCGCCCGGCGCGACCTGGCGGGCTGGCAGGATTATCTGGCGGGGCGGGGCGATCTCAGCGACACAGAGCACATCACCCTTGCCGGATATCTCAGTGCCAACTTTCCTCTGCCGGAAGATGCAGTGCAGGCTGGCGATGATCTTCTGGCCGCACTGCCCCCCGACGGCAAGGATCTGGCTATAGCCAATTGCCAGACCTGCCATTCAATCTTCTCGGGCTATCTGATGCAGGATCGGGACAGCCAGGGCTGGCGGAGCATTTTTCTTTCACCCTTTCACCGCGAACTCGCCATGACCGAAAGGGAACGCGAGACCTTTGCGCTTTACTCCGCCGCCAACATGCCTCTCGAGTTTGAGACGGTGCCGCCCGAATTGCGCTTCTGAGCCCAGACGAAGGAGACCAAGATGCTAGCAAAGTTCGGACCAGCGCTATTGGGATCGGCCTGCCTGCTCCTGGTTGGCATGGCCTATTCGCAGGACGAGGATCTGTTTTCCTTCATTCCCCAGGGTGGACGAACATTGCTGGCCGACCTTTCCAGCGCGGGTCTGTCCGAGACAGTACAGCAGGCAGTCCAGGCCGAGGGCATGTCCGGGACGGAATGGCGGGTCTATCTCGACGCGCAGGCAGGGTCTGATCCGGCGCTGGCTCAGCTGGACGACATCCAGCGGCAAACATTGGCCGACTATCTCGGCTACAATGCGCCGATCTCGCTGGACCAGGCAAATGCCGACGCCCTGCCGCCTGACGGGCGCGACCTGACCCTTCAATATTGCCAGTCCTGCCACATCATCACCGTCGTCGTTACGCAGGACCGGGCGCGCGAAGCCTGGCTTGGCACATTGAACAAGCCCAGCCATGTTGGCGTGGATCTGTCGCCGCAGCAACGCGAGGCCCTTGCGGACTATCTTGTCGTCAATGGCGGCATCCCGATTGAAGACGTTCCCCCCGCGCTGCGCGCCGGAGGCGCATCCTACTAACGGCCTGCCGGTGCCCTGCGATGCTCTTCAACTCGCTTGCCTTCGCACTGTTCCTGCCCACCGTTCTCGCAATTTTCGTCGGACTTCCGGCCGGCTGGCGATGGGTATTCCTGCTGGGTGCCAGCCTGGTTTTCTATGGGTGGGATAGCCCGTCCAACCTGGCATTTCTCGCCGCGGTTACGGCCGTCGCCTATCTCGGCGGCGTGATGCTGGCATCGACCAGGCGCACTGTGCGGATGGCGGGGGTGGTCGGCGGGCTCGCGGCGATACTGGGTTCGCTCGCCGCGTTCAAATTCTATGACTTTGCCGCCACCGAACTAGCCCAAGCGGGCGGCCCGGAACTGCCGCTGCTTGGAGTGTCGGCGCCGGCCGGGTATTCCTTCTATGCGTTCATGGCTGCCGCCTATCTCATCGATGCGTGGCGACGCACGATCGAACCGGAATGGCATGTCGGCCGGCTGGGCTTGTATCTGGCCTGGTTCCCAAAGATTCTCGCCGGTCCCATCGAGCGCGCCGGCGCGTTCCTGCCGCAAGCCCGGACCGGGCTGGGCTGGAACGGAACCCGCGTGGTCGGAGCTCTGCAGCTCTTTTTCTGGGGGCTGTTCAAAAAGGTGGTTATTGCCGACAACCTGGCGCCAGTGGTCGACAATGCCTTTGGCATCGCCGCCTATGCCTCGCCGCTCGAACTGCTGATTGCAGTCTACTTCTTTGCCTTCCAGATCTACTGCGACTTTTCCGGCTATGCCGACATGGCGATCGGAATTTCGCGCCTGTTTGGCATCGATCTGGGCGACAATTTCCGGCGGCCTTACCTCTCGACAAGCGTGTCCCAGTTCTGGTCGCAGCGCTGGCATATATCGCTGGGGCGCTGGTTCCGGGACTATGTCTATTTTCCCCTCGGTGGCAGCCGGGCGGGGACCCTGCGGCAATATGCCAACGTCATGATCGTTTTCGTGCTCAGCGGGCTCTGGCATGCCGGGCTCGGCTATGGCGTCGGCTGGACGTTCCTGGTCTGGGGCGTGCTCAATGGGCTCTATCAGTGGGGCGGCATCGCCGTCAGTCAGCTCTGGCGCAGGCCCCGGAATGAGGCGGATGTGCCAGCGCGCGGCTGGACGATCCCCTTTCGCATCCTCTTCACCTTTCACCTGATCCTGCTGAGCTGGGTCTTTTTCCGTGCGGCCTCTATCGAGCAGGCCATGCTGGTCCTGGGCAAGATCGTCACTGCCTTGCCAGGATTGCCGGCACTGATCCCGCACTATCCGTTTACCGCCGATCACCTGCTCGGATTTGCGCTCATCCTCCTGCTGATGGCCGTCGAGGTGCTAGACGAGCGGCAGCCGGTGGCCCGGCGTCTGGCTGCACTGCCAGTGGCCGCGCGCTGGATGATCTATTACGTCGCGCTGGCCGGCATTCTGCTGCTGGGGCGCTGGCAGGGCGCCAAGTTCATCTACATGCAGTTCTAGGGGGCAGCGGTGGCGGAACAGATAGAAACCGAGCCTCTCCAAAGGGGTGTCGTCGTCCGGTTCATCATGGTGGCGGCGCTTGTCTATGCCGCGCTGGTCGCGGGCTCCGAGGTCCTGGTCTACGCGCAGGGCCATGCCAATCCATTTTTCAAGGTCGCCACTGCGGAGAGGCGGGACTATGACTGGCTGATCCTGGGGGCATCCCATGCCATGCCGCTCGCCTTTGGCGACAGTGAGGCCATGATCGAGTCGGCGACCGGCCAGAGCGTGATCAATCTTGCCGTGCAGGGGGCGGGGCCGCTCTATAACAGGCTCGTGCTTGATCAGTTTCTCGAACGGCATCGAGCCAGCGGGCTCATCTATGCCGTCGATTCATTCGCCTTTCGTGCGCCGCTCTGGAACGAGGATCGTGTTGCCGATCCGGGACTTCTGGCCCGGACGCCCTATGATCCGTCGTTGCTCGTTGGACTCTGGCAATATGTCCTGAGGGATGGTCTCAGTCCGCTGGCGGCGCTGGATTACAGTTTCGGCTTTTCCAAGGTCAACAACCGCGACCGTTTCGTGCGCGACGTCTGGGACGGCGAGGCTCAGTTTGAACGTCGCTATCGCCCCAGCGCCCGCGCCGAGAACGAACGGATTGCCTATCTTTATCCGCAGGGGTCGGCGGACGCGGCCAGACTCGCCCGATACCTGGGCGACTTCGACAGACTGATCGGGCAGGCGCTCGCGGCAGGCATGACGGTTCGGATCGTCAAGATGCCGCTGCCCGCCTCCTTCCACGGCAAGCTCCCCGACGAGCAGGGATTCGACCGGGCGCTCGGCGCCTTGATGGAAAGCCGGGGCCTGTCGGTAGAGGATGACTCACTGCTGCTGCAAGGCGCCGAGTACTACTTTGACTCCGACCATCTGGGGCGCCTGGGCGTCGAGGCCTTCATTCAGCGGCGGCTGGTTCCTCTGATGCGCGACTGAACAGCCTGCTCAGGCGCCTGGCCGGTGGAGCGGCAGGACGTCGTGCAGCACTTTTGGCTCTGTTTGCTCGCCCGATCTCGCCGGAAAAAACAGCCTTATGTCTTCGTTGCTGACCCCGGCGATCAGTTGGAGCTCGTCCCGCTCGATAACTTCAAAATGGCTACTGTCGATGATCGAGATCACGCCCCGGTCGGCAAGATAGTGGATATGCCTGCTGATGGTTTCGAATGTCGTGCCGAGGTAGCTGGCGACGTCGGAGCGCGAAACCATGAATGCCGCGGTCGCCTTGAGGGACCTTACGTCCAGCTCTGCCATCCTGCGTTCTCGGCGCTCCATCATAACCAGCAAATAGGTGGCGACCCGTTCCAGGGTAGTCTGACAACTGAGCAGCAGGGCCTGTTCCCTTGCCTGCGCCAGGGCGTTGGTCACCGTCAGGAGCAGGCTGCGCGCCAGGGCTGGATGGCGCGCCACCACGCCTTCGAATGTCAGCCTGTCGGCCACGCAGATTTCCGCTTCGGTGGCGGCCTCTATGGCAAAGTCGGCCGACGAAATAAAGACCTGTCCAAAGAAGTCGCCGGGATAAAGCAGGCTGACGACGCGCTCGCGGCCATCCGGCAGCGTTCTGGTGACTTTCAGCACACCGGCCAGCACTGTGCCGACATTGGTGGCTTCGCCGCCATTGGCGATGATGGTTTGGCCGGCCTCCACGAAGCGTTGGCCGGAAATGGCCGCGATCTCCGCACGGCTGGCAATGCCGGCCAGCCCGCACAGGGTGCCCGACAGGCTGCAATGAGCGCAGCGCGTGGCTTGGTCGGCAATTCTTCCCAGGGTTTGCATATGACCTCCTACGGGTCAGGCGGCGTCCGCATCGGCACCGTGATGGCCGGAGCATTGCGCAGTCCGACAGGACCCATTTTGACTTTAGTCAATTGTGCCGATGCGTCTTGGCGGTCGCGGGCACGCCCTGCCGGCCTCCGGTGATGTTTGACGGGTATCAAGCAAGGCCCGGCCGAAACAGCGTCTAATGACGCCACCGATCAAGTCGATCGGCGGATTATGGAGAACACGATG
>CBIGSA010000128.1:0-9292 GCA_966192215.1 uncultured Devosia sp. | reverse complement strand
TATTGGTCCAACGGCCGCCCATCTCCCCGTGACAACCGCGTTGCAGGCGGCGCTTCGGCACGTCCATGCATTCACGCCGCAAATATCACCCATCATCCCAATTCGATTGAGCGCCGGCGCGCCCTCCGGTAACCTCGCGTCATGAACCAGCCCGTCGCCATCCGCACTGCCCGTTCGGTCTGCCCGCACGATTGCCCCTCCGCCTGCGCGCTCGATGTGGACATCGTGGATGCGCACACGATCGGCCGCGTCCGCGGCGCCAAGGACGATCCCTATACATCAGGCGTCATCTGCGAAAAGGTCGCCCGCTACGCTGAGCGCGCGCATCACCCCGAGCGCCTGCTGCACCCCCTGCGCCGCACCGGCCCCAAGGGCAGCGGCCAGTTCGAGCAAATCACCTGGGACGAAGCGCTGGACGAGATCGCCGCCCGCTTCATCGCCATCGAGGCCGAGCACGGCGCCGAATCCATCTGGCCCTATTTCTATGCCGGCACGATGGGCCATGTGCATCGCGACGGCATCGACCGCTTGCGCGCTGCCAAGGGCTATTCCCGGCAATATGAAACCATCTGCATCGGCACGTCCTGGCCCGGCTACATCGCCGGCACCGGCCTGCTTGGCGGCGTCAATCCCGAACAGATGGCCGAAAGCGATTGCGTCGTCATCTGGGGCACCAATGCGGTGCATACCCAGGTCAATGTGATGACCCACGCCATGCGCGCCCGCAAGGAGCGCGGCGCCAAAATCGTCGTCGTCGATATCTACGAAACTGCCACCATGGCCCAGGCTGATATGGGCCTCATGCTGCGCCCGGGCACGGATGGCGCGCTCGCCGTCGCCGTCATGCACGTCCTGCTGCGCGACAATCTGGCCGACCGCGCCTATATGGCGAAATACACCGATTTCGGCCCCGAATTCGAAGCCCATCTGGCCACGCGGACGCCCGAATGGGCCGCCGAAATCACCGGCCTCACCGTGGCGCAGATCACCGAATTCGCCCATCTGGTCGGCACCACGCCGCGCAGCTATTTCCGCCTCGGCTATGGCTTCACCCGCCAGCGCAATGGCGCCACCGCCATGCACGCCGTGCTCTGCATTCCCGCCATGACCGGTGCCTGGCAGCATCGCGGCGGCGGTGCGCTCCATTCCAATTCCGGCACATGGCAGCTCGACAAATCGGCCATATCAGGCGCCCGGATGCAGAAGGGCGCTCCACGTTGGCTCGACATGTCCGAAATCGGCCCCATCCTCACCGGCGACGCCAAGGCGCTCAAGCATGGCGGTCCGGTCATGGCCATGATCGTGCAAAATACCAATCCGGCCGCCGTCGCGCCCGACCAGACGCTGACCCATCGCGGTCTCGCCCGTGAAGACCTGTTCCTCGTGGTCCATGAGCAGTTCATGACCGAAACGGCCGAATTCGCCGATATCGTGCTGCCGGCCACCATGTTCCTCGAACACAACGACTATTACACCCGCGGCGGCCACACCCGCGTGCTCTACGGCCCCGCCGTCATCCAGCGCCCCGGCGAGACCCGGTCCAACCACGAAGTCATCAACGCCATCGCTCTGCGCCTCGGCCTCGATGACGACAGCTTCCGCACCATCGACCGCGATGTCGTGGCCGAAACCTTCCGCCGCTCCGGTTACCCCTCATTGGACGAGGTCGAAAAGACCGGCTTCGTCGACCGCGAACGGCCTGACGCAGCGGCCCGCTTTGCCGATGGTTTCGCCTGGCCCGACAAGCGCTTCCGCTTCGAGCCCAACTGGCAGGACGTAGCCGACAAGCGCGGCTATATCTGGACCTGCGACCCCGCCGAACTGCCACGCTTTGCCGATCACTGGGCGATCAACGAGCCGACGGATGCCGAGCATCCCTTCCGCCTCGCCACCAGCCCGGCCCGCGCCTTCCTCAATTCCACCTTCAACGAAACGCCTGGCAGCCAGAAGCGCGAAGGTGCGCCCTCGCTCTTCATCCATCCCGACGATGCGGCGCCCCTGGGCATAACAGATGGTGAATTCGTCACTGTCGGCAATCGCCGCGGCTCGGTCGATCTGAC
Source organism: uncultured Devosia sp. (assembly GCA_966192215.1). Taxonomy (GTDB): domain Bacteria; phylum Pseudomonadota; class Alphaproteobacteria; order Rhizobiales; family Devosiaceae; genus Devosia. Next base: position 7,232 of record CBIGSA010000128.1, on the reverse strand, counting down.
GGCCCGCATCCGCACCGGGCTGCCGACGGGTGTCGTCATTGCCGAGGGCCTGCACCAGAACAAGGCGCATCGCCGGGGCAAGGGCATCAACACCCTCACCAACGCCACGCCGGCACCACCCTTCGGCGGCGCCACCTTCCACGATGCGGCGGTGTGGGTCAGAAGGGCGGATTGATCGCACCACGAGGGCGTGGCACCTAAGCCAGATAAGCCCCCCAAAAGAAATACAGGGTCATCACCACCCCATAGACAATCACCGCCACCCGTATCCACTGGGTCGGGATTCGATGGGCATTCTTGGCGGCGAGGTAACCTCCGATAGTCACCCCCACCAGGGCAATCGATCCGTGATACCAGTCGATCGAACCGCTCAGGGCGAACCGCGCCACTGCCACCAGTGCCACGATGCTCGACACCCAGAGTTTGAGCCCATTCATCGCATGGATGTCACTCATCCCCGCCGTGGCGAGGAAGGCGAGCAGCAATATGCCCAGTCCGGCATTGAAGAACCCGCCATAGACGCAGACACCGGCCAGGGACGCCATCAACAGCACGCTGCCCAGCATTTTCATGCCGCGCCCGCCGCCGCTCCTTGCCGCCACGAAGCCATTGATCTGGTTGCCGAAGACGAATAGCAGCACGGCAAAGGCCATCAGCCAGGGCACGACCAGGTCGAACAATTCGTCCGACACCACCAGCAGCAGTTCCGCGCCGACATAGCCGAACACCGCAGACAATACGCCATAGAGCACTAGCCGGTCCTTGTAGGGCGCCATGGCCCGCCAATAGCCCACTGCCCCGCTGGCATAGCCGGGCAGGGCGGCATAGGTGTTCGACGCATTGGCAATGACAGGCGGCACACCCACGAAGAGCAGGGCCGGAAAAACGATGAACGAGCCGCCACCCGCCAGCGAATTCACCGCCCCGCCCAACAGGCCGGCAATCAGCAGGAACAGCGTTTCAATCATCAGGTCTTCCCCAACCGCGATGTCATCCCGGCGGAGGCCGGGATCCATCCTGAGATGTCAGGGCATAGCCCGCCCGTTCTCGATGGCCCAACGTTTTTCTGTCATCACCCCATCACCGGGATTGATCGCATAGCCGCCATGTCGTTGACAAAAGGCACCCACGCGCGCATATCCCGCTCAGGTCACTGGCACCTGCCGCTCGCCGGAAGCAATTCCGATGGTGAAGTCCAGTCTCCGAGCAAGACACGAACTCCGGTTCATCTTTGCAAGGCGCATCATGGCAATGCGAGCCCCCATGGAACAGTCGCCTCATTGCAGATGAGAGGACCTATCATGTCGTTTTCGCTCGATACCCCTTCCGCCCAGACTCTGAAATCCGAAGCCAAGGCCCTGCGCGCCGAGCGCGAACGCGCTGGCGAGACCCTGTCGCATGGCGCTGCCCTCGAACAGGTCGCCCGCGCCCATGGCTACCGCGACTGGAACACGGCCCGTGCCGCCTTGCCCGATCGCGTCGTGGCGCCCTGGCAGGTCGGGATGCGCGTCAAGGGGCTCTACCTCGATCAGCCTTTCACCGGCATGCTGATCGGTGTCCAGCTCCTGGGCAACATGCAGAACTACACCGTGACCGTCCAGTTCGACGAACCGGTTAATGTCACGCCGACCTTCATGTTCGCCGCCTTGCGTCACCGTGTGGTCTCGACCGTGGATATCCACGGCATTTCCAACGCCATGCGCGGCAATGGCAATCCACAGATGATCCTGCGGCGGGCCTGACCCATGACATCAATGCGGGGCAGAGTGGCAATGTGCTGCCTTGCCCTTCATCGTAAAACGCCGATATAACTCTGTGACTCAAACACAGATGGAACCGGCAATGACTACTCAGACCAAGCCGATCGAGGCTTATTCCCTGCCCACCCCCAACGGGCAGAAAGTCCATATCATGCTCGAAGAGCTAGGCGTGCCGTGGACCTATCACCGCATCGATATCGGCAAGGGCGAGCAGTTCACCCCCGAATTCCTGGCCATTTCGCCCAACAACAAGATTCCGGCCATCGTCGACCCCGAAGGGCCGGGCGGCGAGCCGATTTCGATCTTCGAATCCGGTGCCATCCTCAAATATCTCGGCCTTAAATTCGGCAAGCTCTACCCCACCGATCCGCGCCAGCAGGTCAAGGTCGATGAATGGCTGTTCTGGCAGGTCGGCGGCTTTGGCCCGATGCTGGGCCAGAACCACCATTTCGCCCTCTATGCGCCCGAGCGCATTCCCTACGCCACCAAGCGCTATATCGACGAAACGCACCGCCTCTATGGCGTGCTGAACAAGCAGCTCGAAGGCCGGGACTATGTCGCCGGCGACTATTCCATCGCCGATATCGCTTCCATCGGCTGGGCCCAGGGCTGGCAGCGCCAGGGCCAGGACATTGCCGATTTCCCCAATGTGAAGGCCTGGCTCGATCGCCTGGGCGCCCGCCCGGCCGTGGCGCGCGGCCTCGCCTGGGGCAAGGACACGCCATCGGCCGATCTCTCCAAGGACAAGGACGCCCAGAAGGTCCTGTTCAACCAGCGCTGATTATTGCGCCTGCGCTTCGGGTTCGGGGATCACCCGGACCCAGTCCTGTCCCTGGCAGATGATGTTGTAGAGCACGCAGCCATTGAGCCGGATGAAGTCCGGGCCAAGCATTTCGACATAGCCCGAATAGGTATTGCCGTCCTCGGGATTATAGATTTTCCCGTCATAGACATTCGGCTTTACACTGGGTGCGAGCGTCAGGATCTGCAGGCCCAGCATCGGCCTGCCGCGCAGCGTGGGGTCGGGGTTGCGAACATCGGTAAAGCTTTCCACCGGCATCGCCATGGCGGCGGCATATTCCTCTTCCGTCAGCCCTTCGCGCGGTACGACGATCTTGCTCAGCGTCCCGCAAAACCCTTCAGGGCACAGGGCGATGGTGATTTCCGACAGCTCCAGCGTCTGCCAGATGCCTTCGATCGGGTCGGGCACGCGGTTGGGGTCCACCAGCGGAGGCTCCTGCGCCGCTGCCAGCGATACACCTGCCAGCATCATGCCGGCACCGATCCAGAGCCCCAAGCCGCCTTTTGCCATGCACGCCACCTGCCGCCAGAGGGTCAATCGCGATTCGTCCGCGCGGATGATCTAGCCGGCAATCGTGGCCGGCATAAAGCAAATAGCGCAACAATCGCTCTGCGCCGTGTAGTCAGCCAAAAACCGCTTGCCTTCCCACCCCCCGCCCGCTATCCACCCCCTGCCGGAGAGGTGGCCGAGTGGTCGAAGGCACGCCCCTGCTAAGGGCGCAGATGGTGATGAACTGTCTCGAGGGTTCGAATCCCTTCCTCTCCGCCATTTTCCTGAACAGTAGATATTTGAACAGGCTTGTGTGGCCCGCGGCGCTCAGCCCGTCACCTTTCCCGGTCTGGCGCCCCATCCGACATCGCCCGCTACCCTTTCATAACTAAACTTGGCGAAATGGCCTCGGCGTCAACAGGTTGCGCTGGACGTCGCATCGACCATTTGCTGGTCTCGGCGTCGGATCCAACCATCAGTTTGGATATCACCGACGGAGGAATGGATGGGAATGTTGAAGCGTGCTGGCATAGCCATCTCTGTGATCTGCCTTTTCACGGGGGCGGTATCTGCTGATCCGGCTGAGACGATGAAGGCGGCGGGCGAGGATGCGAGCTGGCTGTTTATCCAGACTGCCGGAAGCGTCAAATTCGATGGCAGCATCCTGGTTCTGGAGAATGTCAGCCCGGTAACCACCATGTTCTCTGACCGGCCTGTGCGAATGGCCGAGACGATCCCTACCGAGAGCTTCGTGGCGGGGTGGGGTGCAAAGGGACCTGACAGTTTTGAAAGTGATCCGCCCAATGCCGCCCTGACCAGCATCGTCGATGGCGCGCTGCGGACGACGACGGTGATACTGAGCGAGCCCCAACTGGAAGGCGCAACGCTCACCTTCAAGGCTCGGCCTCTGGAGGGCGAACTACCGGCAATGGGGACGCAGACCTCGATTTTCTTTGACGATATCCACTGGGAACCGGGCGGCATTGGCAACTAGGGCTGGTCTGGTCCTTCGGCCATGGGCGTGACGCCATGCGCCTGTCACCAAGCCGCACCTCATGAAGCTTGCCGAACAGGTGGTCCAGGACGAAAGCATCGCGTCTGCGCTTCCGATTCAGCAACCTGCGGCTCCCGAATTCGGCAATCCGAGCATGGGCTAGCGTGCAGGGCGGTCCAAGGGAAACATCCATCCAGCTAGTTGAATCCGTGCGGCTGCGGGTGCAGTTTCCGCCCGGATTTCCGGTTCTCCCAGGAACAACCGGCTGCATTAGGAGAAGACCATGAAGCTCACCAGACTGCTGCTTGCGGCGGGCCTGTTTGCCCTTGCCACCCCCACTTTCGCCCAGACGGCGCTCGACCAGCTCAAGCAGGCCGGCGCCCTGCGCATCGGCACCGAAGGCACCTATGCCCCGTTCACCTTCCACGATGATACCGGCGCACTGGTCGGCTTCGATGTCGAGATCGGCCGCGAGATCGCTGAACGCCTTGGCGTCGAGGCCGAGTTCGTCGAAGGCCCGTGGGATGGCTTGATCGCCGGTATCGACGCCAATCGCTATGACGTGGTGATCAACCAGGTCGGCATCACCGAAGAGCGCCAGGCCAAGTACGATTTCTCCGAACCCTACATCGCCTCCAAGGCCGTGCTCGTGGTGCGGGGTGACAATGCCGACATTGCCAGCTTCGAAGACCTGGCCGGCAAGACCTCTGCCCAGACCCTCACCAGCAATTTCGGCAAGCTCGCCCAGGAATACGGCGCCGAGCTCGTGCCCACGGAAGGTTTCGACCAGTCGATTGCTCTGGTCCTGCAGGGTCGCGCCGACGCCACCATCAATGACAGCCTGTCCTTCTACGACTTCAAGACTCAGCAGCCCGACGCTGACGTCAAGATCGTCGCCACCCAGGCCGATGCCGATTTCTCCGGCGTGCTGCTCGCCAAGGGCAAGCCCGAACTGGTCCAGGCGATCAATGAAGCGCTGGCCGCCATCAAGGCCGACGGCACCTATGCCGAGATCTCCCAGAAGTACTTCGGGGCCGACGTCTCGCAGTAAGGCCAATAGCACACTAGTATCGATGGGACCGGCCGCCAGCTCGGCCGGCCCCTTTTCATGAGCTGACGGAAACCGCCATGCCCTCCTGGCTTTCCCTGATGATCGAGTCTCTGCCCTCCTTGCTCTGGGCATGTCTGCTGTTCACGGTGCCGCTGACGCTGTTGTCATTCGTGCTCGGACTGGCCGTCGGCTTCGTGACGGCCATCACAAGGCTGTTCGCCCCCAGGCCCTTTGCCGCCATCTTTCGCTTCTATGTCTGGATCATCAGGGGTACGCCACTTCTCGTGCAGCTCTTCCTGATTTTTTATGGCCTGCCCAGCCTCGGCATCGTGCTCGATGCCTTTCCCGCCGCCTTGATTGGCTTCACCCTCAATGTCGGTGCCTACACGTCCGAAATCATCCGCGCCGTCCTGCTCTCGGTGCCCAAGGGCCAGTGGGAAGCTGCCTATTCCATTGGCATGACCTGGCCCCAGGCCATGCGCCGCACCATCCTGCCTCAGGCAACGCGCATAGCCGTGCCGCCGTTGTCCAACACCTTCATTTCGCTGGTCAAGGACACCTCCCTTGCCGCCGCGATCACCGTGCCCGAGCTGTTCCGCGCCGGCCAGCGCATCGTCGCCACCAGCTATGAACCGCTCATCCTCTATGTCGAGGTGGCGCTGATCTACCTTGTGGTCAGCTCGATCCTCTCGAGCCTGCAGGTGCAGGTTGAAAAGCGCTTTTCCCGCTATGGCGGCTATATTGAGGCCGCCTCATGATCGCGCTCGAGGACATCCATAAGAGCTTCCACGACCTCGAAGTGCTCAAGGGCGTCAGCCTGGTCGTGCCCGAGGGCGGCGTCACCGCCCTGATCGGGGCCTCCGGCAGCGGCAAGAGCACGCTGCTGCGCTGCGTCAACTTGCTGGAAATTCCGCAATCGGGCCAGGTGCGGATCGACGATGCCACCGTCCGCTTCATGCCGGGCGGCAAGGTTGCGCGGGGCGCGGTGCTCACCCTGCGCCGCAAGACCGGTATGGTGTTCCAGAATTTCCAGCTTTTTCCGCATCTGACGGCGCTGGAAAACGTCATGGAAGGCCTGCTGACCGTCCTCAAATGGCCGCGCGAGCGCGCCCGTTTGAGGGCGCTGGAACTGCTCGACAAAGTGGGTATGACAGCCAAGGCCGATGCCTGGCCGGCCAATTTGTCGGGCGGCCAGCAGCAGCGCGTCGCCATTGCCCGTGCCCTCGCACCCGCCCCAAAGGTCTTGCTCTGCGACGAGCCCACCTCGGCCCTCGATCCGCAACTGGCGGCCGAGGTCGTCGAAGTCCTTGCGCAACTGGCGCGCGACGGCACGACCATGCTCATGGCCACCCACGACTTGCGCCTCGCCGCTACCATTGCCAGCAATGTCGTCTATCTCGACGGTGGCGAGATCATTGAAGCGGGCCCCGCCGGCCAGGTCTTCACCGCCCCCGCCGACGCCCGCACCCGCCGCTTCATCTCCACCCTGACGTCGGCCGGTCACCTGCCAGTTTAGAGCTCCTTCTCCGCCAATTCCCTGAACGCGTCGGGCACCGCCTTTGGCGCTTCCAGAACCACCGAGCCATAGCCGATGGCTTCCCAGCCGAAGCGGGTGCGGACGGCGTCCATGGCGCGATCTGCCTCCCAGCGGGCGGCGCCGACCCGCGTGCCGGGACGGCGCGGTTCGTCGGGCAGGCCAAGGCCGAATTCGAGCTGCAATCCTTCGGTCTGGGCCAGATGTGACACCGAAATGGCCAGCAGCGAAATCGTCCGTTCACGTGGAAATTCCCGACGCACACCGCGCACCAGGTCCTCGGCGATCTCAGCCAGCGTGGTGGTTGCGGCTACCCTGGCGGGCAGCGTGAGGGCTCGCGTGACGGCGTGCATGTCGGCGAAGCGTACGCGCACCGTCACTGTCCGCCCCGCCAGCGACTTGTTGCGCAGTCGCGAACCGATGCGGTCGGCCAGTAGGCGCAGGGTGGGCCGGAACACATGCTCGGCAAATGGCTTGCGGCCCAAAGCCGATTGCGCGCCCGCCGAGCGGGCGCGCCGATGCGGTTCGATGGCGCGCCGAAAACGGTTCCAGGCGAGGGCAGCGAGCTTCAGGCCGCCGGCCGGGCCGACAAGGCGCTCCAG
>CBIGSA010000127.1:0-9380 GCA_966192215.1 uncultured Devosia sp. | reverse complement strand
GTCTCGGCGGTTCTGTGGGCCCTGACCATGGTCGGGCAGGACACCTCGCCCTGGGCATTGATGGCCGGACATATCGTGCTGAGCGTCGGCCTGGCGCTGATCTTCACGCCGGTCTTCACCTCGTCGATGGGCTCGGTGCGCATGGAACTCTACTCCCATGCCTCCGCTGTCCTCGGTTCGGTGCAGCAATTGGCGGGTGCGGCGGGCATTGCCCTGTTCATCGCACTGATGACCATCCGCACGGCCGCTCTGGCAGCCGAAGGGCTGGATCCGGTCGAGGCCCTGGCGGGCGGCATTCGCTCCGCCTTCCTGGTCGGCGCGGTGATCTCGCTCTTCGCCATCGTCGCGGCCTTCTTCATCCGCAAGCCCGAGGGCGGCGCCCGGGGCCCCGGCGGCCACTAGGCCAGCGACTGATGCACTCTGCGCCGGCGCGGGTGTAACCCACCGGCGCCGTTTTCTATGGCGCGGTTACATCGACCACGACCGCTCCCCGCTTGCGCCCGCTATCGACCAGGGCATGCGCCTCGGCAATCCGCGCGAATGGCACCCGGCGGTCGATCGTCGCGCGGATCGCCCCCGACGCTGCCAGGGCGCTGGTGCTCTCGAGGTCGTCCAGTTTCTCGCTGGCCATGCCCACGACGATCCGGCGCTTGCTGGATATCGGCTCCATTGCCGCGCGCAGGAACATGCCGCCGCCGCCATTGACCGCCAGCAGCTTCCCGCCCGGCGTCGTGGCGCGCCGGAACTGCGCCATGCTGACAGTGTCGACCGTGTCCATGATGACGTCGTAGGTCTGGCCCTGCCGGGAGAAGTCGGTTGCCATATAGTCGACCACCACCTCAGCACCGAGGCTTCGCACCAGCTCGGCGTTGCGAGCGCTGCAGACGGCGGTGACATGTGCGCCGAAATGCCTGGCCAACTGCACGCCGAACGTGCCGACCGCGCCACTGGCACCATTGACCAGCACCCGCATGCCCGGTCGCAAGCCGGCCCGCCGCAGGAAGAACAGCGCCGTGAGAGCGCCAAAGGGCAGGGCGGCCGCTTCGGCAAAATCGAGATTGTCAGGGATGAGCGCGACGGCCGCCCCTTCGGGCACGACCTTGTATTCGGCATGCGCGTCATAGACATGCATGCCGAATACCCGGTCGCCCGGCTTGAAGCGCGTGACCTTCGAGCCGATCGTTTCGACCACGCCGGCAAATTCGGAGCCGAGCACGGTCTTGCGCGGCCTGCTTATGCCCAGGAATAGCCGCGCCGGCAGCCAGAAGGCAGCGGGTACGCGGAAGGCACGCAGCCGTGCATCGCCCGAGGTGACCGTGGTGGTCACCACGCGCACGAGGACTTCATTCTCCTTGGGAGCGGGTTTGGGGATATCGCGGACAACCACGACATTGGGCCCACCATAGGCAGTCTGGATTGCCGCTTTCATGGTTTTTCTGCCTTCTTCCACTGGAAGACCTCGCCGATCTCCACGCCGAACACTTCGGCAATGCGGAACGCGGCCTCGAGGGAGGGCGAATATTTGTTCTGCTCGATGGCGGCCACGGTCTGTCGCGTCATGCCGATCCGGTCGGCCAGTTCCTGCTGCGTCATCTCGTTACGATCGAAGCGCAGGCGGCGGATCGTGTTGCTGATGGGGGGCGGGGCCATCAGGCGGTCATCCTGTAGGATACGATATGGATGATGGACCGCACGACCTCGGTGATGATGAAGGTCATGAGCACGCCATTGGCAAAGATAATCGCTACTGCACCGGCCGGGTCGTCGGGGAAGCTGGTGCGAATCGTGCCGGTGGCCAATAGGCCTGCGATCAGCCCGATGGGCACCAGCAGTTCAAGCAGGTGAAAGCCGAAGCGGTCGGCGCTGGCCTCGATCTGCCGCTCCAGCTCGTCCGGCGGCGTGTCCATGTTCTTCTTCGTCATGACGCCCGAGCCCAGGTTGAGCCCGATCATCAGAACCAGCGTGATGCCCATGCAGACGAGGAACCGCGTCAGCAGGCCCTCATCGATATGGCCGGCCGCCACCTCGATCCAGAACAGGCCGAAATAATAGCCCCAGACCAGCAGGGTGATCACGGCGGCAACCCACGCACTCTTTTCCCGAAACGCCATCAAAGCCTCCAACGCCAAGGATATATGACGCTGTATCTGATATTTTTGGCGTAATGTAAATGATTTTTTACATAATGGTGTAAATCTTCGACGCGATAGACGCAGCGAGTGCCTCAGCGCTCGTCGAGCCTCGGCATCAGTTCCACGAAATTGCAGGGCTTGTGGCGGTAATCGAGCTGGTGCGTGAGAATGCCTTCCCAGGCATCGCGGCAGGCGCCGCGCGAACCAGGCAGGCAGAAGACGAATGTCGTGCCGATCAGCCCGGCCGTGGCCCGCGACTGCAGCGAACTCGTGCCCACTGTAGTGGCCGAATACTGATGGAACAGCACCGAAAAACCGTCCATCCGCTTATCGAACAGGGGTTCGACCGCCTCCGGCGTCACGTCGCGCCCGGAAAAGCCGGTGCCGCCCGTGGTGAGGACGACATCGACGGCAGGGTTGGCGACATAGGCCTGCACCGCCTGGCGGATAAGCTGGATATCATCGCGCACCACCTGCCGCTCGAAACAGGTGTGGCCATCCGCTTCCATCATGGATTTCAGCAGGGCGCCGCCGGTATCGGTTTCGAGCGTTCGCGTGTCGGAGACGGCGATGACGGCGATGGAAAGCGGCTTGAAGTCGCGGTCCTCAAATCGTGCCGTCTTGAACATCGCGCTTCTCCTCAACCGTCTCGATCAATTCATCCGGCACGGGCGCTTCATGCGCCACGACCGGTTCGTCGGCGCTATCACTATCAGCCCGTGGATCGAGCACAATGGTTTCCGGCGTCACCTGCTTGTCGCCCATCGGCTGGAAGGGGGCGCGCTCGGAGGCGTCGCGACTCTTGCGGATGCGCATGCGCAGATAGGCGGTGACGGCCAGCGCCCCATGGAAGGTCGCGGTGACCAGGAACAGGCCAACCGGCGACCATGCGCCCATGATGACCGAGGCCACGGCCGGGCCGACGGCCAGGCCCACGCCCAGGATCAGCAGCATGCCGCCGGCAATCTTGGCGAAATCGCCATCCTTGGCGAAGTCATTGGCATGGGCAACAGCCACGGCATAGATGGGATTGGCGGCAAAGCCGTAGGCCGCGAACAGCACGAACATCATCCAGTTCGGGCCTGGATTGATGAGCACGGTGAGTGCCCCGACAATGGCGGCAAAGCCGGCCAGCCCGATCAGTACCAGCCGCCGATCGATGCGATCGGACAGGCGCCCGAACGGAATCTGCGCAACGGCGCCCAGGATCGCGGCCAACGCGAAGAGCAGCGAAATGCCGCCGGCATCGAGCCCCTGTTCATGCCCATAGACCGGCGCCAGCGTGCCGAAGGCGCCATTGGCCATGCCCACCGAAAAGGCCGCAATCGCGGCGACCGGCGAGGTGCGGTAGAGCAGGCCCACATCGATCTTGGCGGAGGATAGCGGCCGCGGCTGCGGGCTCGAGGTCAGCGCCGTCGGCAGCACCGCGCAGATGAAGCTGATGGCGCCGAGCACGAAGGGCACATAGCCGGCTGTGCCGGTGATCGACATCGCGATCTGGCCCAGCGTGGAGGCAGCCATGTTGATGGTGACATAGACCGAGAAAATCGTGCCGCGACTCTTGTTCTCGGCGACTTCATTGAGCCAGCTTTCGACGATCATCGCCGCCCCGGCAAAGCAGAAGCCGCTGAGCGCGCGCAGCAGGATCCAACTGATATCGTTGATCAAAAGCAGGTTGAGCAGGATAGTGACCGTGCCGATGGCCGCCATGACCGAAAAGGCGCGGATATGACCAACCTTGCGCACCACGATGGGCACGGTGATCGACCCCGCCACGAAGCCGACCGACCAGCCCGTGCCGATCAGGCCCAGCGCCAGCAGCGAAAACCCTTCCTCGGCACCGCGTACCGAGAGCAGCAATCCCTGCAATCCGCCGCCGAACATGAGCAGCGCGGAACCCAGGAACAGGGCGTAGATATTGATTACGGAGGCCATGACGCTTTCGGCTTTGGATCGGAACGTTGCAAATCGCAACGGTCACCATAGCGCGACGTTCCCCGATTGGCAGGGCGAAATTGGGTCCGGCCAAATTATTGCGCCTGGAGCCCCAGCGCCTCGATCTTGAGCTTGAGGCTCAGCATGTCGCGCCATGCCTGCTGCTTGGCGGCCGGGTTGCGCAGCAGGTAGGCGGGGTGCAGCGTGGGGATGGCATCGGCCTCGTGATTGCCGATATGCACTTTCGACCACTTGCCGCGCATCTTGATGATGCCGGTGGTGGTGGAAAAGATCGTCTGCATGGCCGGCCCGCCCAGGGTCATGACCAGCTTGGGTGCGACCAGCTCCACCTGCCGATGCAGGAAGGGCAGGCAGAGCGCCATCTCCTCGGGCGTCGGTGTCCGGTTGCCCGGCGGGCGCCAAGGGACAGTGTTGGCGATATAGACCTTGGTGCGATCGAGCCCGATCGCCGCCAGCATACGGTCGAGCAATTGCCCGGACTTGCCGACAAAGGGCTTGCCCTGGCGATCCTCTTCCGCGCCGGGGGCCTCGCCGATCAGCATGATGCTGGCTTCCGGATTGCCATCGGCAAAGACCAGTTGGGTCGCGCGCAGCTTCAGCCCACAGCCATCATAGGCACCCAGGATGGACTGCAATTCATCGAGCGATTGCGCTGAAGCGGCAAGGCTCCGCGCCTCGGATGGATCGCCGCCGAGAACCGGGGTTTCGGCCGGGCGTTCGTCAGCCTGCTGGGTCAGAACAGGGGAGGGCGGCGCGGCGCGTTGCGGCGCCCTCCGCGCGAAGCGGTCCACCGGCTCTTCGCCCACGGCGATATCGACCCCCGCTGCCCGATACCAATCGAGCACGGCGACCATTTCGTCGTGATTTAGCGGTCGATCTTGAGCCATGTTCTCTGTTATGTCACAGCCCGTTTGGCGCGGCCAGCCGCGATCAGGTTTCATACGGCACGTTGAGGACAAGTCTATATGGCAGAGGCCGGTTCGCGCGAAACCCTTTCGACCGATGTGCTGATCGTCGGCGCCGGTCCATCGGGCCTTGCCGCCGCCATCCGCATCAAGCAGCGCCACCCCGAAATCTCAGTGACGGTGGTGGAAAAGGCCGCCGAAATTGGCGGGCATATCCTCTCCGGTGCAGTGATGGACCCGGTGGGGCTCGATGCGCTGATCCCCGACTGGCGGCTCAAGAGTGCGCCGGTCGGTCCGGACGTGACCCGCGACACCTATCACCTGCTGACCGAAAAGCACGACTTCGCCCTGCCGCATCTGCTGGTGCCGCCGCAATTGCGCACACGCAACGGCGTCATCGTCAGCCTGGGCAACCTGGTGCGCTGGCTGGGCGAGCAGGCGGCCGAACTGGGCGTCGACATTTTCCCGATGACCGCGGCGGTGGATGTGCTGTCCACCGGCACAGGGCCGGTGCGCGGCATCATCACCGGCGATCTCGGTCGAGACCATGCCGGCAATCCCAAGCCGGGCTTTGCCGAAGGCATCGCGCTCGAAGCCAAATATACCCTGATCGCTGAAGGCGCTCGCGGTTCGCTGGCCAAGCAGGTCATCGCCCAGCATCAGCTCGAGCGTGAGCCGCAGAAATATGGGCTCGGCATCAAGGAAATCTGGGAAATCCCGGCCGAGAAGCACCAGCCCGGCAAGGTGGACCACTATCTTGGCTTTCCGCTTGACAATGGCACGGCGGGTGGCGGCTTTGTCTATCACGCCGAAGACCGCAAGCTCTATGTCGGGCTGGTGACCTATCTCGACTATGCCGACCCCACCCTGTCGCCCTTCGACGAATTCCAGCGCTTCAAGACCCACAAGTCGGTGGCCCCGCTGCTCGAAGGCGCGACCTGCATCAGCTATGGTGCCCGCGCTGTGACGGCGGGAGGCTGGCAATCCATCCCCACCCTGGCCTTTCCCGGCGGCGGGCTGATCGGCTGCGCGGCCGGCTTCATGAATGCGCCACGTCTCAAGGCTATCCACAACGCCATCCTCTCGGGCATCGGTGCTGCCGACGCGGTGGCCGAGGCCATCGGCAAGGGCCGCCAGCACGACCTCATCAAGGATTTCGGCCATCGCATCATGGCCACGGGTATTGCCGCCGAATTGCAGGGCGTGCGCAACGTCAAGCCGCTCTGGACGCGGCTGGGCACCGTGCTCGGCGCGCTGGCCGGCGGCATCGAATTGTGGACCTCCGCCATTCTGCGCCGCTCGCTGCTCGGCACGTTGCATCACGGCGAGCCGGACTATCTGGGCCTCAGGCCCAAGGGTGAACTGCCGACCCGGACCTATGCCCGACCCGATGGCAAGCTGACCTTCGATCGTGCCTCTTCGGTCTATCTCGCCAACCTCGCGCATGACGAGGACCAGCCGGTGCATCTGCGCCTGGCCGATCCCGCCGTGCCGGTGCGCGACAACCTGCCCAGATATGGCGAACCGGCGGCGCTCTATTGCCCCGCTGGTGTCTATGAAGTGGCCGAGGAGGGCGGGGCGCCTGTCTTCCGCATCCATGCCGCCAACTGCGTGCATTGCAAGACCTGCGACATCAAGGACCCGGCGCAGAACATCACCTGGGTCCCGCCCGAAGGCGGCAGCGGACCCAACTACAGCGGAATGTGATTTCCGGCAGCGCCAGACAATGGCGCCTGCCCTTGCGGCGCAGTCCCAAAACGGACAATCTTCGCGCCCAGAACGGCCCCCGAAGGGCAAGGGAGTAACCAGCCTCGTGACATCGTTTCTGATCCGCATCGCGCGCCCGGCATTTGTCGCCATCCTGCTGTCGGCAACTGCCGTTTCCGCGACGCAATCGGCCCAGTCCGTGCAGACGGCGCAATCCGACCCGCTGACGGCTTTCGGCCTCATGCCGACGTTCCGCACCAGCGTCACCGGTGCCTATATGGCAGGCCAGCAGGCGCTGCACGACCTGCACACCGATGAGGCAGCGCGCTATTTCTCCCAGGCAGCGCAGGGCGATTGGGACAATCCGGTCCTTGTCGAGCGCGCCTTCATCGCCTTCGCCGCCGATGGTCAGATCGGCCAGGCAGCCTCCACCGCCAAGCACCTGCTTGACCTGGACCCCAACAACGAACTGGCCGAACTCGTCGTGGCCACCGAGGCGCTGAAGGAACGCCGCTATAGCGCCTCCGAGCGCATGCTGGGCGCCATCGGCCAGGACAGCTTTACCGGCATTACCGCTGGCATCCTACGTGCCTGGGCCTTGGTGGGCGACAACCGCAAGGACGAGGCCGACGCCGCACTGGATCAGCTTGGCCAATCGGGGCTCGAGGATTTCCTTGTATTCCACCGCGCCCTCATGGCCGAGGCCTCGGGCGACACGGACGAGGCCATCAAGCTTGCCGGCCGCGCCTTCGAGGCCGAACCTTATGTGGCCCGCATCGTCGAGGTCTATGCCCGCATCCTCGCCAATGCTGGAAAGTTCGACGAGGCCAGGGACGTCATTGCCGAATTCGAGAACCAGGGCCTCAGCCATCCGGTGGTGACCATCGTCAAGGAACAGGTCGAGGCTGGCCAGCGTCCGGGCATTTTCGCCGCCAATGTGCAGGTCGGCGCCGCCGAAATGTTCCATGGCATCGGCGTGGCCCTGTCGCGCGACGGGAGCCTGGACCTGGCGCTGGTCTTCCTGCGCATGGGTCTCTACCTAGACCCCTCTGCCGATGTGATCGCCCTGGCGCTGGGGCAACTGCTCGACGCTGCTGGCCAGCACGAATCCGCCAATACGATCTATGAGGCCGTGCCGGCCACGTCGCCGATGAAGGCGACCGCCGTGGTGCGCGTGGCGCAGAATCTCGACGCTACCGGTGACCGCGAAGAGGCGCTGCGCCGACTCACCAATATCGTCACCAGCCGCCCGGACGACCTCGACGCCGTCTCGGTGCTGGGTGACCTGCTGCGCTATGACGAACAATATGTCGCGGCCGCCGACGCCTATACCGATGCGCTGTCGCTGACCGGCGGCGACAGCCCTTCGGACTGGCGCTTCTACTATGTGCGCGGCATCGCCTATGAACGCGCCAAGGAATGGCCCAAGGCCGAGGCCGATTTTCTCAAGGCGCTGGAGCTCAATCCCGAACAGCCGGCTGTGCTCAACTATCTCGGCTATAGCTGGATCGATCAGGACAGGCATCTCGACGAGGCCCTCGAAATGATCGAGAAGGCCGTCGAGGCGCAACCGCAGGATGGCTATATCGTCGATTCGCTGGGCTGGGCCTTCTATAAGCTCGGTCGCATCGACGAGGCGGTGAAGACGCTCGAACAGGCGGTGCTGCTGCGCCCCAACGACGCCGAGATCAACGATCATCTGGGCGATGCCTATTGGAAGGCGGGCCGCAAGCTCGAAGCGCGCTTCCAGTGGAATGTCGCGGCTTCCGTGGACGAGGTCGGTAATGTCAAGGAACGGGTCGCGCCAAAGCTGGCCGAAGGACTGACCGACGCCAACGCGACCGAATAGCAGGATGGTTGAACCGGTCCTCCAGCTCGCGCCGGCCAAGGTCAACCTGGCCCTGCATGTGACCCATCGGCGCGACGACGGCTATCACGATCTCGAAAGCCTCGTCGTTTTCGCCGATGTGGCCGACGAACTGGAAGCCGTGCCGGCCGCCGCCGATTCGCTGGCCATTGCCGGTCCCTTCGCCAAGGCTCTCGGCGTGGGGGAAGCCAACCTGGTGTCGCGCGCTGTCGCGGCCTTTCGCGCGCGCTGGCCGGATGCGGTCGAGACCGGCCTGGCCCTGTACCTCACCAAAAATCTGCCGGTCGCCGCCGGCATTGGTGGCGGCTCCGCCGATGCGGCTGCGGCTCTACGGCTGATGGCGAGCCTCTCCAATCGCACCATCGCGCTGGCCGAACTGGCCGACATGGCGGCCGGGCTGGGCGCCGATGTGCCGGCCTGCCTCATCTCGACGCCATTGGTGGCGCGAGGCGTTGGCGAGGTGCTGGCGCCGCTGCCGGAATTTCCGGCCTGCCACATCGTGCTGGTCAACCCCATGATTCCGCTGGCGACGGCCGATGTGTTTCGCCGCCTGCGCGCGCATGACAACTATCCGCTCCCGGAACTGCCCTCGCCGCTGACGCGGCCGGCGCAGCTGGGTATCTGGCTGGCCGAAACCCGCAACGACCTGCAGCCGCCCGCGGTCAAGCTCGTGCCTGTCATCGGCGACATCGTCGAGCAACTGGCCGAGACGCAGGGCTGCATGCTGGCCCGCATGTCGGGCTCGGGGGCGACCGTGTTCGGCCTGTTCGGTTCGGAAGGGCAGGCCCATCAGGCCGCGCAGGTCATGCGCGC
>CBIGSA010000126.1:0-9391 GCA_966192215.1 uncultured Devosia sp. | reverse complement strand
GTTCCTGCGCCACAAGCTGGGTGTGGCCGGCGGCATCGTGGTGATCCTGGCCTATATCGTGGCGCTGATCCCCGAATTCCTCGCCCCGGTAACGCTCGAAGCCTATAATCCCAGCTACAGCTACGCGCCACCCCAGGCGATCCAATGGGGGCGCGACACTGGCGACGGCTGGCACTTCCTGCCGCATGTGAATGCCTACAAGACCGAGATCGATTACAATTCGGGCCGGCGCCTCTTCGTGGCCGATCTCGATACGGTCATTCCCATTGGCCTCTTCGTCGAGGGCGAGAGCTACAATCTCTTCGGTTTCATCACGACCAACCGGCACCTGTTCGGACCAGTCGAGGCGGGACAGCCCTTTTTCATCGCGGGGGCCGACCGGCTGGGTCGCGATATCCTGAGCCGCACCATCTATGGCACACGCATTTCCATGACGATCGGCCTGATCGGCGTGGCGCTGAGCCTGCTGTTCGGCATCCTGATCGGCGGCATTTCCGGCCTGTTCGGCGGCGTGGTGGACAATCTCATTCAGCGCTTCATCGAATTCATCCAGTCGGTGCCGGCCATTCCGCTCTGGATCGGGCTGGCGGCGGCCATTCCGCAATCGGTGCCGCCTTTGCAGGTTTATTTCCTCATCACCATCATCCTCTCCGTATTGGGCTGGACCAGCCTGGCGCGCGTGGTGCGCGGACGGTTCCTGGCCATGCGCAGCGAGGATTTCGTCAAGGCAGCGCGGCTCGATGGCTGCGGGCCGGTGCGCATCATCTTCCGGCACATGCTGCCGAGCTTTCTGAGCCACATCATCGCCACCGTGTCGCTGGCCATACCCGGCATGATCCTGGCGGAAACCGCGCTGAGCTATCTCGGCATCGGCCTGCGCACGCCCATCGTGAGCTGGGGCGTGCTGCTGCAGGAGGCGCAGAACGTGCGCACCATCGCCTCCGCGCCATGGCTGCTGCTGCCAGGCGGCGCGGTGGTCATCGCCGTGCTGGCACTCAACTTCCTTGGCGACGGGCTGCGCGACGCCGCCGACCCCTATTCGGACTGAGGCTGATGGACAATCTGGTAGAAATCCGCGACCTCACCATCACCTTTGCCGGGGCGGTCGATGTCGTGACCGAACTCGATCTCGATATTCCCGCCGGCAAGACGCTGTGCCTGGTGGGCGAGAGCGGCTGCGGCAAGTCGGTGACGGCCAAGGCGATCCTGCAGGTCATCGACCATCCCGGCCAGATCTCGGGCGGGTCGATCAACCTGCGCCAGGCCAATGGCGATGTCCTCGATATCGCCGCGACCCGGCCGACCAGTTCAGTGATGCGTCATGTCCGCGGCGCTGATATCGCCATGATCCACCAGGAGCCGATGAGTTTCCTGTCGCCGCTCTACACCATCGGCAACCAGATCAGCGAAGCGCTGACGCTGCATCGCAAGGTGAGCGAGAAGGAGGCGCGCGCCGAGGGCATCAAGATGCTCGAACAGGTCGGCATGCCCGACCCGGAACGGCGCTACGACAGCTATACGTTCCAGCTTTCGGGCGGCCAGCGCCAGCGCGCCATGATCGCCATGGCGCTCATCAACCGGCCGCGCCTGCTGATCGCCGACGAGCCGACCACGGCGCTCGACGTGACCACGCAGGCCAATATCCTCGACCTGCTGGCGCAATTGCAGCGCGACAGCGGCATGTCGGTGCTGTTCATCACCCACGACCTGGGCGTGGTGGCCGAAATCGCCGACGAAGTGGCGGTGATGTATCTCGGGCGGATCGTCGAGCGCGGGCCGGTGAAGGAGGTGCTGGAAAACCCCAGGCACCCTTATACGCGCGGACTGCTGGCCTCGATGCCGCGGCTCGACGGGGACTTCAAGGCGCCACTCAAGGCCATCCCCGGCATGGTGCCGCCGCCGGCTTTGCGGCCCACCGGCTGTTCCTTCCATCCGCGCTGCGAATGGGCGCTGGCCGGTTTCTGCAACACGATCTCGGTACTCGAGACCGAGCTGGGCAACGACCACATGGTTGCCTGCCACGCTTATGGCCCACAGGCGGACAAGATCACGCGAACGCCATTGCGGGCGCCCGCAGAGGCAGCGGTGCGGTCGCGCAGGGCGGCAACGACCGAACCGCTGCTCAGCGTGCGCGACCTGCACAAGCATTTCCCCATCCGCTCCGGCTTCTTCCAGCGCCAGACCGGGGCGGTGCGGGCGGTCAACGATATCTCGCTCGATATCTATCCCGGCGAAACGCTGGGCTTGGTGGGCGAAAGCGGCTGCGGCAAGTCCACGCTCGGCCAGACCATCGTCGGCCTGCACCGGGCCGATAGCGGCGCCATCCGTTTCGCCGATGGCACCCACGAGCCGGTCGACCTGCTGACGGCGCGCGGTGCGGATGCAAGGCGGCTGCGCACCGATATCCGCATGATCTTCCAGGACCCGACTGGCTCGCTCAATCCGCGCATGCGGGTGCGCGACATCATCGGGGAAGTGCTGCAGGTCAACAGCCGATACAGCGCCGCCGAGATCGAGGCCAGGGTGCAGACCCTGCTGTCGCGGGTGGGGCTGAGTCCGGACTATGCCGAGCGCTATCCGCATGCCTTTTCGGGCGGCCAGCGCCAGCGCATCGCCATTGCCCGCGCTTTGGCGTCGGATCCGCGGCTGGTGATCGCTGATGAGGCGGTGTCGGCGCTCGATGTGTCGGTGCAGACCCAGATCATCAACATGATGAAGCAGCTGCAGGCCGAGATGGGCCTGACCTATCTCTTCGTCAGTCATGACCTGGGGGTCATCGCCAATATCAGCGACCGCGTGGCGGTGATGTATGCCGGGCGGATCGTGGAGATTGGTACAACGGAGGCCATTTTCCGCAATCCGCGCCACCCATATACCGAAGCCTTGCTGGCCGCCATTCCGGGCCGCGGGGTGGGCAAGAGCACGGATCGCATCCGTCTGTCCGGTCATGTGCCGGACCCAAGCCAGCAGGTCGCCGGCTGCGCCTTTGCGGATCGCTGCCCGTATGCCCAGCCGGCCTGCCGTGCGGTTATGCCGCCCCTCGATGGCGCCCCGGACCATCGTTTCGCCTGTATCCGGGCCGATGAATTGAACCTGCGCACCGTTACCGGACAACCGGAACTGGTTGGCGCGTAAATTCATTCGACAGACTCGTGAACTGGCGTACAATGCTTGTTCTAAACGGGTCCGGTAAGGGAACATGCATTCCACAATACAACTGATTGACCTGCTTGGCGCGGGGGCTTTGCTGCTCTGGGGCCTGCGGATGATCAAGACTGGCGTCATGCGGGCCTTCGGGGCCTCGCTGCGCCTGTGGATTGCCAAGGGCACCGGCAACCGGTTCACCGCCGTCCTGTCGGGCATCATGGCGACGCTGGCCCTGCAATCCTCCACCGCCACCGCCGTCATCACCGCGAGCTTCGCCAGCAATGGCGCCATCAATCCGCGCATGGCCCAGGCCGTGATGCTGGGCGCCAATGTCGGCACCTCCATCGCGGCGGTGATCCTGTCGCTGGACGTGCACTGGTTCGCCTCCGCCATGATCCTGATCGGGGTCACGGTCTTCTCGCTGAGCAAATACGCCCGCGGCAAGGGCGTCGGCCGGGCCGTGCTGGGGCTGGGCCTCATGCTGCTGGCACTGCAACTGGTGGGCAATGTCACCGATCCGCTGCGCGAATCCGAGGTGATGGTCGCCATCCTTTCCGGCCTAGCCGATGCGCCGGCCTTCGCGCTCATCATCGCGGCCATCCTGGCCTTCGTGTCGTCGTCTAGCCTTGCCGTGGTGCTGTTCGTGGCGTTGCTGGCTTCGGCCGGCATCGTGCCGGCGCCGCTGGCCGTAACGCTGGTGGCGGGCGCCAATCTGGGCGGCGCCATTCCGCCGCTGCTGGCCGTTTTGCGCGAGGGCACCGAGGCACGCAGGCTGACTTTGGCGAACCTGGTGGTCCGCGCCATCGGTGCCATCGTGCTCACCATCTTCGCCGTGCCGGCTGCCAGCCTGCTGCAGGCCATTCTGCCCGGCACCAATGCGCTGACCATCGCCGCCCATATCGGCTTCAACCTGGCGCTGCTGGCCCTGTTCCTGCCGCTGCTGGGGCCGATCGGCAAGCTGGCGGCGCTGGCCATCCCCAAGCCGGCCACGCCCGAGCGGGGCACGCGCTATCTCGATGACACCGTGCTCGATACGCCCACCATCGCCCTGGCCGCGGCGGCCCGCGAGACGCTGCGCGTCAGCGATATCGTACTGCGCATGCTGCAGGGAAGCCTCGATGCCCTGCGCAAGCCGGGCCCCGCCACGCGCAGCACGGTCTCACTGCTCGACGACGACGTCGATGCGCTCAACCAGGCCATCAAACTCTACCTGACCCGGCTCGACCAGACCGACCTGGACGACGACGACGCCCGGCGTTCCGCCGAGATCATGAGCTTTGCCATCAATCTGGAACATGTTGGCGATATCGTTGAGAGCGGGCTCTGCGACGTGGCCGGCAAGATCGCCAAGCGGCAGCTCAAATTTTCTACCGAAGGTCTCTCCGAGATCGTGGCGCTCTACGAAAAGACCATTCTCAACATGCAGCTGAGCCAGACCGTGTTCATGACGCGCGATCCGCAACTGGCGCGCCAGCTCGTGGCCGCCAAGGTGGATGTGCGCCGGCTCGAGGCGCGTTCGGCCAGCACGCATATCCAGCGCGTGCGCGAGCGCGTACCGGCTTCGGTCGAAACCAGCTCCATGCATCTCGATATCCTGCGTGACCTCAAGCGCATTAACGCGCATCTGGCCTCGGTGGCCTATCCCATCCTCGAAACCAAGGGCGAGCTCGACGAGAGCCGCCTGCGTCCCAATACCGTGCTCTCCCCCAGCGCGGCATCCGAATAATCTGGAGCCAGCAATGAACTACGATGCCATCCTCGCGGACATGGTGACGGTCGCCCGCGAAGCCGGCGCCCTGACGCTCAGCTATTTCAAGCGTTTCCGCGACATCGAGATCGGCATCAAGGGACCGGCCGACTTCGTGTCCGACGCCGACAAGGAAAGCGAATTGCTGATCCGCAAGTTCCTGTTCGAGCGCTATCCGGACTGGAGCTTTACCGGCGAGGAATTCGCGCCGGTGCACAAAAGCGACGAATATCGCTGGTTGGTCGACCCGATCGACGGCACCACCAATTTCATCAACGGCATGCATTACACCATCTCGATTGCCCTGCGGCGCGGCAACGAGACGGTCTGCGGTGTGCTCTACAATCCGCCGGCCGACGAGATGTTTACCGCCATCAAGGGGCAGGGGAGCTTCATGAATGGTGAGCGGCTGAAGGTCAGTGAGCAGAGCGACATCGGCCTCTTCAATATCGGCACTGGCCTGCCGACGCCCGGCCTCTCGCTCTATCCCGGCGCCTATGAGCGGCTCGACGCCATTCGCGCGCCGGTCGGCGCTGTGCGCATCGTCGGCAGTGCCGCCAATAGTTGTGCCTATGTCGCGATGGGACGGCTCACCGGCTACTACGAGGAAACCGGCTTCGTCGATACGGCGGCCGGGATTCTGTTTGTCGAGGAAGCCGGTGGCATCGTCACCGATTGGTGGGGCCGGGGGCCGGAAGTCTATGAGCGCACCGGCACGCTGCTCGTCGCCAACAGGGCGACGCATGCCTTTCTGCTGGAGAAACTGAAGGACGTGCCGCGCAAGGAGCCGAGGTAGGGTTTGGGCGGATACCCCCTCCCAACCTCCCCCTGATAGGGGGAGAAGCCGCCTGGTGGGTGGGGCAGGATCGTGCCGACGCCCGATCTGTTCCTCCCCCTTTTCAGGGGGAGGTTAGGAAGGGGTACTTTTCTCTCACCCCATCAGCGCAACCAACCCCTCCGGGTCGTCCGTCGTGATCTGGTCCACCTTCAGTTCCAGCAGCCGCTCGACATGGGGCTTCATCGCCGCGCTGGCCTCGCGGATGGTCCAGGCGTCGATGCGCTTGCCGTGGCGGTGGAAAGCCTCGACGATGTCGAAGCCGGCATCGGCGGAGCGGGTGACGATTTCCCAGTAGAGATAGATCAGGTCGGTGCCATCGAGCGCGGCGACGGCGTCGTCGACGAAAGCCTGCAGCGTGCCACTGGCCAGGGCAACCTTGAAGCGCTCTTCGTCGCTGGGATCATAGCCGCTGCGCATGCCGGGGACGGCTGCTGTCAGCAGCTTGAGCGCGGCGGCCGAGCCCGACGAGATAATGATATTGCCGGCCACCGGCCCGGTCGCGGCGGCGAATTTGTCAATGGCGCGGGCATCGAGGACGGTTTCATCCTCCTTGTAGTCGAGCTGCAGCAGCGCATCGGGATGCACACCGCCCTGGGCCATGAGGGCGCATAGATCGTCCAGCAGCATCACCTTATCCGCAATCGGTGCGCCGTCATTGCCGCGCAGGTGAAGTTCGCGGATCGTGGCGTCGTTCGTCGCGGCAACCGGCCCGGTTCCGGTGGTTTCCCGGTCGAGCTTCATGTCATGCAACACGGCCATGCCTTTATCAGCGGTGACCACCAGATCCACCTCGACACTGGCTCCGAGCCGCATGGCTTCGAGGATGCGCGCGCCGGTAAACACCGGATCGGACGCCTTGCGGCGCCCGCGATGCCATTTGAGCCAGGTGCGGTGGCCGTTGCGGGTAATGAACAGCGGATCGGTCATGTCAGGCCCGGTGGATCACGACGCCATCCCGATAGGCGGCAATGGCTTTTGGCGACAGCGTCACGCCCTGGCCTGCCTTGAACAGGTCGGGATGGCTGACCATGGCCTTGATACGGGTCGCGTCGTTGAGTTCAAGGTCCACCAGCCCGTGGGTGCCGTAGTCGGTAACGCGATGTACCTTACCCTGGCTACCCTCGGCGGCCACCGCCAGCTCCAGCGCTTCGGGCCGGATGGCCAGGACGGCCGGGCCGTCGCTGACGGGCAGGGGCGTCGAATAGCCGGCCTTGCTGAAGACGCCATTGGCTACATTGCCTTCGATGAGGTTCATCGTGCCGATGAAGCCGGCCACGAAGGGCGTGCGCGGCTCGCGATAGACTAGGTCGGGGCGGTCGATCTGCTCGGTGCGCCCGTCGCGCATGACGACGATGCGATCGGCCATGGAGAGGGCTTCGTCCTGCCCATGGGTCACGAACAGGGTGGTGATCTTCAGGCGCTGCTGGATGTCGCGCACTTCCTCGCGGAGACGTTCACGCAGATGCTGGTCCAGGCTGGCGAAAGGCTCGTCGAGCAGGAGGATCTTTGGCTCCAGCACCAGCGACCGCGCCAGCGCCACGCGCTGCTGCTGCCCGCCCGAAAGCTGGCTCACATGGCGGGTGCCATAGCCGCCCAGGCCGACCAGTTCGAGCACCGCTTCCACCTTGCGCTTGATCTCCTCTGGCGGGAGCCGGCGCAGCTTGAGGCCGAAGGCCAAATTCTTGAACACATTCATATGCGTCCACAGCGCATGGCTCTGGAACACCATGCCTGTGGGCCGCTTTTCCGGCGGTAGGTGGGTGATGTCTTCGCCATCGATGGTGATCTGCCCACCGGTCGGACGCTCGAAGCCACCCACCATGCGCAGCAAAGTAGATTTGCCCGAGCCGGAAGGACCGAGCAGGCAGACCAGCTCGCCGTTCGCCACATCGAGCGAGAATGTATCCACCGCTACGACATTGCCGTTGGCGAAGACCTTGGTGACATCGGTGATTTTGAGAACGGACATATGCAGTTTCCTAGCCGCCAAACCCGCGGGCAAAGGCGCCGCCGCCGATGACGCGACGCGCGAACATCAGGGCGATGAAAGAGGGGACCCAGAGCATCACCGAAAGCACGGCGCCATACTGGATGACCATCTGGTTGTTGATGAAGGAAATCATCAGCACCGGCATGGTGCGGATACCCGGCGCGCCGATGAGCCAGGCGCCCTCGGTTTCGTAGAACGTACCCACGAAGCTGAGCAGCACGGCCGCAAAAATGGTCGGCCCGGCCTGCGGCAGGGTAACCGACCAGAAGACGCGCAGCGGCCCCGCGCCCACATCGCGCGCCGCTTCCTCCATGCGCCGGTCCACCGACTGGAAGGCGGCCACGGGAATCCAGATCATGAACAGCAGGGTGCCCACGAGCTGGATGAGCACGACGCCCCAGAATGTGCCGATGAGGTGGAGTTGCAGGAAAATAGCGGCAATGGCGATCAGGAGGCCGAATTTCGGGAAAGCATGACCGGCCAGGAAGGAGAAGAACAGGATGCTGCGGCCGGGAAAATCGAGCCGGGCAAAGGCGTAGGCGGCCGGCAGGCAGATGATGGCCGAGAGCAGAGTGACCACTGTCGAGAGTTGCAGGCTCAGTGTCAGCGCGCCCCACACATCGGGCCGGGTCAGCGTCTGGTTCCAGAAGCGCAGGCCGAATTGCTGCGGCACGACATTGGGATAGCGCCACACCTCGGTAAAAGCCCAGGTACCCACCACCAGCAGCGGCAGGATGATGACGGCCGAGAGCAGGGCGGTAAAGGCTATGCCAGTCCAGTCGAGCGGCGGCCGGCTTTCAACCTTGGGGGGACCAAAAATGGCGGGAACGAAGCGCTGCATGTCACTTCCCCTGATTGCGCGCGACCGAGCGCACATAGAACAGCCCGAAGGCAATGCAGAAGCAGAAGGTGATGACCGCCTGCGTGATGGCATTGAGCGGGTCATTCACCTCGCGGAAGGTGCGGTTCATGAAGGGACCCATCATTTCCGGCGATGCCGGGCCCAGCAGGTAGGGCAGGGTGAAGGAGGAGAAAATGCCGAGAACGGCAAAGGAAATCGCCACCAGCACCGAATTGGAAATGCGCGGCAAGACGATATGCCAGAACACCTGGAGCCGATTGGCGCCTACATCGCGCGCTGCCTCAATGGCGTGATTGGCGACATTGCCCAGGCCCGACAGCAGGATGAGCACGGTCAGCGGGATATTGTCCCAGACCAGCCCGATCACCGGTCCCCATGGCGTGAGATAGGGCGTGCGGATCTTGGGCAGTCCCACTGCATTGAGCAGGATATCGACCATGCCATTGGGCCCTAGCACGCGGATGAAGGCATAGGCCAGGATGATCGAGGGCACGAACATCGGGAAAATAGCCAGCGCCTGCACATAGGCCGGCATCCGGCCGGACGAGAAGCGCAGGTAGAGCGCGATCGGCAGGCAGATGATCAGCAGCAGCAGGGCGCACATGCCGGTGGTCCACAGCGTCACCAAGAGGTTGTTGATACTGTACTGATCCGAGAAGAAGAAGACGTAGCTCGAGAGCGTAAAGCCCGGAACGCCGTCGGCATCGGGCCGCCAGATGGTGCGGCCTATGGCGCTGAAAATCGGCCAGATGATGAGCCAGGCCATCAGCAGCACGGGGATGGCGACGAGCAGGAGGTCGGTTGGCC
>CBIGSA010000125.1:0-9406 GCA_966192215.1 uncultured Devosia sp. | reverse complement strand
TTTTTTTTTTTATTATAAAATAAAATCTTTCGGCAATTTTTTTTTTAAAATATGATCTTTTTTTTGTTGTAATTAATGTTGCCTGCTTTACAAAAACACTTTTTAACATTTTTTAAAACACCCACCCCCCGCGGGTTTTTAACTCTTTCGGGGTGCCATCGCACCAAATGGCGCGGCCCAACCCCCCCCCCCCGGCGGGGCCGCCCCCCCGCCCCGCCCCCAGCCGGCTGCCGGCGGCCTTGTGTGCGGGATGCGGCAGGTAGCGATCGCGGGCGGCTGCGTCGGCAAAATCCATGATGAAGCCGTCATTGAATCCCTGGTTGCGGCCCTCGGGTGAGATATTCGGGCCGGACTCAAAGGACAGCAGACCCTCGATCTGCCCTACCAATGCGCCCAGCCCGGCATAGATTGCCGCGCGCTCATCGGCGCCAACATCGCTGCGGAATTTGACGAAGACGCAGTGGCGGATCATCCGACGAACCTATTGTTGCGCGGGAAGCCGTTGGGGGGCTGGCGGCCGGCGGCGGCGCGGTCGCCCAGCCAGTCGGTCAGCTCCTCGGTGGGCTTGGTATAGGTGCGGCCGGACGAATCCATCCAGGTCAGGCCATCGGCGGCCCAGAAGGTCTTGAGGTCGGAAATGCCGCCATCCTTGTAGCGCTGCAGGCGCACGCCCTTGCCACGGCTCATCTCGGCGAGCTGGCTCAGCGGGAAGACAAGGAGCTTGCGGTTCTGCCCGATAACGGCGACGCGATCGCCGGCGACCGGCACCAGCAGGGCTGCCTCGTCGGGGGCACCGACATTGAGGATCTGCTTAACCTTGCGGGTATTGGCAATCATCTCGTCCTCGCCGACGATGAAGCCATAGCCGGCGGTAGAGGCCACGATACGCTTCTGGCCGGGGCGGTAGACGACGAGGTCGACAATATCCTGCCCCTCCTCGATATCGACCATGATGCGCACCGGCTCGCCCTGCCCGCGCCCACCCGGCAACTTGTCGCCGGCCAGGGTATAGACCTTGCCGCCCGTGGTGAGCAGCAGCAGCTTGTCGGTGGTCTCGCATTTGAGCGCGAGCTTGAGCCGGTCGCCGGCCTTGAATCCGCGCTCATCGGCAACCTCGACATTGTGGCCACGCGGGGCGCGAATCCAGCCCTTTTCGGAGAGGATGACGGTGATCGGCTCGCGCTCGATGAAGGCCTCGGTGACTTCGGCCAGGTCGGCGGTGGGCGTGTCGCCCAGGATAGTGCGGCGGGCGCCCAGCTCGTGCGGACTACCATCGGCATTAACAAGCGGATAGGCCTTTTTCAGCGCCTCGATTTCCTTGCTGATGCTGCCCCATTGCCGCTTGTCGGAAGCCAGCAGCGCCTCGATGTGCCCCTTCTCCTCGGTCAGGTCGGCATGTTCCTTGCGCAGCTCGATTTCCTCGAGCTTGCGCAGGGAGCGCAGGCGCATGTTGAGGATGGCTTCAGCCTGGACGTCGGTCAGCTCGAAGGCCGCCATCAGCGAGGCCTTGGCATCGTCTTCCTCACGGATGATGCGGATGACTTCATCGAGGTTGAGATAGGCGATGATGTAGCCGGCCAGCACTTCGAGCCGGTGGGCGATCTGCTCCAGCCGGTGCGTGGAGCGGCGGACCAGCACTTCCTTGCGGTGCTCGAGCCAAGCCTTGAGCGCCTGGGCCAGGCCCATGACCTTGGGCACTGCACCCTTGTCGAGCACGTTGAGATTGAGCGGGAAGCGGGTTTCAAGATCGGTGGTCTTGAACAACTGTTCCATCAGGATCACCGCATCGACGGTGCGGGCGCGCGGCTCGAGCACGAGGCGGATGTCGTCCGAGGACTCGTCACGCACGTCCTTGAGCAAAGGCAGTTTCTTGGCCAGCAGCAGTTCGGCAATCTTTTCGACCAGGCGCGACTTCTGCACGCCATAGGGGATTTCGGTGACGATGATGAGATAGACGCCGCGGCCGGTTTCCTCGACTTCCCACTTGGCGCGCAGGCGGAAGGAGCCGCGGCCAGTCTCGTAGGACTGGGCAATGGAGGACGGGGATTCGACCAGGATGCCGCCGGTGGGGAAGTCCGGTCCCTTCACGAACTGAGTCAGGTCGTGGGCGGAAGCCTCTGGATTGACATTGATAAGATGCAATGCGGCATCGCAAAGCTCGGCTACGTTATGCGGCGGAATCGAGGTCGCCATGCCAACGGCAATGCCGGTGGAACCATTGGCCAGGAGGTTCGGGAAATTGGACGGCAGCACCGCCGGCTCTTCGTCCTCGCCGTCATAGGTCGGCTTGAAGTCGATGGCATTCTCGGTGATGCCTTCGAGCAGGCGCGTGGCCACGTCGGTCATGCGGCTTTCGGTATAGCGCATGGCAGCGGCGCCATCGCCGTCGATATTGCCGAAGTTGCCCTGCCCGTCGACCAGCGGATAGCGCAGGGCAAAATCCTGCGCCATGCGCACCAGCGCATCATAGATCGACTGGTCACCATGGGGGTGGAACTTACCGATCACGTCACCGACGATACGGGCGGACTTCTTGTAGCCCTGGCCCGGATCGAGCTTGAGCAGGCGCATGGCATGGATGATGCGGCGATGCACGGGCTTGAGCCCGTCGCGCGCATCGGGCAGCGCGCGCTGGGTGATGGTGGACAGGGCATAGGAAAGGTACCGCTCCTCAAGCGCCTGCTTGAGATCGACGACGCGCTGGTCGTCGGCAGGCGGGAGGGTATCGCTATCAGACATAGGCGGGCATTCCGGGGGAACGAATCAGGAAAGCAGTATAGCTGTCGGGGACGGATTTGCGCGCAAACACGCGGTTTTGCACGAGTTATGGGCATGCTAAAGTGCCGCCTGTTACGCGGTTGTCGAATGGATGAGCGGACCCCGAGACGGCAGACGCCCCTGAGTAAATAAAAACGGAGACGCCGGCCGTCTCGGAGTGCCGGTTTTTGGAGCTGCACGGGGGGTCGCGCACACGCTTCGCCAGGTACTCGAACCTGTGGGAGAGCCAAAGCCCCCACCCGGCTCACCCCACCACTGTTCGCTGCGGGCCGCCGCGCGGAATGATGGGGAAGAGAATACGCGCAGTTTTGGGGAGGGGGAGAAGATGGATAAGTCCATCGGTGTTTCCCCAACCACCGCGCGTCGTCCTCGGGCGTAATCCGAGGACACTTCACTGACCCGACGCGCCGCAAGTACAGAGCCCTCGGGTCTTCGCCCGAGGGTGACGCCCCGTGGAGGAGGGTGACATCGTCGGCGGCCCGTTATTCCCGGCTCAGGAGCTCGATCAACATGTCGCGCGTGGGCGGGTGGTCGAGCTGCCTTGGCCCCCAGACCTGGGCGTGGAGGAAATGGCCGGTGAGCCGCAGGGCATCGGCGATGTCGTGGGGACCGGCATTGCCGCGCGTGGTGAGGAAACTCGGCAGCGGTAGGAGGCGGTCCCTATAGGGTTCGGCGGCGGCGCGGGAAACGGCGCGGCCGGTTTTGGGCGAAACATGAGTGAGATCGTCGGTCGTGCCGGTTGCCGCGCAGGACGTGAGGTCGAGACCGAAGCCGAGATCGTCGAGCAGAGCCAGCTCGAAACGGGCCAGTTCGGCGCCATCGGGCGGGCCGTCGATCAGGCGCAAGGCCATGCCGAGCAGGCGATCATGCGGGTCGCGCTCGGGCAGCAGGCGCAGGTGGTCGCAGACGAGCTGGCTGAGATAGAGGCGGGTGCGGTCGTCGATCAGGGCGGCAGCGCGGGCCTGCAACAGCTCGACGATGAACATGCCGAGCTGGTCTTCGAGGCGGGCCCGCCAAGTGAGCTGAATGGTATTGCCGGGCTGGAGCACGGCGGCAAGCCGCCGCGAGCGGCCGCCGCGGACCAGACCGAGGCACCGGCCGCGACCGGCCACCATCGCCTCGGCGATGACGGATGTCTCGCCGTGGCGGCGAACGCCGATCAGCAGGGCTTCACCGGTCCATTCCATCTACTTTTCTCCCCGTCGGGGAGAAGGTGGCGCGCAGCGCCGGATGAGGGGGATGTTTGTCACGACCAGGACGCCTGGGCTTGGGGAGGATTTCCCCTCACCCGTCTCGGCCTGTGGCCGATCCACCCTCTCCACAGCGGGGCGAGGAAAAGGAGCTCAGCCCTTCCCATGCGGGTATTCCAGGCCCATTTCGCGGTAGCGCTCGGGGTCGTCGCCCCATTTTTCGCGGACCTTGACGAAGAGGAAGAGGTGGATGGGTACCTCATACATTTCCATCAGTTCCTTGCGGGCTTCCTGGCCGATGGCCTTGATGGTCTGGCCGCCAGCGCCGAGCACGATCTTCTTGTGGCTGTCGCGGGTGACATAGACCACTTGGTCGATCTTGTAGGAGCCGTCCTTCTGGATCTTGAAGCTCTCGGTTTCGACCGTGGAATTATACGGAATTTCGTCGTGCACGCGCAGGAACAGCTTTTCGCGCGTGATCTCGGCGGCGGTGATCGCCATGGTCAGATCGGTCAGATGATCTTCGGGGAAATGCCATGGACCAGGCGGGATATGCTTGACGCACCAGTCGATGAAATCCTGCACGCCATAGCCCTTGAGGGCCGAAATCATGAAAGTGGCCTCGAAGCGGAGCCTCGCGTTGAGGGTCTGGCTCAGCTCCAGCAGCGCTTCGTTCTTGATCGCGTCGATCTTGTTGAGGATCAGGATCTTGGGGTGGGTAATATTGGCCAGGCCCTCGATCAGTCCTTCGAGATCGGGCGTGATGCCGCGTTCGGCATCGACGATGAAGGCGACGAGGTCGGCATCCCCCGCCCCGCCCCAGGCGCTGTCGACCATGGCGCGGTCGAGCCGGCGCTTGGGCGCGAAAATGCCCGGCGTATCGATGAAGACCAGTTGCGCCTGGTCCAGCGTTACCACGCCGCGCACCTGGCTGCGGGTGGTCTGCGCCTTGTGGGTGACGATGGAGACCTTGGTGCCCACCAGGGCATTGAGCAAGGTCGACTTGCCGGCATTAGGCGCGCCGACCAGGGCGATGAAGCCGCAGGACGTGTTGGACAATTCTTCGGGCGTATTCATTTTGTCGTTTCCTTCCACACCTTCTGGCGGATGAGGAACAGTTCGGCGGCCTTATGCTCGGCGATCTTCTTGGAAGGGCCGGTGGCGCTCAGACTATCATAGTCGCCCAGGGTGACGGAGATGGTGAATTCGGGGGCGTGGTCGGGGCCGCGCCGGTCGGTCTGGGTATAGGTGGGCGGTTCGAGCCCGCGGGCCTGGGCCCATTCCTGCAACGTGGTCTTGGCATCGGCCTTGTTGGCCGAGCCATCAACTAGGAACTCGGCGAACATGCGCTCGACGAATTCATAGGCCTTGCCCATGCCGCCATCGCAATAAATGGCGCCGATGACCGCCTCGGTGACATCGCCCAGGATGGCTTCCTTCTCCGCGCCGCCGGTGCGGGCCTCGCTGTCGCCTAGATGAAGCTCGGAACCCAGGTCGAGCGTGCGGGCGATGATGGCGCAGGTTTCCTTGCGGACCAGGGTGTTGAGCGTGCGGCTCAATTCGCCCTCATTAGCCTTGGGGTAGCGGCGATAGAGCATGTCGGCCACGACGAGGCCAAGCACGCGGTCGCCGAGGAATTCGAGGCGCTGGTAGCTCCGCTCGATACGCTTGGCCGGCGAGATGGCGCTGGAATGGGTGAGCGCGCGGCTCAGCAGGTCCGGGTCGGCAAAGCGGTAGCCGAGCCGGAACTGCAGCTTGTCATGGTTGCGCGCGCCGCGACTCATAGGGGCTGATGGTCAACCCACTGGAACATGCGATCCCAGCGCACATTGGCCGGCCACTGCCAGAGCTGCCAGGGCGGAATATTGTCCCGAATCGAGAAGAAGCGCGCTTCGGCCTTGGCGATGAGATTCACCGCCGGCACATAGCCGACCTGGCTCAGCACACGGCTATCAGCGGAGCGGTCGCGGTTGTCGCCCATCATGAAATAGTGGCCTGCGGGCACGACATATTCGGACGTGTTGTCCAGCGGTGCATTGTCCGAGATTTCCTGGATGATATGGGTCGTGCCCTCGGGGAAGGTCTCCCGATAGAGGATGACGTCGCGGGTGTCGCCATTGCTGTCGGTATCCTGCGCGGTGCCGATCTGCTCGCGCTCCATCATCACGCCATTGATATAGAGCCGGCCCTGCTTGACCTGGATCGTGTCGCCCGGCAGGCCGACCACGCGCTTGATATATTCAATATTCTGCGGCACCGGGCGGAACACGGCGATGTCGCCGCGATTGGGTTCGCGGCCGAAAATGCGGTTATTGATCGGCAGCTCGAAATCGAGCAGCGCAAAATCGCCGTAGCGCCCGAGCGAGAAGGAATGCTTGCCGTAGCCCCAGACGAATTTGTTGGCGACGAAATAATCGCCGATCATCAGCGTCTGTTGCATGGAGGCGGTGGGGATCGAGAAGGGCTGGTAGAGGAACGAGCGCAGCACGATGGCGATCAACAACGCCTCGACCACGACGACGAAGGTTTCCCACCACTCATTGGTCGCGGACTTCTTGATGGGCTTGTCGGCGGGCTGGCTCATGGAATTCCCCGGAAAGACGGTGTCGAAGCGTTAGATCGCCAGCGCCGTGAATGCAACCGCGCTGGCGATTCATTTACCTGTCGATGACCTTATCCGAAAAGTCTGCAACTTTTCGGGGTCATCTTGTTGTTCCACTGGGGTCAATCGGCAGCGCCTCGATGATGACGAAGGCTTGAGCAAGCCCGGCGTCGTCGGTGATGGTCAGGTGGATGTGGGGCACGTGACCATCAGGCACAAGACGGGCCAGCGCTTTTGCCGCGCCATTGGTCAATTGCATGGTCGGCTTGCCCGAGGGCAGGTTCACCACGCCCATGTCGCGCCAATAGACGCCCCAGCTCAAGCCGGTGCCCAGTGCCTTGGAGCAGGCCTCCTTGGCGGCGAAGCGCTTGGCATAGGAGGCGGCGCGCTGGGCGCGGCGATCGGATTTGCGGCGCTCGATCTCGGTGAAACAGCGATTGGTGAAGCGGTCGCCATATTTTTCCAGCGTCTGGGCGACGCGATGGATCTGGATGAGGTCGGAGCCGAGACCGACGATCATGAGGCCATGCTTTCATCGTTCGTCATCGACAAACCTCTTGTCCACCTTGCCGTCCCATTCGAGGGTCGAAATCATGCCCGCTTCGCGGATGCCGGCGCGCTGGACGGCGGAAAGCCCCGGACTGCGCTTGAGCGTTGCCAGAACATCGGTCAGTTGTGCAAGGTCGCGCACTTCGATTTCAAAGATCATCTGGTGAAAGTCGGGCGAAATCATCCGCATCACCAGATTGTTGATATTGGCATCGCAGGCGGCGATGGCCGAGGAAATCTGCGCCAGCGAACCGGGCTTGTTGACCGATTCCATGGTGATGACGGTGGGATAGAGCTTCTCCTCGCCGCCTTTCAGGTTCCAGCGCACGTCCACCCAGGCCACGTCGCTGTCATGCTTGTCGATCAGCGCTTCGGAATGGATAGGATAGACCAGCATCGGCGAGTCCGGCTGAAGGATGCCCACGAGCCGATCGCCCGGCACGACGCCCTCCCCCGACACCGTGACCGGCATGTGGAAATCGAGCTGCGCCAAAGCCGCCTTGGCACGCGGGCCGGAGCGCTGCCCGCCGGGCACGCGGAAGCGGAATAGATCCGTGCCGCGCAAGGCGAACCAGCCATCGGCCGTGTTGGCCACCGGCAGGTCGAGCTTGCGGCGACGCTTGCGCAGGCCCTTGAGCTTGGCCAGTTCGGCGGCCAGCGGCTCGGAGCCGATCTTGCCCTCACCCACAGCAATGAGCAGGTCGCGCCGGCTGGGCGTGCCCAGGGCCTCGGCCAGCGTCTTGGCCTCAGTGTCGTCGAGCATGACGCCTTCGCGCTCGAGCATCATGTTGAGGACATGCTCGCCCAGTGCGAAGGCGCGCTGGGCGGCGGCGTGGCGCACGGCGCGGCGAATGGCGGCGCGGGCCTTGCCGGTAGCCGCGATGCCCAGCCAGTTCATCGGCGGAGAATGGTTCTGGTCGCGGATGATCTCGACTTCATCGCCCGAGCGAAGCTGGGTCACCAGCGGCAGGATGGACCCATTGATCTTGGCGCCCACCGTGGTGTCGCCGATATCGGTGTGGAGCGCATAGGCAAAGTCGATGGGCGTGGCTCCCCGTGGCAAAGCGATCAGCCGGCCCCTCGGAGTGAAGCAGAACACCTGGTCCTGGAACAGTTCCAGCTTGGTGTATTCAAGGAAGTCCTCGGTGGAGGAATTGCCGGTGGTCAGGTGCCCGATGGTCTGGCGCAGCGAGCCATAGGCCTGCGATTCCTGCTCGATGCGCCCGAGATTGGCCGAGGCGCCATCCTTATAGAGGGCATGCGCCGCGATGCCGAATTCGGCAATGCGATCCATTTCCTCGGTACGGATCTGCAATTCCACGCGCTGGCGGCCGGGGCCGACAATGGTGGTGTGGATCGACTGGTAGTCGTTGTGCTTGGGGACCGAGATATAGTCCTTGAAGCGCAGCGGCACGACCTTCCACTTGGTATGGACGACGCCCACGGTGCGGTAGCATTCCTCGACCGAGCCGACGATGACGCGAAAGCCGATCATGTCTGAGAGCTGTTCCAGCGCGATCGACTTGCGCTCGATCTTGTTGAAGATCGAGAAGGGCGACTTTACCCGCGCCTTGACACGGGCAGTGATGCCCTCGGCGGCCAGGCGTTCGCTCAGTTCGGCCGAGATGGTGGAAATGGTCTCGCGATATTCCGCCTGCATCTCGTCGAGCCGGGCGACGATGGCCTGGTGATGCTCGGGCTGGAGGATGCGGAAGGAAATGTCCTCCAGCTCGTTGCGCATGTCCTGCATACCCATGCGGCCCGCCAGCGGGGCATAGATATCCATGGTTTCCTGGGCAATGCGCTTCTGCTTTTCGGGCGGCATGAATTGCAGCGTGCGCATGTTGTGCAGGCGGTCGGCGAGCTTGACCAGCAGCACGCGCACGTCCTGGCTGATGGCCAGCAGGAGCTTGCGCAGGTTTTCAGCCTGCGCCTCTTCGCGCGAGACCAGGTTCAGCCGCTCGATCTTGGTCAGGCCATCGACGATGGCGGCGATTTCCGGCCCGAAAAGCTGGTCGATCTCGGCCCGGGTGGCGTCGGTATCCTCGATCGTATCGTGCAGCAGACCGACGGCGATGGAGGCGTCATCGAGCTTGAGCTCGGTCAGGATGGCGGCGACTTCGAGCGGATGATTGAAATAGGGGTCGCCGGAGGCGCGCTTCTGCGAGCCATGCTTCTGCATGGCGTACACATAGGCCTTGTTCAACAACTGCTCGTCGACGTTCGGGTTCTAGGCCTGAACGCGCTCGACAAGCTCGTACTGACGCATCATGGAGGTGGTCGCCGC
>CBIGSA010000124.1:0-9491 GCA_966192215.1 uncultured Devosia sp. | reverse complement strand
TATCTCATGGTCTTTGCCGGCACGACCTACAAGGCGCCGCTGCTGTTCGCCATGGTCATCGTCACCGCGCTGCTGGGCATTGCCGTCTATCAGGCGCTGGCCCAGTGCGAGAAATGGTTGCTGTCATGGCGCTGAACGAGCGGTCTGCCACCTGGCCGTGGAAAGGCGACAGGCCGGTACATCTGCCCAGGCCGGAGCAGATGCCGCGCGGCTTCCTGCTGCCGGGCGATCCGGGGCGTGTCGACATGGCAGCAGCCGTGCTCGACGACTTTGCCGTCGTCGGGCAGAACCGGGAATTCCGCATGGGCATCGGCCGCTGGCGGGGCGTGGAGATCGGCATCTGCTCGACGGGAATCGGGGGCGCTTCCACCGAGATCGCCGTTGTCGAACTGGCTGCGATGGGTGCGACACATCTGGTGCGAACCGGCGGCATGGGTGCCATGGCGGCCGATCTGGCCCTGGGCGACTTCCTCATCGCCAGGGCGGCGATTGCCAACAGCGCCTGTGCCCGACCCTATTGGCCCGACGATACGGACGTGCCGGCGAGCGCCACGCTCACGGCCCATGCCGACGCCGCGCGGCGAGACTTGTCTCTGCCCGGGCGGCTCGGCGTCACGGCGACCGCCGATGGCTATTATCGCGCCCAGGGCCGCCCGGATCACCAGGGCGGTCAGGCCCAGCCGGCAGTGCTCGATGCCCTCGCCACGCGCGGGGCCGACGGCATGGAAATGGAAGCCGAAGTGGTCTTTGCCGTCGGCGCGGCGCGCGGCATCGACTGCGCCGCCGTGCTGGCCGTCCATGCGCATAGGCGCATCGACGGGTGGCTCGAGGACTATGAGGAAACCCAGCGGAACATCCTGCGCATTGGCGCGGAGGCCCTGGCTCGCGCCCTGACTTCAACCTGACTGTCACCGTGAAAGGAACGCCTGAAATGAGCCTTGTCTCGACGATCAGAATACTCGCCGCCGGAGCGCTGACCGCTCTTGGTATCGGTGCAGCAACCGCCCAGGACCTGGAAAAGGTCACCATCCAGATCGATGGCGCGGCCGTGCCCTACTACCTGCCGATGTATGTGGCCGATCATTACGGCTATTTCGAAGAGCAGGGGCTGGAGGTGGAGTTCCTCTATGCCAATGCTGCCGATATCCTGAACAATATTGCCGTCGGCAATGTGCAGTTCGGCTTCCCCAATGGTGACGGTGTCATCGCCGCCAAGGCCAGCGGCCTCCCGATCAAGGTTGTGCATACCACTTACCAGAATGGCATCGGCGCCACGATCTTCAAGGCGTCGAGCGGCATTGCCGCGCCGGCCGACCTGGTGGGCAAGAAGGTTGCGGTTACCAGCTATGGCAGCCCCAACTACATTCAGTTGCAGGTGATGATGGCGCAGGCCGGCAAGTCCGTGGACGACGTGACCGTCGAAATCGTCGGCACCGGGGCCATCCTGGATGCGCTCAAGGCCGACCAGGTCGATGCCATCGTCTTTTCCATGCTGCGCTACTATGCGCTCCAGGCCGAAGGCGTCGAGGTGGGCATGCTGCGGTCGGATGACTACCTGCCGAGCAAAGGCAACGTGCTGGTCGTGTCGGATGACTACCTGGCCTCGCATGGCCCGACGGTGGCGGGGTTCATCGCCGCGCTCAACAAGGGTATCGAGCATATCGCCAATGGCAGCGTCGAAGATGAAGTGACTATGGCGGTGGCCGGCTATACCCCGACCTTTGCCGGGCAGGAGGCGCTGGTGTCCGAGATCATCTCGGAAGTGTTCCTCAAGTCACTGTGGCAGAGCGAGGACACGGCCAGCCATGAACTCGGCTACGGGAACCTGGCGTCGTGGCAGACGACGATCGACACCGCCGCCGAATATGCGGTCATTCCCCAGAGCTTCGATGCAGCCGACCTCGTGGTCGAACTGCCCTCATCCATTCAGTAGCAGCGATGGGGCGGTTCGCCGCCCCATCCCCCCGGGGAGCCCAACCATGCGCCATGTGCTGATCCTTGCCGCCTTTCTCCTGCTGTGGAGCGTTGCCCTGGTCGTGTTTTCGGTTCCCGACTATCTCGTCCCCTCGCCCTATCAACTGGTGGAGAAGACCTGGTTTCTGGCCACCCGGGCGGGGCTGTTATGGCATATCCCGGTGACGGTTGCCGAGATCGTCGCGGGCTACATCATCGGTGTGCTTATCGGCATCGCGGCAGCGCTGGTCTTTTACCGTGCGCCCGTCATCGAGGACATCCTCAACCCATTGATCGTCTTCATCCAGACGGCTCCCAAGATTGCCATCGCCCCGCTGCTTTTGCTGTGGCTGGGCCTGGACATGACACCGAAAGTGGTGCTGGTGGCCATCGTCACCTTCTTTCCCATTCTGGCCACCATGCTCAGCGCGCTGCGGTCCATGCCGCCCATGCTGGACGAGCTGTCCCGCATCCTGCACCTCTCGCCGCTGCAACGTATCTGGCGCCTCGAACTCCCCCAGGCACTGCCGCTGCTGTTTTCGGGGCTGAAGGTTGCGGCAACGCTCGCCGTCACGGCCGCTGTCATCGGTGAACTGATGGGAGCCCGGGCCGGCCTGGGTTATCTGCTCAGCCTGGGCCAGGAAACATCGGATACCCAGCTGGTCCTGGTCAGCGTGCTGATTCTGTCGCTGCTGGGTTATTTGCTCTATCTTGCCATCCAGGCAGCCGAGCGGCGCTTGCTGCGCTGGCATGCCAGCACCGACCACGATAGTCTCCCCATCTAGCCGTCCACGAATTTGGACGATGCTGCCGCAGCCGATTCATTTGCTCGACTGCCCGCTTTTTCCTCATACGGGCCTAGCAATTAGGCAGTGGCAATAAACTGTCTCATTTTTGAGATGAAATTCTTGACACAGAGGTGGCCGGGGTCGCTTACTGAGACATGAGGCCGTCAGTCTCGTCGTGCACTGGAGAGCGAAATGCGTTTGACCCCTATAGTTCTTGCCTTGGCCACAACTTTCGTGATGGCCATCCCCCTTGCCGCAACCGCGCAGCAGTTCAGCGCGCGCATCGGGCATCTGGAATCCGACCAGCAGCCCCGACACAAGGGCCTGCTCATGGTTGCCGACCTGGTCAAGGAGCGGACCAATGGCGAAGTCGTGCTGCAAATCTTCCCGGCCGGCCAGCTCGGCCAGGCCCGCGAAATGAACGAGGGCGTGCAGCTCGGCGTTATCGAGGGCACCGTGTCCCCCGCCGCATTCCTCGCGGGTTTCAATCCGGCTGTCTCCATCCTGGACGTCCCCTTCGTCTATCCGTCCGATCGCGCCAAAGCCGCGGAGTTGCGTGACGGCGTCTTTGGCCAGGCGGTGCTGGACAGCTTCACGCCCCTCGGCTTCCACGCCGTTGCGCTCTGGCCCAACGGCCGCAAGGCAATGACGTCGCAGGAAGAGATCGCCGATCTTGCCGATTTCACCGGTCAGCGCTTCCGCGTGATGGATTCGGCCGTGCTGATCGAACAGTTCAACGCGGTCGGCGCCTCGGCAATTTCCCTGCCCTTCGGCGAGCTCTACACGGCCCTGCAGACCGGCGTGGTCGATGGCCAGGAGAATGCCCTCGATACCATCGCCGCAATGAAGTATTTCGAAGTGCAGAAGCACCTGCTCATTTCCGAACATGGCGCCAATGAGGATGTCGTCCTGTTCAATCCGACCTGGTGGGCGTCGCTGCCGGCCGAATACCAGGACGTGATCACCCAGGCCTTCATTGAAGTCCGCCCGGAAGTCGAGCAGATCAAGGAAGCCGCGCAGGCTACCGCCCTTGAAACCATCAAGGCCAGCGGCATCGACATTGTCGAACTGGGCGATGCCGAGCGTGCAGCTTTCCGCGAAGTGATGTATGGCCCGTCGCGTGATGCCTACCTGGCCGGCGCTGGCGATGCGGGTGCTGCCATCGTAGAAGTCTATGAGAGCGAATACGCTCGCATTATGGGCGAATGATATGCGCGGGCCGGTCCAGGCCGGCCCGTACTTCCAGGGGAGACCGCATGCGGAAACTGGCATTGCTGATGGAGAAGATCGAGGACTGGCTGCTGGCCACTATCATGATGGCTATGGTGGCACTCTATGCCGGCTCCATCGCCATTCGTGCACTCGTACCCGCCTGGTCCCGGAACGTCGCCTGGGTCGACGAGGGCACGCGCTACCTCATGGTCTGGCTGGTCTTTCTGGCCCTGGGCGTAGCATTGCAGCGCGGCCGGCAGATCGCCATGACCAGCTTCACCGATCCGCTGTCCCCGGCAGTTCGAACCTGGATCGGCAGGGCGATCGATCTGGTCGGCCTGGTTTTCTGCCTCTACATCACCTGGGTCGGCGCACAGATGACGGGCATTGTCGGCGCTACCGGGCAGCGCAGTCCGACCCTGGGCATTTCCGCTGCGTGGCTCTATGCAGCATTGCCGGTCGGCTTCTTCCTGCTGGCGATACGGTATGGCCTCAGCCTCTTCGGCGCCATTGACCGTCGCGCGCCCTCCAATGCCAGCGAGACGCACGTATGATCATTCTTGCCCTTTTTGTCGGCGCGCTGGCGCTCCTCTTTCTGGGTTTCGAGATGCTGCTGGTGCTGGGTTTGCCCGGCATA
This sequence comes from uncultured Devosia sp., assembly GCA_966192215.1. GTDB lineage: Bacteria > Pseudomonadota > Alphaproteobacteria > Rhizobiales > Devosiaceae > Devosia. Next base: position 4,901 of record CBIGSA010000124.1, on the reverse strand, counting down.
GCGACCAAGGTCCTGTTTTTCGGCAACCTGCCTGATATTCTCTATGGCCAGAAAATCGTGGGTGGCATCAACCATACCACACTGATGGCCATTCCCTTCTTCGTGCTCGCTGCCGAGTTGATGGCGCGCGGCAATATCGCCCGCCAATTGACCGCGCTGGTCAAGGCGATGATCGGTCATCACCGTGGCGGCCTGGGCCTGACGACCGTTGCGGCGGCGGCCGCCTTCGGCTCGGTATCCGGGTCGGCGCCGGCCACCGTGGCAGCGCTTGGCCGCATCCTCTACCCGGAAATGAAGCGGGACGGCTATCGTGATACGATGGCGCTGGGCCTGCTGGTGTCCTCGGCCGAGGTCGCCCTGCTCATTCCGCCTTCCATCACCCTGATCATCTATGCCTGGCTGACCGGGACATCGGTGGCCTCGCTGTTTGCCGCGGGTCTGGTCGTGGGGCTGTTCCTGGCCTTTGCCTTCGCGGTCTATGTGGTCGTCGATGCTTACCGCAATGGTCGCGAAGCCAGGACGCCGATGCCGTGGCGCGACAGGCTGCGCGTGTTCGGCCGTGGCATTTGGGCGCTCGGACTGCCCGTCGTGCTGCTCGGCGGCATCTATGGCGGCATTTTCACGCCTACCGAAGCGGCAGCCATGAGCGTGGTCTATGCGCTGGTGGTGGAGCTGGTCGTCTACCGGGACCTGTCCCTCACCGATATCCGCAAGATCGCCACAAGTGCGGCCATCACCACGGCGAGCATCTTCGTGCTGCTGGCCATGGGCAGTATCGTCGCCTACTTCATTACCCTGGCGCAGCTGCCGGCGGCAGTGATCAGCTTCCTGCAACTGATCGACGCGAACTGGGTCGTGTTCCTGCTGATCGTCAACCTCCTGTTCCTGGTGGCCGGCATGTTCGTCGATCCGAACTCCACACTGCTCATCCTGGTGCCGGCGCTTTATCCCGTTGCCGTGAGCTACGGGATCGATCCGATCCATTTCGGCATCATCGTCTGCCTCAATACCTGTATCGGGATGATCACGCCGCCCTTTGGCCTGGACATCTTCGTGGCGTCATCGACCCTCAACGAGCCGATCGCCAAGATCGTGCGCGGGGTATGGCCGTTCGTCGTGGTCAACCTGCTCGCGCTGGTGGTGGTGACCTATCTGCCTGACTTGTCGATGTTCCTGCCGCGCCTGTTGGCACAATGAAAAGGGCGGCCACCGGGCCGCCCTTTTTTCTTACGCCGTCGCCGCAGGGGCAAACTCGGAAATGCCGCCATGCGCGGCCGACCATCTGGCCGGATCGTTGAGGAAGCTCTCGACTTCCCTGAGCGTGCGCTCGTCGAAGTGCTTCATTTCCTTGGCGGCGTCCAGCACGTCCCACCACGTCGCCAGATAGTGGAGTTCCACGCCCAGTTCCTTCATCAGGTCCTGACTGTTGGGGAAGATGTCGTAGAAGAACACCACGAAACAGTGGTCGACCTTGGCGCCGGCCTTGCGCAGGGCATCGGCGAACAGCACCTTGGAGCGACCGTCGGTGGCCAGGTCTTCGACCAGCAGGGTGCGCGCGCCCTCGACCACTTCGCCCTCGATCTGGGCATTGCGGCCGAAGCCCTTGGCCTTCTTGCGCACATACTGCATCGGCAGCATCAACTTGTCGGAAATCCAGGCCGCGAAGGGGATGCCGGCCGTTTCGCCACCGGTGATCACGTCGATCGATTCGAAGCCAATCTCGGTGGTGATTGTCTGCGCGGCGAAGTCCATCAGCGCGGAGCGCAGCCGGGGATAGGAAATCAGCTTGCGGCAATCCACATAGACCGGGCTGGCCCAACCCGAGGTGAAAACGAAAGGCTGGTCGGCGTTGAAATGGATGGCGCTGATTTCCAGCATCATCCGGGCGGTCTGGCGGGCGATCGCCTTCTTTTCGGGGGTTGTGTGTGATCTGCTCACGGTAAGTCCTCTTCAACGGGCCAAGGGATGGTCGCGCCAAATCGTAGCCGCAAGGGTGAGACCTCGTCGGCGCCGCTCGGTGAACATGACGTGCAACCGTCCCGCTATAGCTGCTGGCTCAAAGTCCAGTCAACAGAAGTGCCGCCGAACAGGGGGACTATTTCATCGTTCTCTACAGCTAGAGACGCCGCGATCGGGCGCTGCTGGCGATCATAGGTCACGCGCTGCTCATCGGGGGCAAAGCCATAGAAGGCGGGCCCGTTGATCGAGGCGAATGCCTCGAAGCGATCGAGCGCATTCTCCTGGTCGAACACGTTGAGATAGGCTTCCACGGCCACCGGGGCGCTGAATACACCGGCGCAGCCACAGGAGGTTTCCTTGAGGCGACGGATATGGGGCGCGGTGTCGGTGCCCAGGAAATAGTTGGGGAGCCCGCTGGTGGCCGCCGCCCGCAGGGCCAGCTGATGGTGGGAGCGCTTGAGGATCGGCAGGCAATAGAGGTGCGGCTGCAGGCCGCCCTCGAACAGGGCGTTGCGGTTATAGAGCAGGTGCTGCGGGGTGATCGTCGCGGCGACGCGATCGCCATGGCTGGCGGCAAAGGCGGCGCCTTCGCTGGTCGTGATGTGCTCGAGCACCAGGCGAAGATGCGGAATGCGCGTCAGGAGTGGGGCCAGCACGTCATCGAGAAAGCGCTGTTCGCGGTCGAAGATGTCCACGTCGTGCCGCACCAGTTCGCCATGGGTCAGCAGCGGCATGCCGGCATCGGCCATGGCCGCGAAGACGGGGTAGAGGCCCTCGACATTGGTCACGCCGTGCTGGGAATTGGTGGTGGCATGGGCCGGATAGAGCTTGGCCGCGGCAAAGATGCCGTCGCGAAAACCGGCCAGCAAATCGGCGGGATCGGTGTGGTCGGTCAGGTAGCAGGTCATCATCGGCGTGAAATCGACGCCAACGGGAACTGCCGCCAGGATGCGCTGACGATAGGCATCGGCCATGGCCGCCGTGGTCACCGGCGGCGTCAGGTTTGGCATTACGATCGCCCGGCCGAACTGACGGGCCGTATAGGGCACGACCGTCTCGAGCATGGCGCCATCGCGAAAGTGGACATGCAGGTCGACGGGTCGGCGGAAGGTGATCGTATCCATGGCTCAGTTTCCGGCTGTTACTGCGGCATGCAAAATATCCACGCCCTTGAGGAAGTCTACGATTTCCATGGCTTCGTGGGGATTGTGTGAACCATTGCGGTTGCGCACGAAAACCATGCCGGAGGGAATGCCGGCATTGGCGAACACGGCGGCGTCGTGCCCGGCGCCGCTGGGAATGACCTCGAAGGGGATGTCAAGGCGCTGCGCCGCCGCTTCCAGCGTGCCGATTACCGCTGGGTCCATGCGGGCCGGTTCGGCGAGTACCAGGGTATCGAATTCGAACGAGACGCGACGCTGTTCGGCGACATGGCGGCATTCTTCGCGGAACACGGCATAGAAATCGTCCAGCGTTTCCTGGCTTTGGCTGCGCACCTCGAAGCTGAAAGACAATGAGCCGGGGATGCGGCTGATGGCATGGTCGGCAGCGTCGGTTCCCACGATGCCGCAGGTGACCACCAGGTCAACGCCGCGCTCCAGCAGGGTGCGCCAGTGTTCATCGAGCCGCGCCACCAGGTCGGCAAAGGCAAAGACCGGATCATGCCGCAGCCAGCGCGGAATGGCTCCGGAATGGCCGGCCTCGCCCCGGCAGACGACCCGCCGATGGCGCAGGTTGCCGCGGATGCCACTCACCACGGCGGCGGGCAGGTCGCGCGCCACCATGACGGGGCCCTGTTCGATATGCAGTTCAAGATAGCTCAGCGCGCGATCGATGGGAAAGTATTGCCGGCGCTGGCGCAGGCCGTCAATGTCGATGCCGAGCCCAGCCATGGCGTCCTGCAACATCGGGCCGGTGCCGCGCGACCGTGCCTGCAGATCGTTGGGATCGATCTGCCCGAACAGGGCGCGAGAGCCGATATTGGCGCGGCCATAAAACGCGCTCTCCTCGCCTCGCAACATGATCAGCCGCACCGGATCGGTGAGCTTTCGCCCCGAGCGGTGGATCCTGACAAGGCAGATCAGTCCGGCGATGATCCCGGCCGCCCCGTCGAAATTGCCGCCCTGGGGAACGGAGTCGGCATGGCTGCCGATATAGTGCGCGGCATCGGTGCCATCGTCATCAGGCAGTCGAACAATCAGATTGGCCAGTGGATCGGCGGTGACGATCAGGCCCTCGGCCTCAGCCGCATCGGAGAATATCCTGAGTGCGGCATTCTCGCCTTCGGCATAGCACTCGCGCGTGATGCCGACGCCATCGCCAGTCTCCCGGGCCAAGGCATCGAACAGGCTGCTGGCAAAGGCCTCGGCATCGAATTCCATCCCCGCCGTCACAGCGCGACTTCCATCTCGTCAACCCGGAGTTCGCCATCGCTGATCGCGCCGGTCAGGGCGGCGACCCGGTCAAATCCCTTGCGCTGGCAATAGGCGGTGAGCCCATCGATCACCTCGGTCAGCGCGTGCGGCCGCACGAAGGTGGCGGTGCCCACCTGAACGGCGCTCGCCCCGGCCAGCATATATTCCACCGCGTCGTTCGCGTTGGATATGCCGCCGCAGCCAATAACTGGAATGTGGACGGCCTGCGCGCATTGGTAGGTCATCCTGACCACGATGGGCTTCACAGCGGGACCGGACATGCCGCCCATGATATTGCCCAAGCGGGGACGAAAGGTCTCGATGTCGATGGACATCGCCAGGATGGTATTGGCCACCACCAGCGCATCGGCGCCAGCAGCTTCGGCCGCACGGGCCACGGCGGCGACATCGCCGGTATTGGGCGTCAGCTTGACCCAGAGCGGCAGGCTGGTTGCTGCACGGAGGGCCTCCACCGCCCGCGCCGTCGAACCGGGCGTCATGGCAAAAGCGCGCCCATCCTCCTCGATA
>CBIGSA010000123.1:0-9498 GCA_966192215.1 uncultured Devosia sp. | reverse complement strand
TTCAAGGTGCTCAAGCCCTAGTTCGCTCCCGGCCGCCGGAGCCATCCGGCGGCCTTTCCTAGCGGGCGGTGTGGGGATAGAACCCAGCCATGGCCCGTTCCTTTCTTTTCGCGCAAGATTCCGGCGATGCAGCCACCACCCGGCTGATCGCCACCGCGGCGCAATGGACCGGCTTCATGAAGGGCGAGCCCGGCGCGGCCCGCGCGGGCTGGTACCGGCCCGGCGCCGACAATGCCGCCCTGCTGGCCGAATTGCATGCCGCCCTGGCCACGACCTATCCCAAGGCGGGGCCGGCCTTTTATGCGGTGCGGCTCTGGACCAATCTCATCTGGCAGCCGGCCTATCTCGCGGTCATATCAGCTCATATCCATGGCGCGGTGCCCGACCTCAGCGGGCTCAGCCAGGCAAGGCGCGGCATCTATATCGATGGCTATCGTCTGCTGCCCGGCCCACAGGAAAGCGGCCCGGCGGAACACCTGATCGACCGGGCCGCCGCCCAGCTCAAAGCCATGGCTGCGGTCATGCTGGACGAGGTCAATGCCGAGCTGCGGCTCAAGCCACTGCCGGCGCGGCGGCTGTTTGCCGACCGCATGCTGAGCCTGATGGCCCTGCTTGCCCAGCGTCGCCGCGACCTGCCGCGGGAGGCGATCGAGGCCTGGACAAGGCAATGGCTGGCGGCGCTTGATCTGACCGGGCAGGGCGAGCTGGAGCGGGTGGAGGCCCACGGCCACCTGCTGCTGCTGGTCAAGCGCAAGGGATGTTGCCTCGACTATCGCATCGATCCCGACCGGCTCTGTGCCACCTGTCCGAAGCAGGACAATGAGCTGCGCCTCGCCCGCCAGACGGCCAATGCGCTGGCCGAGCTCTAGCGCTTCAGAGTCACGCGTCCGGCGCGTCGATGCTAACAGTCTGTTAGCGTATTCGGGGGGTTGCTAATCGAAGACTTCGTCGGGATAGACGCCCCAGAGTTCCTCCTGGTGCAGGTAGCCCGAATAGACCGAACTGCCCTGGCCGGAGGCGCTGACCTGGCACCAGGCGCCGTCGCATTCGCTGATGGTCACCTTGAGCCCGGCGCCAAGCCGGGCACGCACCCCCGCCTCGTCGGACTGGCTCGCCAGCAACGGGATTTCTCCATTGGCAATCAATGGCGTAACGTAACCGACCCTGGTGCCGGTCAGCAGGTTCTGATGGATCCAGCCCTCCTCGCCATCGACATCGCGAATCTTGCGCCAGGTGTCGAATTCCTGAATGATTTCAACGGGTATGCCGGATTTGAGGTAGGTCCAGGCAATATCGTATTTCTGCCCCGGCCCGACACGCACATTGATCGGCTCGGAGCGGGTGGAGGCAAAGCGCGGCAGCGGCAGTCCGCTGGGATTTTCGCTCTGCGCCACGGTCGGCGCGGCGAGCGTCGCCAGCGCCAGCATGATCAGGCAAAGGGCCTTGAATATGGACCGGAAGCGGCCGCCTGTGGTCTGGGCAAACATGACTTTGCAGAACAAATGGAATTGCCTTATCACTAGCCAATGATCCTTAATGGGCGCTGAATTGTGGCGTTTTCCACATGCCGCCCACCCCGATTTCCGGACCTTATGGCCAGCCACAAACCGCACATTCTCGTGACCAGGCGCCTGCCCGAAACCATCGAGGCGCGGATGGCAACGCTGTTCGAGACCCATGTTAACGAAGCCGATGTGAGCCTCACCGGCGACGACATCATCGAAGGGCTCGACGGCAAGGACGTACTGGTTTCCTCGATCACCGACCGTATCGATGCCGACCTCATCGCCCGCCTGCCCAGGAGCGTGCGGCTCATCGCCCAGTTCGGCAATGGCGTCGACAATATCGACATCGACGCCGCCTGGGCGGCGGGGGTCACCGTGACCAATACACCCTCGGTCCTGACCGAGGATACGGCCGACATGGCCATGGTGCTGATGCTGGCACTGCCGCGGCGGCTGGTGGAAGGCACGCAGATGCTGGTGCGCGACGGCGTCTGGGCCGGCTGGTCGCCCACCTCCATGTTGGGCCACCGGTTGCGCGGCAAGGCTTTGGGCATTGTCGGCATGGGCCGCATCGGCACGGCGGTGGCGCAAAGAGCCAAGGCCTTTGGCCTCAACATCCACTATTTCTCGCGCAATCGCCGCCCGCCGGCGGTGGAGACCCCGCTCGAGGCCACCTATTGGCATGACCTGGACGCCATGATCGAGGCAGTGGACATCGTGTCCCTCCACACTCCGCATACGCGGGAAACCTTCCACATCCTCTCGGCCGAGCGGCTGGGGCGGATGAAGAAGGGCAGCTTCGTGGTCAATGTCAGCCGGCCGGAACTGGTGGATGAGGCGGCCCTGGTCGATGCCATCGAAAGCGGGCATCTGAGCGGGGCGGCGCTCGATGTGTTCGAGAACAAGCGCGGCATCAATCCGCGCCTGCTGGCCCTGGCGGAGGCCAACAAGGTGGTGCTGACTGCCCATATGGCCTCGGCGACGCTCGAGGCCCGCATCGAGATGGGCGAGACGGTCATCGTCAATATCCGCGCCTTCATGGATGGGCACCAGCCGCCCCATCGCGTGCTGCCCGACAGCGCCCATGGCGGCGCACGCAAGCTGGGCAGCTAAGCCGACACCGCACCAGTGTTGCAGCAAATACGCAGGCCGGACCTGTTGTCGGCCCGGCAGGCGGCAGGGTCTTGCCTCAATCCGGCGCGGCGCATAGTTGTCGCGAAAGTCAGGCCTGGCGGGGGTGAGGCGCTGACCAGACCTATCCGGGTGGAGCCCCGCAATGGTATTGCCGCGCATTCTCGTTTGCCTTGCCAGCCTGCTGGCCGCATCGCCGGCCATGGCGCAAATCCGTAGCGAACCGCCGCTGGCCGTAACGGACAAGGCGCTGGAACTGACCGCGCTCGGCCAGCGCCTGGTGCTGCCGGCGCCGGACTGGGTGGCACCAGACCTGGCTGGCGCCGCGGTTTTGGCAGGCTTCGAGGCCGTGTTCCGCTCGGGCGACAACCAGGCCGATCTCGAGCTCTACCAGAACGGAGCCATCTATGCGCTGGCCCGCACGCGCTATGGCGCTCATATGGTCAGCGATCCCGATGCGGACCCGGCCAATTATCGGGCCGTGGTGGTGGATGGCTTCAGCCGCGCCTGCATGCCGGGGCTGAGCGCCTTCGTGCAACTGGGCGATGATCCCGACGATGTGCTGGCGCCGCTGCTGCTGATCTGTGGCGCCCAGCGCGCCGACCGGGGCACCGGCGAGATCATGACGATCAGCCTGCAGACGTCCGAGGCGGGCATGGCCATCGTCTACCAGCAATGGCGTGGGGCGGCGTTCGATCCCGCCAGCGCCGGGAACTGGCCGGCACCGCCCGAGACCATCGAGGCGCGGGCCCGCCTGCTCCATGCGCAAACCATGCTGACCCTGGCCGATTGACGGCGGACCGGCGAGGGCCTATCTCCCCGCAATGAGCAAAGACAACAAACCCGCTGGCCCCAGCCAGCGCATGCTGCGCGTCGGCGAACTGGTGCGCCACGCGCTGGCCGCCATGTTTGCCCGCGGCGAAATCGAGGACGATGCGCTGCGCGGCGCGGTCATCACCGTGCCCGAAGTGCGCATGACGCCCGATCTCAAGATCGCCAATGCCTATGTCATGCCGCTGGGGGGGCTGCATGCCGAGGAAATCGTCGCGGCCCTCAACCGGCATCGCAAATTCGTGCGCGGGCGCGTGGCGCCGCAGATCAACATGAAATTCGCGCCCGAAATACGCTTCTTTGTGGATGACACATTCGAGGAAGCCAGCCGCATCGACGCCCTGCTGCGCTCCGACAGAGTGCAGCGCGACCTCGACGACGAAGACGGCGAGACCGAGTGAACCAGGCCAAGCGGACCAAGCGCGCCATTTCCGGCTGGGTGGTGCTCAACAAGCCCTATGACATGACCTCCACCCAGGCGGTGGGCAAGGTGCGCTGGCTCTACGGCGCGGCCAAGGCCGGCCATGCCGGCACGCTCGACCCGCTGGCCACGGGCATATTGCCGATCGCACTGGGCGAGGCGACCAAGGCCGTGCCGCAGGTGCAGGACGGCACCAAGATCTACCGCTTCGCCATCAAATGGGGCAGCGCCACCACGACGGACGATGCCGAAGGCGCTGTTGTGGCCACTTCGGACATGCGGCCGGAGCGGGCGGCGCTCGAAGCCGTATTGCCGCAATTCACCGGTACGATATTGCAGCGCCCCCCGATTTATTCGGCGCTCAAGGTCGATGGCGAGCGCGCCTATGACCTGGCGCGAGCCGGCGAGGCCGTCGACCTGCCGCCCCGCGAGATCGAAGTGGACGCGATCACCCTGATCGAGCACGACACCGGGCAATCCGTTTTGGAAGTCAGTTGCGGCAAGGGCACCTATGTGCGCTCGCTGGCGCGCGACATTGCCGAGGCCCTGGGCACCAGGGGACATGTGAGCATGCTGCACCGCGCCGCTGTGGGACCGTTTCACGATGGCGATGCGCTCAGCATCGATCAGTTGGAGGCCCTGTCCATCGAGGAACGCGATGCACTGTTGAAGCCGGTCGCAGCGGGCTTTGCCGACCTGCCGGAAATCCGCCTCGATGCCCAACAGGCGACGGCGGTGCGCCATGGCAATCCGGTGCTGCTGACCGGGGCTGGCTCGCCGGTAGCGCTGGAGGAGTGCTGGGCAAGCTTCAGGGGCGAGGTGCTGGCCACGGGCTGGGTCGAATTCGGCCAGTTCAAATGCCGGCGGGTCTTCAACTGACCGCATCGCGGCAAGAGGCCGGCAAATCACCCGCCCGCTTCAGGGCCCGCGAAGGCTAAGGCCATTGTATGGCAATGTCCAAAGGATAAACGACCCCTGTTGGGGCAATGCGCATTGCATCACCGGCTTGGGCGGGTCTAGCATCATGGCTGCAGGCTACCCACATCGTCAGGGTAGACGGCAGACGTGATCCCGAAATCCGGGAACCGGCTTTCGAGATCCTCGCGTCCTAACGACAGAAGGAAGAGCAAGCCATGACTTTACGCGTTTCGGGAAAGAACATGGATGTCGGCGAGGCCCTGCGCGGCAAGGCGCAGGACCACTTCACGGCAGTGGTCGGGAAATATTTCGACGGCGGCTATGACGGGCATCTCACCCTCACCCCCGATGGCATCGGCTTCCGGGCCGATTGCGTGGTTCACCTCGATACCGGGGCAACGCTGCAGGCCAGCGCCCAGGGCGGTGATGCCACCAGCGCCTACGAGATCATGGCGCTCAATATCGAGAAGCGCCTGCGTCGCTACAACCGCAAGCTCCGCCAGCGCCCGCGCGGCGCCAATGGCGCGGCCGACGGCCTCACCGCGCAATACACCGTTTTCGGCGCCGCCGATGACCTGGATGAACTCGACGAGGATTATGCGCCGCCGGTGATTGCCGAAACCACCAAGAACCTGCGCGAACTCAGCGTGGAAGAGGCGGTGATGGAACTGGACCTGACCGGAGGGCAGGTGGTGATGTTCCGCCATGCTGGACATGGCGGGCTGAATGTGGTCTATCGCCGCTCCGACGGCAATATAGGCTGGATCGATCCGGCCCTCGGGACGAATTGAAGTCCCGGAGCCACAATTCAGCGTAGTTTATCCCAGGGCAGACTTGATGGAATTGGCCGATATCCTGGCTGAACGCGCCGTGCTTTGTTGCACGGGCGTGACAACGAAACGCCAGTTATTTGAAGAGCTTGCCGAGCGGGCAGCCGAAATTACCGGGCATGACGCCAGCGAACTCCTCGAAGCGATCACCGCGCGCGAGGAACTGGGCTCGACCGGGCTGGGCAACGGAATCGCCATTCCCCATGGCAAGGTCTCCGGCCTCAAGGGCGTTACCGCCCTACTGGCCCGGCTGGACATGCCGATCGAGTTCGATTCGGTCGACGATCAGCCCGTTGACATCATTGTGATGTTGCTGGCGCCCACGGGCGCCGGTGCGGACCATCTCAAGGCTCTGTCGCGCGTGGCGCGGCTGCTGCGGACCGAATCGGTGGTGGAGGATCTCCGCCAGGCCAGTGACCCGGAACAGCTCCGCGCCATCTTCACCGCCCCGGTCGCCACCCACTACGCGGCCTGATCGAGCCTCTGAAAGCACAAAGACCCCCGGACCATCCGTCCGAGGGTCTTTTCCTGTGCGCGAGGCGGACCGCTAGTGCAGCGTCGCCAATCCCAAATTCTTGTCGCCGAGCCAGTCGATCACGGCATCTTCGGTATCCGTCACCAGGAGCGGGGTGCCATCGGCCGACATGACGAGCTGGTATTCGGTCGCCGCATCGAATTCGGCATCCTGGATCATAGTGGAGAGGATTGCTCCGCTCACCGGCCGTACATAGGCCACGGCATCGCCGCCAAGCGCTGCGAACTGAGCGCGCGTCAGGGACTTGAGGGGATGGATCAGCGCTTCGGCTGCGGCCTCGTCATTGCGTTTCTCAAACATCTGTCGGCCCTTTCCTCATATTGAGCGAATGTCGATACGTCGGGCGATCTTGGGCGTCCGGGGACGCTCTACTGCAACAACGAGCATACCATGGCCCAAAGTTGCATCCTTCACGATCATGCCATCAGCCAATATGAACGAACGCTGAAACTGCCGTGCAGCTATGCCGCGGTGCAGAAATTCCCGTCCCGGCTCGTCCTTCTGTCTGCCGCGGACCACGATCTGGTTGTCCTCGGCCAGCACTTCGAGCTCACTGGCGCCAAAGCCGGCTACGGCTATGGAGATCAGGAACCTTTCGGTGCCTTCGGCATCTACCGTGCGCTCGATATTGTAGGGCGGGTATCCGTCGGCGGACTTGGCCAGCCGGTCTATCCTCTCCTCGAAGCTGTCGAAGCCGAGGAGAAAGGGAGCGGAAAACACTGAAATACGCGACATCCACGCCGTCCTTGATTATCAAGCAACGTATCGGTGCGGACCCGCTGAATTCCGGCATCACGCACCTGCTGGGAGATATGGGACAAGCCGGTGTCCCATTCAAGAGTGCACAATGGACCAGACCGTCGCCATCATCACCCCTGCCTGGAAGGCCCAGGCGACCATCGTCACCACGGTGCAAAGCGCCCTGGCGCAGACCCATGCCGCCTGGGAGCTCTGGCTCGTCGCCGATGACGACTTCGACTACGCGGCCTTCCTCGCCGAAGCGGGAATTCGCGACAGCCGCATCCGCTTTCTCTCCAGCGGCGGCAGCGGCCGCGGCGCGTCCAATGCGCGCAATGTGGCGCTGGAGCAGATCACGGCGCCCTATGCCGCCATTCTCGATGCCGACGACCGGCTGAAGCCGCAAAAGCTGGAAAGAGCTGTCGCGGCCCTGGCGGAGTACGGGATCGTCTCGACAGCGCTCGACGTGATGACCGAGGACTTTTCCCATTTGCGCAATGTCGGCGATGGGCCCGATCGGGTGCTGAACGCCGGCAGCCACAAATGGGTGAGCCTCTCCATGGATTCGATGGTGGTGTGGGATCGCCGCCGCGCCGACGGGCGCTACGATCCCACCATGAGCAACATGACCGATCTCGAATTCCTGCTGCAGCTCTACCGCACCGCACCCACTTCGATGCATCTGGGCACCCCGCTCCATGACTACATCAAGCGTTCGAGCTCGATGAGCAATGGCAAGAATGTCGCCGCCGGCATGATCGCTTCCAAGACCGAAATCCTGCGCCGGCTCGAAAGTGGCCATTATGGCCTCCCCGCCGAGGAGGCCGAAGGCTGCGCCGCGTTCCTGCGCGTCTCGCTCGAGGCCGAGGCACTCTACGAGGCGGCGCTGGCGGCGCGGCCAGGCCTGTTGTTCGAGGATCACCTGCAGCCGATGCTGGAAGCGGCCGGGCGGGGCTTGCCATAGGCCCGCTTTCCCCCTATAGAGCCGACTTCTCCGGACCGCCCGGCCAAAAGGCATGCCGTGGCGGTTCTTGAATGCGATGGGCCCAAATCCATCCTATCTCTAGTAAGGACCCGCAAAATGCCCAAGATGAAGACGAAGTCTGGCGCCAAAAAGCGCTTCAGCTTCACAGCGACCGGTCGTGTCAAGGCAGGCGTCGCCGGCAAGCGCCACCGCCTGATCAACCACAACGCCAAGTACATCCGCACCAACCGCGGCACCAAGATCCTGTCCAAGGGCGACGAGGGTCTGGTCAAGTGGTACATGCCGTACAACCGCTAACGCTGAAGGGAAGCTGACACATGTCACGCGTTAAAAGAGGCGTTACCAACCACGCCCGTCACAAGAAGGTCTTGAAGGCTGCGGAGGGCTATTATGGCCGCCGCAAGTCGACGATCCGTATCGCCAAGCAGGCCGTCGAAAAGGCCGGCCAGTACGCCTACCGCGATCGTCGCGTAAAGAAGCGCAATTTCCGCGCGCTCTGGATCCAGCGCATCAACGCTGCCGTGCGCGATCACGGGCTGACCTATGGTCGATTTATCGACGGCCTCAGCAAGGCTGAGGTTGCCGTTGACCGCAAGGTGCTGAGCGATCTGGCGATCACCCAGCCCGAAGCGTTCGGCGTGCTGGTCGCAAAGGCCAAGGCTGCCCTGGCGTATCTCGAAGGCGTCGAAAAGACGACCCACGAGCGCGTCACCGCCTAACACTCCCCAGCCTGGCTGAGGTCAAAAATAGCGCCTTGCGCCGCCTGTTGAGGGCTGGCGCAGGGCGTTTTGTTTTGCTCTAACCGCCGCAATCGTCCGAGTTGAGAAAATCCATGTCCCTCGAGAACCAGATCGCCACCCTCCGCGCCGAGCTCTCCGCCGCCATCGCAGAAGCGGGCGATGAAGCCGCGCTCGATGCCGTGCGCGTCAGCGCCCTGGGCAAGAAGGGGAGCGTCTCGGCGCTGCTCGCTTCGCTCGGCACCATGGCCCCCGAAGAGCGCAAGAGCGCCGGCCCCGCCATCAACGGCCTCAAGACCGAGATTGCTGGCCTGATCGAGGCCAAGAGCGGTGACCTCAAGGCCGCCGCGCTCGATGCCCGGCTCAAGGCCGAGACGGTCGACATCACCCTGCCCCTGCAGCCGGCGCCGACCGCCCGCGGCCGCATCCATCCGATCAGCCAGACCATCGACGAGATCACCGCCATCTTCTCGGATATGGGCTTCTCGATCGCCGAAGGCCCCGATATCGAGACCGACTACTTCAACTTCACCGCGCTCAATTTCCCCGAGGGCCATCCGGCCCGCGAGATGCATGACACATTCTTCATGAAGCCCGGCGCCGACGGGGTGAAGAAGGTACTGCGCACCCACACTTCCCCGGTGCAGGTCCGCGTCATGCAGAAGACCAACGAGAAGCCGGCCGCATCCTACATGACCCCGCCGATGGACCCGCCCATCCGCGTGGTCATTCCCGGCCGCACCTATCGCAATGACAGCGATCAGACCCATACCCCGATGTTCCACCAGGTCGAAGGACTGGTCATCGACAAGTCGAGCCATATCGGCCAGTTGCGCTGGGTGCTGGAGGAATTCCTCAAGGCCTATT
>CBIGSA010000122.1:0-9518 GCA_966192215.1 uncultured Devosia sp. | reverse complement strand
TCAAGGGCGGCAAGACGCGCGGTCTCGATGGCGATGCGGTTTTCGAGTCGCTCGGAGAAGTCGGGGACTTCGGCGGTCTGGCCTTCGGCAAGGGCCGTGGGGCGCAGGCCTTCGACGGCCGTCGAGAAGGTTTCGGCCGCGGCGAGCGCGTCGGTCTTGAGCGTATCGAACAGAGCCTGCTGCTCCGCGGTCAGCTCAATGGCGTGGCTGAGCCGGACAAGGGCGATTTCGACAGCTTCGGTGCCGCGGTCGAAACCGAGCAGATCGCCGCCACGACCGAACTGGCGCGGGCCATTGGTATCGTGGCGGAAGCCGAAGCCGGGGCCCGGCTGCTGCTGGGTCTGAGCCTGGGCGGGTGCGGCCGCATCCTGGGCATAGCTGGGGGCAATGGCGGAAAGGCCGAGCGTGGCCGTCATCAGTGCCACAATGGCGGTCGTGGTGATCGTCTTCATGGTAGGGTCCTTTGCATGGGAGCCGGGTGATCCGGCAGAACTGACCCTAGAGGGGGCCACCTCTTCACGACCTTGCGAGGGGATGAAGACTTGGTCAGGTTGGTAAGAAACGCCATGGAGCATCGGCTTGATCGAGATCGCGACGGACCCGTTTCCCAGTGACGAGGCGATGCGCCGATTGTGGCTGGCGGCGTGGGGTGATGAGGGACATGCAAGCTTCCAGCCGTTGCTGGGGCGAAGCCTGGCGCATGTGGGCGCCTATCAGGGCGTCACGCTGATCGGCTTCGTCAATGTCGCCTGGGATGGCGGCGTGCACGCCTTCATCCTCGATACCTGCGTGGATCCCGATTTCCGGCGGCAGGGCGTTGCCTCCCGGCTGGTGGCGCGGGCCGCCGACGTTGCGCGGGCGCGCGGCGCGCATTGGCTGCATGTGGATTTCGAGCCGCATCTGGAAAGCTTCTACCGGCAATGCGGCTTCGGGCCGACGGCGGCAGGACTGATGCGGCTGGTTTAGGGCAGGGTGTGGGCGGCGATGAAGGCCAGCATCTGATCCAGGGATTGCTGGCCCTCTGATGTGTCGAGATTGAACTGGTATTCATGTGGCAGGGCGGGATCGTGGTCCGTCGGGTAGAAAAGGCTGGAGACCGGCACGCCCATGCCGGAGAGCGAGGCGGCGAGGCGCTCGGCCTGGGGCGCGAGGGGATCGCCATTGCCGCTGGTAATGTAGGCCGGCGGGAAGCTCGGCGTGACATAGTGGGCGACGGAGGCGAGGGTGAACTGTTTGTCCTCGACGAAATCCTTCACCCCGGAATAGGCCCAGAGCACGGTATTGACGAACCATGACATGTCGCCGCCCGGCACGGTAGCGGCCTGCATGTCATAGGCGCCGGAGACCAGCACGACGCCGCGAAGCCGGTCCTGCGGAAGCAGCGGCTCGATGCCGACCTGGGCGGCGTAGCTTGGATCAGTGATAATATTGGCGACCTGGGCGGCCAATTGCGCGCCGGCGGAGTCGCCGGCCAGGATGATCCGGTCAGGGTCGATGCCGAGTTCGGCGGCATTGGCCGCGACATGGCCCAAAGCCGCATTCACCTGCCGGACGGGCGTGGGATAGGTGGTGCCATAGCCGGTGGAATATTCCACGCCGATGGTAGCATAGCCGTGGCCGGCCAGCACCTTGAGATAGTTGGCGACGCCGGCCTTGCTGCCGGCGATCCAGGCGCCGCCATGCACCCAGACGATGGCGGGTAACGGTTCGGTGGCGCCGGGCGGCAGGTTGAGGTCGAAAACCTCGGTCGGGCCGATGCCATAGGGGATATTGGCGCGGGTGACGATATCAGGTGGCACATGCTTGACCAGCCGCGCTTCGGAAGCGGCGTCGCCCTTGCCGAAGACATATTGGATGACCAGGACCGTGGGCCAGGGGCTCAGCCGGAAGGCCAGATACAGGGCAGCGGCGAGGACTGCCAGAATGCCCAGCGTCCAGAACAGAAAGCGCTTCATGGCCTGAAATCGCGGATGCCGGAGACGATGAGGGTGAGGCCCAGGGCGCTGAAGGCGGTGCCGAAGGCGGCCTCGATCCAGCGCCAGAAGCGGGCATAGCCGCGGCTGGCGAGGCCGGTGGAGAACATGACGCCATAAAAGCCATAGATCAGCGTGGCCGAGATGGCGACGACGGGACCGAAGAGCAGGACCTGGCCGGGATTGAGACCGGCGCCGAACAGGAAGGTGGCCAAAGCCAGCCACATCAGCAGGGCTTTGGGATTGGTCATGACCACGAAGAAGCCGCGGCGCCAGGCGGCAAGGTCGGACAGCGCGCGGGTCTCGGGGCGCAGGGCGGCTTCGGAACCGCGCAGGACTGCGCGCAGGCCCCGAAGGCCGATATAGCAGAGATAGGCGCCGCCGATGAATTTGAGCGCGGTCAGCAAGGCGGGCACGGCAGTGAAGACGGCGCCGAGGCCAAGCGCGGCCATTGCCGCCCAGACCAAGGTGCCCGAGGCAATGCCGGCTACGACCAGCAAAGCGGCGCGGCGGCCATTGCCCAGGGCGGCGCCGATGACGGCGAACATGTTGGGGCCGGGCGAAGCCTGGGCCGCGGCGACGCCGACAAGGGCAAGAAGGAAACTCTGCAGCATCGAAACGGCCCGGAGGATCAGGAGGCGATATATTCCCTTAGCACTTCCGCCTCGTGTTCGGCTTCCTCGATCTTGTATTTCACCACATCGCCGATGGAGACGATGCCTATGAGGTCACCGGCCTCGGCCACGGGCATGTGGCGGATGCGCAGGCGCGTCATGCGCTCCATGACCTCGGCAATGTTGGTATCGCGCGTGCAGGTGACGACACCGCGCGTCATGGCCTGGCCGATGGTCATAGCCAATGCCCCGGTGGGGTTCTTGCCAAGCCGGCGGATAATGTCGCGCTCGGAGAGAATGCCTGTTATGGCGCCGCCGGTATCAGTGATGACCACGGCGCCGATATTGTAGGTGTTGAGCAGATTCACCGCATCGGCAAGCGTATCGGTCTCGGGCAGGGTGTGGACGATCACGCCCTTGGTTTGCAGGATGGTATCGACAAGCATGTTGAAGTCCTCCTGCCCAAAGTGTGAACCTTCATCGGCCGGCCGGCAATAGGCCGATGGAACTATCCGGCGAGGATGGCCAGGCAGGCCAGAGCCGACATGGCCGCGATAGCCGCCATGCCAAGACCCCAGAAGAACGAGCGCGGGCGGCTGGCGCCTAGCCAATAACTCGCGGTGAAGCCAAGCCTGGCGGCGATATAGACTGTCGCGGCAAGCCCGCTGAGCGCTGTAGCGTGGCCGCCAAGCGAAACGATAGCAGCGGCCGGTACGAACATTCCCGAAGATTCGAGATTGTTCTGCAAAGTGCGGGCGGCGCGGCCGGCAAAGCCTTCGCGCGCCAGTGGCGTGGAGCGATCGGTGAAGACAAAGCTCAGGCCGCGGGTGGAAATCGTATTGAGGTGCTGGACGGCGGCCGAGAGGAAAACAAGCAGGCCGGCGACGACGATGGCGAAAAGTTCGAGCAAGATAACAGCCCCTGTGAAAGACGGGCGGACAGTGGCTCAAATTCTGCTGCACAGGAAATAGCCGGTTGTGTACAATGAGTGTGCAATTGTGCACGGGGGGCGAGATGGGGCCTGGCGATTTGACTGTTGTGGCAATGCTGGCGGACGCCCGAACCTTTTCGGAGGCGGGACGGCGGCTGGGCGTTGCCCATACGACCGTGGCGCGGCGTGTGCGGGAGCTGGAGAGCTACTATTCCGCCAAGTTGTTCGAGCGCAGCGACGATGGCGTAACGCCCACGGCGGAGGGCGAGCGGTTGATCGCGGCGGCGCGGCGTATCGCGGCGGACCTTGCCTCCGTCGAACGGGAAATAGGTGGGCGCGACAAGCGACTCACGGGGCATATCCGGCTGACAACCGTGGATGTGCTGGCCTGGCATTTCATGAGCATATTTGCCGGCTTCCGACGCAACCATCCGGGCATAGAGCTGTCGCTGGACATCGGCACGGGCGTGCGGAGCCTGTCACGGCGGGAGGCGGAAATGGCGCTGCGTCTTTCCAACGGACCCGACGAGGCCCTCTATGGGCGGCGTATAGGCCAGTTCAGTTTCGTGCCTGTCGTGGCAGCCGAATTGTCTGCCAGTGATCCGGCGGACCTGCCCTGGATCGAGTTCGGAGAACGAGACTGTGCGACTCCGGCCTCGAAATGGATGAAGACGCATGTCGCGCCGGAGCGGATAGGAGCATGCGTGCCGACGCCACTTGTCATGCTTCGCGCCGTGGAAGCGGGCATGGGGGCGGGCCTGGTGCCCGCCGAACTGGTGCGGGGCCGGGACGATCTGCACGTTCTGGACGAAGAGCCCGCCTTCGAAATGGGTATCTGGCTACTGGCGCCGCCGGAATTGCGGAGGCTGGCGCGTATTCGCGCGGTATTCGACGCTTTTGCCGGCCGCCGATAAGAAAAGGGCCGGCACAAGGCCGGCCCAGTCACGTCGGGGGATCAGGGAGGTCAACCCTCGCCCTGGCCAGGGGACCAGTGGCGGCGGGTGGTGCGCCGAAGCGGGGCTTCGGCCGGCAAAGCACCGCGCAGGGCAATGCGCGCGGCCTCGAACAATATTGCGATGAGCAGGATGGTCAGCGGCACCATGAACACCGCGATCTGCGTGTCGGGCTGGCTGGCCAGGTTTGCCGCGGTGGCCGGTGTGACGCCGGCAATCAGGGCTGCAGCGGAGCCGAGGCCCAGCAAAGCCGCCGATGCGACAGCATAGAGCCTGAAACGCTTCCGCCTGGGGGACGTGGACTTTTGCATGGGATCGACGTCGGGAACCTTGTCTTCGCAATGGTGGCATCAAGCCATGCGAATGCGGTTCGAGTTTGTGTCGAATGGGGTGCGGCGCGTACCATTTGAGGGCGAAACTGTGGCCGTGGCGCTGTGGAAGGTCGCAGCAGGAGGCTATTCCCGCGAAAGCAGGCGGGCTATGGGCGCTTTCGCGGGAATGCATGGGCGGCAATCAGGCATGGCTGGCGGCGTGGTGGCTGTAGGTCCGGGGCGAGCGGTGGAACAGCGTGGTCGAGGCCGCGGCCAGGGGCCGGAGCAGGCCGCCGCCGAAGCGGCGAGGCCGCTCGACGATGATGGGCGCATCGGGCTCGTCCCAATGCTGGTGATAGATGTCCTTGAAGAGATAGCTGGCCGGGATCATTTTTCGTCTCCGTGTATAAGGCCGCGTTTGGGTTTACGTTGAATCGGTTCAATCGACTGACGGGAAGGTGTCGTTTGAATCGGTTCAAGTGTAGGCCGATACATCGTGGAGTCAAGTGAAATTTGAACCGATACAAAAATTCTGCTAGGGATAGGCCATGCAAAGGAGTTCGACAGGGCAGTGACGCGGCGGGGCGAGACCAGTATCAAGCTCAAGGACGTGGCGAAGGCGGCCGGCGTGTCGCAGGGCACGGCGTCGAATGTGTTCAGCAAGCCCGAACTGGTGCGCGAGGAAGTGCGCGAGCATGTGCTGGCCGTCGCGCGGGGGCTGGGCTATGCCGGGCCCAGCGTCACCGGGCGGCTGCTGCGGCAGGGCCGGGTCAATGCGGTGGGCGTGGCCGCCATCGAGCCGCTCAGCTATTTCTTCGAGGACCTCTGGGCGCGCCAGCTCATGAGCGAGATTTCCGAAATCTGCGATGCGCGCGGGGCGGGCGTGGCGCTGGTTTCGGCGCTCAATGACGAGCGGCTGGCCTGGAATATCCAGTCGGCGCTGGTGGATGGGTTCATCCTGCTCTGCGTGGAGGGCGGCGAGCGGCTGGTGGACATCACCCGGCAGCGGCAATTGCCCTATGTGGCGCTGGCCATCGGCGCGGCGGACAGCACGGTTCCGGCGATCGGGGTCGACAATGTCAGCGGGGCGCGGATGGCGGCGCGGCACTTGATCGAGCTGGGCCACAGGCGGCTGGCCATTCTCGCCACGTCGCTGAGCGAAACCGGCATGGGAAGACGGAGCGAAGCCGAGGTGCTGGCGGCGACCTATTCGACATCGCGCGACCGGGCCATGGGCTATTGGAAGGCGCTGGATGGAGCCGGAATTGCGCGGGACCAGGTGCCGGTCTTCGAGACGCGCGAGGACGAGGCCAGCACGCATGCCGTGATGGAAGAAATGTTCGCGGCGGTGGAGAAGCCGACCGGGATATTGGCCATGTCGGACAAGATCGCGATGCATGCGGTGGACTGGCTATTTCGCCACGGCATGAAAGTGCCCGATGACGTGTCCGTGGTGGGGTTCGACGGCGTGCCCGAGGCCGCGGTGGCCACGCCCAAGCTGACGACGGTCGCCCAGCCGATGGAGGAGATCGCGCGGTGTGCCGTGGATGCGGCCTTGGGCGGCAAGCAGGTCGATGGGCGGCAGGTGTTGCAGGGACGGCTCGTCGTGCGTGAATCCACGGCTCCACCCAAGGCATAACTTGCCCCTGGTGGCGCCAGGCCGTATCAGTTTGCCCGGATTTCCGGGGAGAGTGACGAATGGGTTTCTTGTCCGAGGCATTGGAGCGCGTGGCGCCGTCGGCGACGGTGGCGATCAGCCAGAAGGCGCGCACCATGGCGCAGGAGGGGCGCGATATCATCGCGCTCAGCGCCGGCGAGCCGGATTTCGATACCCCGCTCCATGTGCGCGAGGCGGCCATCCGCGCCATGGCCGAGGGCAAGACGCGCTATACCAATGTGGACGGTATTCCCGAACTCAAGGAAGCGGTGGCGGCCAAGTTCCGGCGCGACAACGGGCTCAACGTGACGGCGGCCGATTGCTTCGTGGCTTCGGGCGGCAAGCAGATCATCTTCAATGCGCTGATGGCGACGCTCAATCCGGGCGACGAGGTCGTGGTGCCGGTGCCCTATTGGGTGAGCTATCCGGAAATCGTGCGGCTGTGCGGGGCCGAGCCGGTCTTCGCGGTGGCAGATGCCTCGACGGGGTTCAAGCTCAAGCCCGAGGTGCTGGAAGCGGCAATTACGCCCAGGACCAAGTGGCTGATCCTCAATACGCCGTCCAACCCGACGGGTGCGGCCTATACGGAGGCCGAGCTCAAGGGGCTGGCCGCGGTGCTGCTGCGGCATCCCCATGTGCATATTCTCACCGACGATATCTATGAAGTGCTGGTCTATGACGGCGGCAAGTTTGCCACCATCGCGCAGGTGGAGCCGGCATTGCAGCCGCGCACGCTGACGATGAACGGCGTCTCCAAGTCGCATGCCATGACGGGCTGGCGCATCGGCTATTGCACCGGGCCGCGGCATATCCTTGCAGCGATGCTGAAGCTGCAGAGCCAGTCGACCACCAATCCGAGCTCCATCGCGCAATGGGCGGCGGTGGAGGCGCTGAACGGGCCGCAGGAGTTCCTCGCGGAATGGCGGGCGGTGTTCCAGGCGCGGCGCGACCTGGTGGTCAAGGGGCTCAACGCCAATACCGGGCTCGATTGCCTGACCCCGGAGGGCGCGTTCTACGTGTTCCCATCGTGCAAGCGGCTGCTGGGCAAGACCAGCGCCGGGGGCAAGGTGCTGAACACTGACGAGGATTTCGTCATGGCGCTGCTGGAGGAAACCGGCGTGGCGCTGGTGCATGGCGCGGCGTTTGGTTTACCAGGGCATTTCCGGCTGAGCTATGCCGCGGGCAATGCGGAGCTGGAAGAGGCGGTGCACCGGATACAGGGGTTCTGCGCGGGCATCGTGTGAGTGATCTTCACCTCTCCCTCGAGGGAGAGGTTATTTCCCCATCCAGCTCAAGAAGCCGGTATTGCCGCCGCCGGCCTGGGCGAACATGTCCATCAGCTTGGTGGTGGACTGGTAGCTCTGGACAGCGGCCTGGTAGAACTGGTCGCTCCAGCCGGTGGCCTGGCGTTCCTCCGCACTCATCGAAGCGAAGAGGGACATGATGTTCTGGCTGAAGGCGGTGGGGTCGCTTGATTTGGCGGCGTTCTGGAAGCCGGCCAGCAGGGCTGCGCCGCTCTTGGCGCGCAGGGCGGAATTGGCGGCGCTGACTTCCTGGGTGGAGAACTGGCCTGACGTGTCGAGCACGATGGACGACAGCGTCCGGCTGGGGAATTTCGACATGTCGATATAGGTGCCGACCGTGGTCGCCTTGTTGAAGGTAGGCACCTTGCCGGCCTTGATGGCGTCGGCATAGAGGGCGTCCAGCGTCTTGCGGGCGCCGGTGGCGACATCGGCAATGTCCTGCGGCTGGGTGCCGGCGCCGGCTTCGACCAAAGCCAGGTAGAGCGCGACGGGATCGTCCTCGCCGACGTCGGGCATGGTTTTCGGGTCAGCCTGCAACTGCTTCTGCGCCTCGGTGATGGCGGCACGGCCATTGACCCAGTCGGAGCCGTCCTTTTCCTCGGGACCCAGGCTATCGAGATAATCAGCGGCGGCCTTGTAGAGGCCGGTATAATTGCCGGTGACTTCGGCAATGGCGGCGGGGCCAGCCATGGCGGCTTCGAAACGGCGCTGCATTTCAAGTCCGGCGGCCTCGCGTTCGTCCTCAGTGAAGCTGTCATCGCTGGCCATGGCGAAGAGTTCGCGGGCATCGAGACTGGAGAGGTCGAGCGCCAGCCTGTTGCCTTCGAGCGGAGAGGTGCGGTCGGCCTCGGTCAAGAGGGTCAGGAGCTTGGCATGCGTGTCGCTGACGACGGTGGCGAAATCCTTGGCGGCGAGGGCCGCGCGGGCTTCCTCGGACAGGGTGACCGTGGCGGCGGCCTGCTCGTCAACGGTCGCGTTGCTGCCGGTGGCGGCGCTGGTCGCTGCCGCAGCCTGCGCCGAGGCGGCGGCCTTGTAATAGGTGTTGGTCGAGTAAGCGGCACTGGTGACGGCAACCATCGGATACTCCTGCGATCGGTCGAAGACCGCGATGCAAGTCGCGTGCCGCGGGAAAAAGCTGGAAAAACAGGGTGTTGGCATCGGGGTTGCGCCAAAGGGCGGCAGAAAGTGCCGGGCGTCGGCAAGAATCGACCAGCGAAAAAGAAAGGCCCCGCCCGAGGGGATGGGCAGGGCCTTAGAGGTCGTCAGCCGAAGCATCTGACCTTGGAGGAGCGGCGCCACGAACGCCGCTGATCTGTTCGAGGCGCAGTATCGGATGCCTGATGGCGTGACACAAACGCGCAATGGGAAGTGCTGCCATGCAGATTCGCTGGCCGATCTGGTGCCTGTCGGCTGGCGCAAAAAAAGAGGCTCCAACCGAAGTTGGAGCCTGATGATAGGGCCGAAGCCAAATCGAAAGTAATGGCCCTGCGCCAGGGAGGAGGATAGGCGCCGAACCGGTGGACCCAGGCCGAGGGAGGAGGATACGACCTAAATCCGGTGTCGCAAGAAGCGGGTCCGAGGGAGGAGGATACGGAGCGGCTTCACCAGCGACAAAGCCAATATAGGTTTTGACCGTTTGGTCAGCAATGCATCTGCTGACATGTCAGCCATGCGATATTCACAGCGACAAGTTGTCAACGGATGGCCGGTGGACAGGGCGATGGCGGGCGGAGGGCAGGAAAAAAAAGAGGCTCCAACCGAAGTTGGAGCCTGAT
>CBIGSA010000121.1:0-9559 GCA_966192215.1 uncultured Devosia sp. | reverse complement strand
CCCGCCCCGGCTGCGCTCTTCCGCCACCGCAGCCGGCGGCCCGCGTTGGGGGGGCCCCCCGGCAAACTAACGCGATACGGCGCGTCCGATAAAGATGATGATGCAGGCGCCGATGAAACCGGCAATGAGGTAGCCGATCCAGCCGCCGAACGAGATGCCGAGCAGACCGAAGACCAGGCTCGCCAGAACGGCGCCGACAATGCCCAGAATGACATTCTTGAGCACGCCGCCGCCGGCATTCATGAACATGCTGGCCAACCATCCGGCAATGCCGCCGATGATGATCGCTGCCAGCCAACCTACGCCGTCAAAAGCCATATTCCATTCTCCTCAAATGGACTCGCAACATGGCAAGCCTGTCACAGATGTAACAGAATACAAGTCCGGGCGTTCCAGGCCGGTGGGGCAAATGTGCCGCCGCCACTCCGGAAAGCCGCGGCAAGGATATTGTGCGGTCGTCCGATCGGAGACACAATCTCGCCCGTGGGACACTTTGCT
The DNA here is from genome assembly GCA_966192215.1 of uncultured Devosia sp. Classification (GTDB taxonomy): domain Bacteria; phylum Pseudomonadota; class Alphaproteobacteria; order Rhizobiales; family Devosiaceae; genus Devosia. Next base: position 9,061 of record CBIGSA010000121.1, on the reverse strand, counting down.
ACTTCAGTAAATTTTGGATCGTGGTGACGGGCCGTGAGCTTCGAGTTCTGGACACTTTTCCTGGGCTGTTCTTGGCCTGGTGCACCTCTCGGCGGCCTCGTTCGCCTTCAAGGCTCAGGTCGGCAATGCCTATACCGTGGGTGCGCGTGACGAAGGCCTGCAACCCTCGGGCATTGCCGGGCGCCTGCAGCGGGCGCAGTCGAATTTCCTCGAGAGCTTCCCGATCTTCGTTGCGTTCGTTTTTCTGCTCGATGCCACGGATGGGATGGATTGGCTCAGCCAATGGGGAAGCGGCATCTATCTCGCGGGACGCGTGGTCTACCTGCCCCTCTACGCGTTGGGCGTGCCTTGGCTAAGGACCTTCAGCTGGAACATCGCCACCTTGGGCCTGGTGATGGCCGGCGCCAGCATCGTCTGGTAGAAAAGAGGCGCCGCTCCTGCCGCGCCTCGCAGGCTGAAAACCGAACAGCATCAGGTCGGGTCAGTTCAGCGCCTTCACCGGTTCGGCGAACAGGTCATATTCGTCGCTATCGGTCACCACCACATCGACCATGTCGCCCGGCTTGATACCAGTGGCCTTGGCGATGATCACCTGACCGTCGATATCGGGCGCGTCCCACTTGGAGCGGGCGATGGCCTGGTTGGCTTCGGGCTGCACATCGTCCACCAGCACCTGGATGGTGCGGCCGACCTTCTTGGCCAGTTGCCCGGTCGAGACATGCTGGGCCACTTCCATCAGCCGCTCGAACCGGTCCTGCGCCACCTCGTCGGGCACGATCCCGTCGAGCTCATTGGCCGGGGCACCAGTCACCGGTTCATATTTGAAGCAGCCGGCGCGGTCGATCTCGGCTTCCTCGATGAAGTCGAGCATCATCTCGAAATCCTCTTCCGTCTCGCCGGGGAAGCCGACGATGAAATTGGATCGCACTGTCAGATCAGGGACTTGGCGGCGCCAGTCAAGAATCCGATTCAGCGTCTTTTCCTGATGAGCCGGACGGCGCATGGCCTTGAGCACCTTGGGCGAAGCGTGCTGGAAGGGAATGTCGAGATAGGGCAGCACCAGGCCATCGGCCATCAGCTCCATTACCGCATCGACATGCGGGTAGGGATAGACATAGTGCAGGCGCACCCAGGCGCCGAGCTGGCCCAGTTCCTTGGCGAGATCGTAGAACTTCGCCTTGACCGGCCGGCCGCGATAATTGCTCTCGGCATATTTGATATCGACGCCATAGGCGCTGGTATCCTGGCTGATGACCAGCAATTCCTTGACGCCCGAGCGGATCAGGCCTTCGGCTTCGCCGAGAATGCCGGCAGCCGGGCGCGAGGCCAGGTCGCCGCGGATCTGGGGGATGATGCAGAAGGAGCAGCGGTTGTTGCAGCCTTCGGAAATCTTGAGATAGGCGTAGTGGCGCGGCGTCAGCTTCAGCCCGGTTTCCGGCACCAGGTCGACGAACTTGTTCGGCACGGGCGGCAGGTGTTCATGCACGGCCGAGACGACATTCTCGTATTGGTGCGGGCCGGAAATGGCCAGCACCGACGGGTGGGTCTGGCGGATCAGCTCTTCCTCGACGCCCAGGCAACCGGTAACGATAACGCGGCCATTTTCGTTGAGGGCTTCCCCGATGGCTTCGAGCGATTCCTGCTTGGCGGAATCCAGGAACCCGCAGGTGTTGACGAGGACGATATCGGCCCCGGCATAGTCACGGCTGAACGAATAGCCCTGGCTGCGGAGCGTGGACATGATGCGTTCGCTATCGACGAGGGCTTTGGGGCAGCCGAGGCTGACGAGGCCAATTTTTGGCGCTTGGCTCATGTGAGCGGAGTTTCCGATGTGGGAATTGTTGCGCGCGTCATACAGAAAGTTTGACGGTTACGCAATGTGACTGCCTCCCGCGCCACGCGGGGCTGGGCTTCCCATTATGGCGGTCACATGGCCTTGAACGCGCGTTTAGCGAACAGTGCGTCCGCAACCGGCCCGGTTCTGCGACGCAATTGATTGCTCTAACTGGGCTTTCGCCAGATGCGCCTGACGGGTTGGCGCAGCATCCCGACGCTCAAAGGAGCCACAACATGTTCGACCGTCTCTCCGCCTATGCGCCGCAGGCCCTCGCCGTGCTGCGCATCGTCACCGCATTGCTGTTCGTTCTGCACGGCACACAGAAAATCATCGGCTTCCCGGCCTCCGACATGACGCCGCCGCTGTTCAGCCTGTTCGGCCTGGCCGGCATCATCGAAATCGTCGCCGGCATTCTGGTCCTGATCGGCTTCTTCACTCGCCCGGCCGCCTTCATCGCCGCCGGCGAAATGGCCGTCGCCTATTGGATGGCCCATGCCCCGGCCAACCTGTTCCCGGCCATGAATGGGGGCGATGCGGCAATCCTGTTCTGCTTCATCTTCCTCTATCTGGTCTTTTCCGGCCCCGGCGCCTGGAGTCTCAACAAGCAGTAGGGCCGGCCCGGCTACCAGTGCGAGCCCGCGGAGCGATCCGCGGGCTTTTTGTCTGGAATGGCGAGATTGTGTCGGGAATAGGTCGCAATGCGCGTCTAGCAGATATGGGTCAGCCCGGCTGGCCAGATATCGCTATGAGGAGCGCCATTATGTTTGACCGTCTCTCTGCCTATGCGCCGCAGGCCCTTGCCGTGTTGCGCATCGTGACTGCCCTGCTGTTCGTCGAAAGCGGCTCGATGAAGCTGTTCGGCTTCCCGACCGCGTTTCCATTCCCGGTCGAGGGGCTGCTGCTCGTGGCCGGCATTCTCGAATTCTTCGGCGGCCTGCTGATCCTGGTGGGCCTCTTCACCCGCCCGGTCGCCTTCTTGCTCTGCGGCTTCATGGCCGTGGCCTATTTCATGGGCCATGTCTCGACAGGCGGCTTCTTCCCGTCGATCAATATGGGTGGTGGGGCCATCCTTTACTGCTTCATCTTCGGCTACCTGGTCTTTGCCGGACCGGGCGCCTGGAGCATCAACAAGCAGTAGGGAGCGATCAGCTCACATTCTTGGGCGGCGGTGTCCGCCTGGCGGTGCGGCGGGGCGCCTTGTGCGTCTCGCCCGATGCCGTAGCCGGGCTGCGTGGCGTGGTCACCGATTCGGCTGGCGTGGCCGGCGGCACATAGGGCGCCGGCTCGGTAGCCGGGGTGATATATTCGTCGGCCTCGGCATAGTCGGGATCTTCGCCTTCTTCGGCAAGGTCGCGGATCGCGTCGCGCACTTCGTCGAGCAGGCTGGCCGAATAGCGTGAGCGGTTCACCGTCTCGCCGCTCTGTTCATGTGCCTTGAACCAGACCAGCAGCGCCTCGCAGGCAATGCGCAGGCCCACCAGGGACAACAGGCCGAAAACGGCGATCTCCAGCAGGCCCCAGAGCCCGTTGCCGAAGCCGAAGCCGAAGGTCCAGAACAGGTGGCCGACTGCCCAGAGCAGGATGCCGGCAAGGCCCAGCGCATAGAGGATGGGGACCAGCCGGGGCGAAAGGATCGCGTCGAGCCGGAACAGGGTCTGGCGGGTGAACAGGCGTTTCAGGTCGTCCAGCGTCATCTCGTCCTCCAGGGCGCGATTGGATTGTTACCGCACTAGGCCATTGCGGGCCGTGCTGACAAGGCTTTCCTCCGGCGCAACGACGGTAGGCCCGAACTGTTGCTCAAAGGCCCGGCGCAGCACGGAATCCACTTCCGGCATGGAGACCAGTTGCCCCAGGTCTTCGAAGCTGGTCACGCCCTGGTCGGAGATGCCGCAGGGCACGATGCCGTCATAGTGGCTGAGATCGGGCATCACATTGACCGAAATGCCGTGGAAGGTGACCCATTTGGAGACGCGCACGCCGATGGCGGCGATCTTGTCTTCCTTGAGCACCCCCTTGTCCGGCCGCTGCACCCAGACGCCGATGCGCCCCTCGCGCCGCTCGCCGGTGATGTTATACGCGGCCAGCGTGTCGATAACCCAGCTTTCCAGTCCCTTGACCAGGCATCTTATGTCGCGCCCGCGCCGGGTCAGGTCGAGCATGACATAGGCCACGCGCTGGCCGGGGCCATGATAGGTATATTGCCCGCCGCGCCCGGCATCATAGACCGGGAATCGGTCGCTCAGCAGGTCCTCGGGCACGGCAGAGGTGCCGGCCGTATAGAGCGGCGGGTGTTCGAGCAGCCAGATGGCCTCCTCGGCCTCGCCGGCGGCAAGGGCGGCGGCACGGCTGCGCATGGTGTCGAGCGCCACGGGGTAGGGCACCGGATCGGACGAAATGATCCATTGCACCGGCCGTCCATCTGTCCGCACCAGTTTATTCCCGATTTCGCACGCTTCCGCCGCGGTCGTTAACGCTTCCATAACCATGCTTGCCAGAGAGTTACCTGTAACAGATTCAGCGGCCGCATGCTGTGGGGCCGGCCCGGGGTTTCCTATCTATCTATGAGCACACTAGACAATATTGAAGTGGACATCACGGTCGAGCTCGGCGCGACCACGATGCCGATCCACCATCTGCTGCGCATGGGCCGTGGCGCGGTGATCGAGCTCGACGCCACGGAAAGCGATCCGCTCAACATCTATGCCAACAGCACGCTGATCGCGCATGGCGAAGTGAGCGTGGAGGACGGGCACCTGCGCGTGCTTATTTCCGAGAAGATTTTCCGGCGGGGCTAGACACGCTGTATTGCTGTTCATCCGTCATTGCCCGGCTTGTCCGGGAAATTTATTTTGGACGCCGCGTGGATCATCCGGACAAGCTGGGTGATACGGCGTGGATGTGCCGGAGACAGCCGGCGCCCTTGATCCTCTCCACAGCCGCAATGCAAATCTCGATTTAACCGCTTGAGGTTGGGGAAGACCTTTGCTACATCCCCACTCGCTTCGCCCCCCGGGGCGTTCGCCCTACCAAAGTGTGCGGTCGTGGCGGAATTGGTAGACGCGCAGCGTTGAGGTCGCTGTGCCGCGAGGCGTGGAAGTTCGAGTCTTCTCGACCGCACCATTCATCCTCAGGGATGAAACAGAAAAGGGCCGTCCTTCGGGGCGGCCTTTTTGTTTGCTCAATCCTGCCGCGGCGGCCTGGCCGGCCGTTCCGCCGCCAGCTTCTGCGGCGCCCTGAATTGCCAGGCGTCCTCCAGCCGCAGCGATAGTTCCTCGTCGGAAATGGCATCGAGCCGGATCAGCACGGCGGGATAGCCGACATAATGCTCGGTCTCGAAATAGATTTCGGGCGAGATTTCCATCAACAGGGCCTTCTGCTCAGCGGGGCAGAGCAGGACCAGCGTGCCCGAATCCTTGAGCCGCACGAAGCTCTTGTCGCGCACCTTGAGCGATGGCGTGCCATAGCTGGTCGAGCGCGCCACGCCTGGCAGGCCGCGCGCCTGGGCCAGTTGTTCGATGCGGGAGAATATCTGATCGAGATCGGCTGTCATTTTATGCCCAACCACCGCAAATCCCTCTTCCTTAGTCTGGCGCATCACACCGCGATTGGCTACAGCTTCCAATGCCCCCGAAACCCCGGACACACAAAGGGCCCCCAATGAGCACAGATCCCGAAATCATGCCCGGCCCCGAGGCCGGGATCGACAACAATGCGCTGCGCGACGCCGAAGACCACATCAGTCCGTTGTGGCTTGAACGTCTGCGCGCCTATTTGGCTGCCGGGCGGGATGACGATGTTGCCACGGTGATGGAGCCCTTGCATGCCGCCGACGTGGGCGACGTGCTCGAATCGCTCGATGCCGGCGAGCGTCTGCATCTGGTGCGGCTTCTGGGGGATCGCTTCGACTATTCGGCCCTGACCGAGGTGGACGAAAGCGTCCGCGTCGAGCTGATGGAAGAGCTGCCCAATGCGGAAATCGCCCGCGGCGTCAGCGGCCTGGACAGCGACGATGCCGTGGCCATCCTCGAGGACATGGAGCAGCAGGACCGGGACGAAGTTCTGGCCAAGCTGCCCACTTTCGAGCGGCTGAGCCTCAAGCGCAGCCTCGATTTCCCCGAAGAATCCGCCGGACGGCGGATGCAGACTGATTTCATCGCCATCCCGCCCTTCTGGACGGTCGGCCAGACCATCGACTACCTGCGCAGCGAACCCGACCTGCCGGATGAATTCTACCAGATCTATGTGGTGGATGCCTCCTACCAGGTGCTCGGCACCATTCCGCTCGACAAGATTCTGCGGGCCAAGCGCGTCGTCGCCATCGAAGCGCTGATGAACACCAATTTCGTGCTGGTCGATGCCAATGAGGACCAGGAAGAAGCCGCCCGCGACTTCGAGCGCTACGACCTGGTGGAAGTGGGCGTGGTGGATGAGAGCAAGCGCCTGGTCGGGGTGCTCACCATCGACGACATCGTGGACGTGATCCACGAGGAAGCCGACGAGGACATCAAGCTGCTGGCCGGCGTGGGCGACGAGGATATTTCCGATTCCACCGTCGATACGGTGCGCAGCCGCGTGCCGTGGCTGGTCATCAATCTGATTACCGCCGTGGCCGTGTCCTTCGTCATCGGCCTGTTTGGGGCGACGATCGACCAGATGGTGGCTTTGGCCGTGCTCATGCCCATCGTCGCCTCCATGGGCGGCAATGCCGGCACGCAGACCATGACGGTGACCGTGCGGGCGCTGGCCATGCGCGAACTCGATGGCCGCCGCCTGCGCCGGCTCGTCACCCGCGAAATGGTGGTCGGCTGCGCCAATGGCATCATCTTCGCCATCCTGATCGGGCTCGTCACCTGGCTGCGCTTCAACGACCTGCAACTGGGCATCGTCATCGCCCTGGCCATGATCATCAACCTGATCGTGGCCGGCACGGCCGGCATCCTGATCCCCATCCTGCTCGACAAGTTCAAGGCCGACCCGGCCATCGCCTCGGCGGTGTTCGTGACGACCATCACCGACATGGTGGGCTTTTTCGCCTTCCTGGGCATCGCGGGGCTGTGGTTCGGGCTGTTCTAGGCTCGGCGGCTCTTACAGCGTGTAGGGTTCGCGTATCCCCGGATCGCCTGGCGGAAAATCCTTGGTGTTGCGGGTTATGAGCAGGCGTCCGGCCGCCTGCGCCGTAGCCCAAATCACCGCGTCGGGCAGCTTGATGCGATGCGCACGCCGCAGGTCCACCGCAAGCCCGGCAATTGCATCATCCAGGGCTATGACCTCAAAACCGTCGAGAAAGCGTTGCGTCGCCTCCACCAGACCGGCATCCGCCCCCACCATGACCTCCATCCAGGTGATGATGCTGATGGCGCGGCTTTCAAAACGGTCGATTTCCGCTCGCGCCTGCGGGATGGCGTTGAGATGGTCGATAAGAATATTGGTGTCGAACAGCGCGCCTACCACTCGCTACGCACCTTTTCCTGATAGTCCAGCCCATCGACCTTTCGCTTGCCCCACAGGCCGAAGCCGTCCTCGACCTGCTCGCGGTGGTGGCGCTCGAGATAATCGTCTATGGCCGCCCGGATCAGGGCAGCGCGAGACTGGCGCACCCGTTTGGCGAGTACGTCGAGAGCTTCAACCTGGGCGTCGTTCATATCGACCAAGGCACGCATCGCACACTCCATTGATATGCTATATGTATATCATATGGAATGACGCAAGGGAAGGAAAGGGGTTTGGGCGACTGGCTGTCCACGGAAGGTTGGAGAAGCTGGGCCGAAAGCTCGCTAAAATGCTTCCATTTCCGCTTCCCGCCCCTTAACCCTGCACTCCGTCCGGCTGTGGAGTGTGGCAACTTCGCTGCTTGCAAAGCATTTATGACGGGGTTAACGATTTGCTACCGGGTGCGGTATATGGACCACACCACCGACATCCGGAGTGAACGGCTGACAAGGAGCGATCATGCGAAGTCAACCGAAGACCACCGCCACGATGTGGCGAGCAGCGAGCTGGACCCTGGTTTGCCTGCTCTCAATGGGACTGGTTTTCTCCGTTATTGCTGGCGTTTAGCTTGAAACGCTAGAGTTCTTCACTATCAGCAATTCGGAAGGGCGCCCGGGCCACCAGGGCGCCCTTCTTTCTTCCCGGAGACCCCTGATGAAGCTCCTGATCGGCAATCGCAACTATTCCAGCTGGTCATTGCGGCCATGGCTGGTGCTCAGGCATTTCGACATTCCCTTCGAGGACGAGGTGCTGCAATTGCAGGGGGAGGGCTTCCGCGACGTGCTGGCGCAGCGCTCGCCGACCGGCAAGGTGCCGGTGCTGCAGGATGGCGGCCTCGTCGTGGTCGAGTCTATCGCCATCATCGAATATCTGGCTGATCGCTTCCCCGATCGCGCCATCTGGCCTTCCGATATCGGCGAACGGGCGCTGGCCCGCGCTGCCGCGGCCGAGATGCACTCGGCCTTCACGGCCCTGCGCAGCCATGCGCCGATGAATTTGCGCGCCTCCCATCCCGGCAAGGTGAGCGTGGATGCGGTTGCTCGGGACCTGCACCGTCTCGAAACCCTCTGGGGCGGCTTGCTGACGCGTTCGGGCGGGCCGTTCCTGTTCGGCGCCTTCACGGCGGCCGACGCCATGTTCGCGCCGGTGGCCACGCGCATCCGCATCTATGACCTGCCGGTTTCCGACATGGCGGCCGGCTATGTCGAAGCCATTTACGCGCTACCGGCCTTCCAGGATTGGCTCACCCTGGCCTTGCGCGAACCCTGGATCGTGGACGAGGACGAAATCGACGTCATCCAGGGTCGCGTCCAGCCGGGAGCCCTGGCATGATCCACATGATCAAGCTTTGCGTGGGCGTTTCCAGCCTCGAGGAACTCGAATCCTACCGGGACGAGCGCGCGCATTGGTGGGATGCCGACTATGGCGAGGATGTGCATGTCCATCGCACCCGCATGATGCCCAAGCGGGCGGCGGAGATGGAGGGCAAGGCTTCCATTTACTGGGTCATATCGGGGCAGGTGGTGTGCCGGCAGCCGATCCTGCGGCTGGCGAAATATACCAATGACGAGGGCATCGATTACTGCGACATCATCATGGCGCCCGACCTGGTTCGCACCGTGCCCTATCCCAAGCGCCCTTTCCAGGGCTGGCGCTACCTGCGCCCCGAGGACGCCCCGCCGGATATGGGGGCCAATGAGAATGCGGAGTCACTGGCTCTGGCGGCGGACCTGG
>CBIGSA010000120.1:0-9599 GCA_966192215.1 uncultured Devosia sp. | reverse complement strand
CACTTGCTCTGCGCGCCGAAAGTGCAGAGCCCTCTGGTCAGGTCCGAGGTGGTCGGACTGGATTATGCTCCAGCCACTTCCCTCTCTGCCGCGACACGGTCGTCGCCCCCATCCCCATTCCATCGATCCTCCCCTCCAAACCACCCTCCTTGCAAATGTACTAACTAGTTCGTACTCTTTGCGCGAACAGGAGGGCATGCCTTGAAGACCTCGATTGCGACCGTGTCGATCAGTGGCGATCTGCGGGAGAAGCTGGAGGCCATTGCAGCAGCCGGCTTCGATGGCGTCGAGATTTTCGAGAATGACTTTCTCGCCTATGACCGCTCGCCGCGCGACGTGGCGGCGATGGTGGCCGATCTCGGCCTGACCATTACCCTGTTCCAGCCCTTCCGTGATTTCGAGGGCCTGCCGGGGCCGCAGCGGGGCCAGGCCTTCGCGCGGGCGGAGCGCAAGTTCGACCTGATGGGCGAGTTGGGCACCGATCTCATGCTGGTCTGCTCCAGCGTGTCGCCGCTGGCGCTGGGCGGCATCGACCGCGCGGCGGCCGATCTGCGGGAACTGGGCGAGCGGGCCGCTCGGCGCGGCTTGCGCGTGGGCTATGAAGCCCTGGCCTGGGGCCGGCATGTCAATGACCATCGCGACGCCTGGGAGATCGTGCGGCGGGCCGACCATCCCAATATCGGCATCATTCTGGACAGCTTTCACACGCTGGCGCGCGGCATCGATCCTGATTCGATCCGCTCGATCCCCGGGGACAGGATATTCATCGTGCAACTGGCCGATGCGCCCCGCATCGACATGGACCTGCTGTATTGGAGCCGGCATTTTCGCAACATGCCGGGCGAGGGCGATCTCCAGGTCACCGACTTCATGCGGGCCGTCGCCGCCACCGGATACAATGGTCCGATTTCGCTGGAAATCTTCAATGACCAGTTCCGCTCCGGTTCGCCCCGCACGATCGCGGCCGACGGGCATCGCTCGTTGGTCTATCTGATGGATCAGGTCCGCAACAGCGAACCGGATATTGCCATGGACGTACCGGTATTGCCGCCACGGGTGGATGTACATGGCGTAGCCTTCGTGGAATTCGCGGCGGACGAGGCCGAGGCGCAGATGCTAGCCGGCCACCTCCGTCGGCTCGGTTTTCGGCTCAGCGGCCGGCATCGAAGCAAGGCGGTGGAGCGGTTCACGCAGGGCGACATCAATATCGTCATCAACACCGATCGCGAGGGGCTGGCGCATTCGGCCTATCTCACGCATGGCACCTCGGCCTATGCACTGGGGCTGATGGTGGGTGACGCGGCGGCAACCGTACGGCGGGCGGAGGCGCTGGGCGCGCAGCTGTTCAGCCAGCGCGTCGGGCCCGACCAGCTCAGCATTCCGGCTATTCGCGGCGTTGGTGGAGGGGTCATCTATTTTCTCGACGAAAAGAGCCCGCTGGGCCGGGTCTGGGATATCGAGTTCGATGCCATTGCTGACGCGGAGCCGGGCCAGGATGCCGGCCTGCGGCGGATCGATCATATCGCGCAGACAATGAATTACGAGGAAATGCTCACCTGGATTCTGTTCTATCGGTCCATTTTCGTGGCCGAGAAGAGCCCCATGGTGGACGTGGTCGATCCTTCTGGCCTGGTGCGCAGCCAGGTGATCGAGAATACGATGGGTTCGCTGCGTCTTACGCTCAACGGCGCCGAAAGCCATCGCACGCTGGCCGGGCACTTCATCGCGGAAACCTTCGGCTCCAGCATCCAGCATCTGGCCTTTGCCAGTGACGACATTTTCGCCACCGCCGCGGCACTGGAGGCCAACGGCATGAAGACACTGGAGATTTCGCCGAACTACTATAGCGACCTCGAGGCGCGACTGGGCATCGGGCCAGACATGCTGGAGCGCCTGCGCGCCGCCAATATCCTCTATGACCGCGACGCGGGCGGCGAGTTCTTCCAGCTCTATTCGACCAATGTTGGCGAGGGCTTCTTCTTCGAGGTCGTGCAGCGGACGGGCGACTATCGCGGCTATGGTGCGGTCAATGCGCCGTTCCGCATTGCCGCCCAGAAGCGCAGCATGCCGCCGGCCAACATGCCGCGGCAGTAGCTAGAGCATCGCCAGTTCCCGGTTGCTCAGCGTGCCACGATAGTGGTCGCGGATTCCCAGCTTCCGTTCGAGCGCCTCCACCACGCTCATGGGGAAGTCAACCTCATACATCTGGCTGAGATTGTTGAGCCCGCCAGGGGTGAAGACGTTGATTTCCAGCAGCTTGTCGCCGACGATGTCGAGGCCGACCAGGAACATGCCGTCCTGCACCAGCTTGGGTCGCACGGTTTCGGCTATGGACAACATGGTGTCGGTGACCTCGATGGGCACCGCACTGCCGCCAGCATGGATATTTGAGCGGATTTCGCCCTTGGCCGGCGCGCGGCGGAAGGCGGCGAACTTGCCCTCGCGCTGCAGCGGCCGGCCATTCATCAGGAAGAAGCGCACATCGCCTTCGGCGGCTTCGGGCATAAAGCTCTGGGCGATGAGATACCCCTCCTCGCTGACCGCCTCGAAAATCTGCTTGATGTTGGACTCCTTGGACGAGGCGATCTTGAAGACATTCTTGCCGCCCGAGCCCTGCAGCGGCTTGAGGATCACGCCCTTTTTCTGTCGCTCGATGAAGGCGCGGATTTCATCGAGACTCTTGGCGATCAGCGTTTCGGGGCGCACCGCAGCGGGAAAATCCTGGAAATAGAGCTTGTTCTGCGCCCGGGCGAGGCCATCGGGATCATTGAGCACGATGACGCCGCGCGCGGCGGCCAGGCGCCCGAAAATTGCGCCGACATGAGCCGCCCAGGGCCGGTCGGCAGAGTCCTCGGAGGGATCGTTGCGCAGCATCAGCACGTCGATCTCGGACACATCGAGCGTCTCAACCTTGGTTTCCTTGCCCTGCAAATCCTTGAACAGGGTTTCGGCCTTCTTGTAATTGCTCGCCGGCAGGGTCAGAGCCCGTACGAGCAGGCTGTCATCGGGCCGCAGAACGAAATCCCCCGGGGTCAGGTAGCAGATATCGTGGCCGCGGCTGAGGGCGGCCAGTGCCAGATGGGTAGTCGAATAGTTCGCCGTCTCGCCCTTGATGGAATTGACGAAAAACGCAATGCGCATGAATGACGCTCCTAGTTATCAGGCATTTCAAGGGGAGTGATGCCGGCATAAGCCGCCTTGAGCCGCTCGGCGGCCAGGGGATGGGAAAGAAACTTGGGAAGCAGGCGCGGCGCCTTGAGCAGGCCGCGCGTGCCCAGCTCCTGCATGACGCCGAAATGGCTGGCGGCAATCTTGCCCATCCAGAACGGATCCAGCGAGCCGCCGGCCCGCAGATGGGCCAGCACTTCGAGCAGGCCGCGCAGATAGACCGCATCCTTGGCCAGGCCGCCGCCGCGATAGACGCGCAAGGCAAGGTTGAAGGCACCTGAGGCGGAAAAGCCAAGGTCGCGCACCAGGCGGCGATAGCATTCGACGAAGCTGGCGCCATCGAGCATGTCGGCACAGGCAACCACGCGCGCCGCGATAAGCCGCAGGCGCGCCGTGGTCATGCCGCCGACGAGGTATTCGGCCAGTACGGCCAACCCTTCCTGCACGCCCTCGTAACCGGCCAGGCCTGAGCGGAACAGGCGCAGCCCTTGAGCGGAGCCATTGAAATAGGTCAGCAGATGCACGCCGACTTCGTGGCTGAGCAAGGCCTCGACGCGGCTGCGCGCCATGGTGGTGTTCCGCGAGATCAGCAGGCGCCCGCCCGACACCATGAGTCCGGAGGGCAGGTCGTCGCGCAGTTCGACGCTGGCGGAAAAGCCGTCATACTCGCCGGCATAGGCCTCGATCATCGCGCGGGCGCGGCGCTCTACGAATGCCGGGTTGGCGTCGTCGCCATCCCCCTTGCGCCTGCCGCGCCGTCCCCCGGTTTCACCGAGAATTCTCTGGGCGTTCTTGAGCAGGCTGGCTCCGACCGGACCATAGAGGGCGCGGCCGAATTCGACATAGCGTGGCGTTTCGCGCGCAGCGAGCAGGGAGAGTTGCAGGTCGAGCTCCTGCTGCTTTTCGCGGTAGAGCGTGGTCAGCACCGGATCCTCGAAATGCTCCAGCGCCACCGAGAACAGGGCCTTTTTTTGCCGGGCGACATCGATGGTCAGCGGGCGATAGAGGAAGTGCGGAGCGCGGTCGTGGCCGTTTTCGCTGAACTCGGCCCATGCCGCCTGCGCATTGATCGGCGTGACGGCCAGCAGGAAATCGAAGGACTGCGCCACGTCGTCGATGGCACGGTCGGCGCGAGTCACCACATCGATGAAGGCTCGCCTGCCCAGCGCCCTGTGGGACGACAGTGCCAGGCTTTCGGTGGCTTCGGCGAAGGTGGCGATGGCGCGCAGGCCGGCATCGACGATATTGGCGACCAGGCGATCGCGCAACTCGGGATAGACCGCGTCTGATTCCGGCACCCGATAAATGGGCGCGAAGCGAACGGTGAGCGAAGCGAGGCCGGGCAATTGGCGGGCCAGCTTCGCGGCCGGGTCGTCGGCCGGTTTCGGCCGGGCGATCTGCGGCGCCCGATATTTGGCCTCGGCTTGCTCGGCAGCAGCCGAAAAGGCAAGCATTGCCTGCTTTATCGGGCCGTTGCCAGAGGCCGATACGCTCATTTCGAAGGGGGGCAGATACGCAGCGTCGCTGGCCAGGCGGTCGCGTTTTAGTTCGCCGATATCGAGCAGGATAAAGGCGCCAAAACGGGCCGTCATCGCCTCGGCGACCAGTTTGACGATGGCTGCGGCGGTGCCAAGGGTGCGGGCCAGCAGGTAGGACGAATTGGCGGTGACGACATCCAGCGCGGCCGGCTCGTGGCGGCGGCCGATATGGACGACGAGGAATGGCAGGGGCCGGTCGATATGAAGCCGCTCGCCGCGGCCGAAATCGCGGCGGATCGGCTCGCCGGCCTCAAGCGCCTTGGCGAGTTCGGCCAGCAGCTTGTTGTTGGCGGTGGTCATGCGGAGGCCTTGATTTTGTCCAGCAGCACGGGCAGCGACGCCCTGATCATGGCGCGCATGGCCTCCAGCGCTTCGATATCGGGTTCGCCGGTCCATTCGTCCATGAAGAATTTCTTGAACTCGATGGCGATGGCGCAGCCGCTGTCGGGGAAATTGGCGTGGACGAAGCGGGTCTGCTCGCCTCTGCCCTCAAAGGCGATGTTCTCGCGCACATCCATCAGCCGGCCGCGGAAGGAGAAGTTGCGCAGGCTTTCCATGAAAGGGTCTACGACATGGGCCCAGCGGGCGCGATCCATCGAGATGGTGCCGATATTGATCAACGGGGCGTCCGCCTCGGGCGTGGGATCGGCATCGGGACCGCCTCGGCGGTGGTTGTAGCTGTGGACGTCGAGCAGCACGAATTGACCATGCTCGGCCGCGATACCGCGCAGCATCTCTCCGAGCATGCCGTAATAGGCGGCGTGAATGTCCAGCGAGCGACGGACCAGCGCATCCGCCGGTCGTTCGGCCCAGACCTCAAGGCCCCAGGCCTGTTCGGGGTGCAGGTAGACAGCGCCTTCAGCATCGCGGTTGAGGTCGATCTCGAAGCGCGAGCGGTGGAACACGACGCGGTTGGGCACGTCGCGAATGGCATATTCGGTAAAGGGGTCTTCCTCGCGAAGGCGCCCGGCCTCGTCGAGGCCCATGACGGCAGCAACCTCGTCGCGCAGGGCGTGACCGTTGTGAATGGCCGTACCGATCAACGGCGAGGCGGCGCGATCGACGGACCAGAGGGCCTTGTTGCTGATCGGCAGGTTGAGATCGCCGCCGGTCAGGCGAATTTCGGACTGCGTATGGGTCATCTGACGCTTTGCTCGGGGCCCGTGAACCGGGCGACGTCAGGGTAACGGCCAGTCGCAGGTTGCAGTTCCCGCTAGGCGCCGGGCGTGCCGGAGGCCTGGTCGGGAGCCATGACGAGCACGACCTTGCCGATCTGCTCGTTGGCGTCGAGCATGGCATGGGCGCCCCGCACATCCTCCATGGGCATGGCGGCATGGATGCGGGTGACCATGCGCCCATCGGCCAGCAGCGGCCAGACTTCGCGCACCAGGGCGGCGGCGATCTTGCCCTTGTATTCCGGCGTACGCGGCCGCAGGGTCGAGCCGGTCAGCGTCAGCCGTTTGCGCACCAGCTTGCGGGTATTGACGTCAGATATCTCCGACTGGTGGCTGGCGATCAGTACCAGCCGACCGTCATAGGCCATCAGGTCGAGCTGAGCCTGGACATAGGGGCCGGCCTGGGCATCGAGGGCGACATCGATGCAGTAGTCGCCCGCCGCCGCGCTGATTGCGGCCGTCC
Source organism: uncultured Devosia sp. (assembly GCA_966192215.1). Lineage (GTDB taxonomy): Bacteria > Pseudomonadota > Alphaproteobacteria > Rhizobiales > Devosiaceae > Devosia. The sequence goes on along the minus strand of CBIGSA010000120.1, from coordinate 3,255 downwards.
AGTCACCGCGATAGTTGAAAACCGCATCGGCACCGACGGCTCTGCAGGCCGCCAGCTTTTCCTCGCTTCCCGCCGTTGCGAAAACCCGGGCGCCGCGCAGGAGCTTGCCCATCTGGATGCCGGCCATGCCGACGCCGCTGGAGCCGCCCTGCACGAGCAGGGTCTCGCCCTGGGCCAGCCGGCCGAGCCAGATGATATTGTTCCAGGCGGTGAAGTAGGCCTCAGGTAGCGAGGCCGCTTCGACGAAGCTGAGGCCGCCTGGCACCGGCATGCACTGCACGGCCGGCACCACGACGTAGTCGGCATAGGCACCGCCATTGGTGAGGGCGCACACGGCGTCGCCAATGGCGAGATTGTCGACCCCTTCTCCCACGGCGGCGATACGGCCGGCCGCATCGAGGCCGGGAATGTCGGATGCTCCCGACGGTGGCGGATAGAGGCCCCGGCGCTGTTGCACATCAGGCCGGTTGACACTGGCGGCATAGACTTCCAGCAGCACTTCGCCTTGTCCGGGCACGGGGATCGGGCGGTCAACGATCTCAAGGACTTCGGGGCCGCCCGGCCGGGTGATCTCTATAACGCGCAAGGCAGGCTCAGTCCTTCCAGTCGTGACGGATGGTGCTGGTCAGGCGACCCAGCCCCTCGATCTCGATATCCATGGTACCAGCGAGCTTGTGCATGTTCACCGAGCGATGTCCATCGGGGTACTTCCCGACGCCCTTGGCCGAGGTGCCGCAGCAGATGACGTCGCCCGGCTCCAGGGTGAAATAGCGGCTGGCTTCGGCCACGACCTGCTCGATCTTGAAGCGATAGCTGGCGGTGGAATCGATGGCGAAGGGTTCGCCGTCGAGCCAGCCCTCCACCTTGAGATTGTTGGGGTCGGCCACCTCGTCCGCCGTGGTGATCCAGGGTCCCATCGGTCCGAATGTGTCGGTGGCCTTGGAGCGGGCGTGATAAACGAAATAGACGTCGTTGTCGTCAGGCCCGTGCCGGTTGCGCCAGGCGAGGTGGTGGTCGCGCATCAGGTGCGGCTCGCGGGTGGTGGCGATGGAATCCATGCCGAATTTCATGCCATGCGAGGTCACGTCGTTGACGATCGTGTAGCCGAAAATGGCGGCGCCGGCCTCGGCATCACCAAGGTCCTTGGCGCGGCGACCGATGACGCAGGCCAGTTCGAGTTCGGGAATGGTTTCGCCATAGTGCTGCTTCATCACGATGGCCTTGCCGTGGCCCAGCAGGCTCGAGGGCGCCTTGAAGAAGAAATTGGGCACGCCGGGATCCTTATGAGCCGATTTGCGGATGCCCATATTGTTGAAGGCGACGCCGATGATCTTGCTGGGACGCGGTTGCGGCGGCAACCAGTCGAGCCCTGCCGGGTCCAGCGGCCCCACGCCCTCCGCCTTGGCCAGCGCCTGAGCGGCGCGGCCGAGCTCGGGCTTGCCGGCTTCGATGAAGTCGTTGAGCGAGGCAGGCGCGGCGCCCAGGCCGGCGTGGCGATAGAGCGCTTCGAGCGTGGCGGCGCCATCTCCGACCTTGGCGATCAGGGTATTGCGCCCGTCGATCAGGGCAGTTCCGAGTTTCATATGCGGGCCTCCAGGCCAACCAGTTTTGCAGGATTGTCACGCAGCATGGTGGTGACGTCGGCTTCGCTGTAGCCGAGCCCGAGGCAGAGCGCCGCCGCCTGGCGGAGGCCCTCCACCGGGCTCGGATTGTCGACCTGTCCGAGGTCGGAGCCGATCGAGGAATTGGCGACGCCGGCGGCGTCGATATGTGCCTTCAGCTCGGCAGGCGAATAGGTGTTGAAGCGGGAGTCGACATAGAGGCAGGCCGATTGCTCGACCACCGCACCCAGGGCCGCCAGTTCGCTGATATCGGCATGAGTGAAATGCAACCCATACATCGGGTGGTTGATGACCAGCCGCTTGACGCCGCGCTTGCGTGCCTCTTCGAAGAGGGGCCAGATTTCGGCCACATGCAGGTGCCCCGAGGACAGGATGGCGTCGTGCGCGGCGACCATGTCGAGGATTTCGCGGACGCTGTCGAGCAGTGCGCCATCCTCGTCGAGCACGGTCAGCGGCTTGGGTTTGCGCAGTTGCACGTTGGACTTGAGCTTGCCGCCGCGATGGTTCGAGCGGATGTGATTGGCCGCATGGGCGGTGGGCATGAAGATCATCTTCGTGCCGCTCTTGAGATGGAAATCCACCACCGCGGGGTTGAGCCCGCCGGTCGAATTGTTGAGCACCAGCGAGCCATACATGGCGACGCCCAGGTGCGACAGCAGCCGCTCCATGATGGGCAGGAATGGCCCCACCGAATAGTGATGATCCTTGAACAGGATACCGCGCATGCCCGCCGCCGCGGCCTGTTCGACGGCCTCGAAATGATCGAGCTGGCGCGCCATGGTCGAGGGACCGGAATGGACATGCAGGTCGACAGCGCCCTGCATGAGCCGGTCGACCACGGCAGGGTCGATACCCGCAATGATCCGGCGGGCCTCCGCCCGGTTCTCGTCATTCTCTGCCATGTTGGGCCGCTCCGCTTGGTCGAACTGGCCCGACCTATCCACCCTTGCGCCAGACGAACAAATCCACTCTATGGTGTTTCCGTCAGGCGGAAAGCGAGCGGGCAATGGCAGAGCGGGACGAGGATTCAGTACGGGCGGCGAGCCGGATCCTGGCAGTGTTGCAGGCCATGAACCGCGAGCCGCATTCGACGCTTCACTCGCTGCACGGGGCCACCGGCCTGCCCAAATCGACGCTGGTTCGGCTGCTCAAGACGCTCACCGCCGACGGCTATGTGAGCAACGATCCGCGCCATGCCGGCTACCAGATCACCTCACTGGTCACCTCGCTCAGCAGCGGCTTTCATGGCGATCCACTGGTGGTGGAAGCCGGCCGCGCCTGGGCCATCGGGCTCAGCACCGAGTTCAAATGGCCGGTCGCCATCGCCGCCTTCGACCAGGATGCGGTCGTGGTCCGCTATTCCACCGTCTATGACAGCCCCATTTCGCCATTTCATGCCACGATCAATATGCGGCTGAGCCTCTTCACCCGGGCCCTGGGGCGCGCCTATCTGGCAGGCTGCAGCGATGAACAGATCGAGGCCTTCATCGCGCGCGAAGGTACCGAACTCGAAAGCGCCGAAGCGCGAGAGCACGACAAGGTGTGGCGCATGGTTCGCACCACGCGAGACCGCGGCTTTGCCATGCGCGACCCCCATGTCGAGCCGCGCACATCGGACACGATAGCTGTACCG
>CBIGSA010000119.1:0-9625 GCA_966192215.1 uncultured Devosia sp. | reverse complement strand
TGTCGTGGCTGCTTTTATTCCAATGTCCCCCTCTTGTGGGGGTGCGCTTCTCCCGCGCCTCGACCCACGCGGCCGCGGCACCATGCCAAAGTCTGCCTTGTCTTGCGCCTCAGCATCGGGAGAGTGGGGCGTCCCTCCCCTGCCCTGTGAGACCCCCATGACCACCACCCTAGCCCAATGGCTTGCTGCCCAGCCTGTTGATCCGAAACTCGCCTCGGTTGTAGCCACCATGGCCGATGCAAGTGCGGAAATTGCGGCTGTGCTGCGGCTTGCGCCCATTGCCGGACAGACGGGGCTGGCGGGGCATACCAATGTGCAGGGCGAGGCGCAGAAGGCGCTCGACGTGATCTCAAACGACATTGTTTTGAATCACATAAGACGAAATCCGCAGATTTCGATTCTGGTGTCCGAGGAACTGGATGAAGCGGTTCACATCAAGAATCAGGGCGGGTTCCTGGTAGCGACGGACCCGTTGGACGGGTCTTCAAATCTCGACGTAAACGTCACCGTGGGCACGATTTTTTCGGTGCTGGATGCGGGCAAAGGCCTGCTGCAGAAAGGCAATGCGCAACTGGCGGCGGGATATGCCGCCTATGGGCCAGCGACGAGCCTGGTGCTGACATTCGGACCGTCGACTTCAGTCTTCACGCTGGATAGGGATGGGACGTTCGTCCTGACGCAGGAGCGGGTTTCGGTGGCTCCGACCTCGGGCGAATATGCGATCAATACGGCGCGGGAGCGGTTCTGGGACGACGCTACGCGCGGCTATGTGGCCGAGAATGTCGCGGGGGAAACCGGAGCAGCGGGCAAGCGCTACAATATGCGCTGGGTCGGCTCGATGGTGGCCGATATCCATCGGATTTTGATGCGGGGCGGGATTTTCATGTATCCGCTCGACAGCGAGACGGTGAGCAAGGGCGGGCGGCTGCGGCTGCTCTACGAGGCCAATCCGATGGCGCTGCTGGTGGAAGCCGCGGGCGGCAAATCGACGACAGGGCGCGAGAAGATACTCGAGCTGGTGCCGACGGGGATTCATCAGCGGGTGCCGGTGATTTTGGGGTCGGCGGAAGAGGTAGAACGGGTGGAGGCTTGGTACGCGAAAAGCTGACCGAACTCCGCCGCTTCCCGCGGACTTGATCCGCGAGTCTGTCGTCACTTGTGCCACGCGGAGAGTGACCCGGGGATCAAGTCCGCGGGAGGCCGTTGTGAGTGGGTGACATGGTGCCCAAATTTCCCCACCTGCCAAATTGCAACGTTGCCACGCCCCCGCTATAGCTCGACGTGAGGAGCCGGTATTGTGTTTGCCGGCCGGGAGTTATCATGACTGACGCCAAGCTGACGCTGCCCAAGACCAATTCGAGCCCGTGGCCCAACCGGCCGTTCCATCGGCAGTATCTGATGCGGCAGGCCAATAACCTGTTCGACTTCTTCGAGGCGCCGTCGATGAATCCCAAGGGCGGGTTCTTCGAGCTCAGCGATGATGGCCAGCCGCTGGACGCGGACAATGGTAACCGGCAAATCCACGTCACCACGCGCATGGTGCATTGCGCCGTGCTGGGCAGCCTGATCGGGCGGCCCGGATCGGACGAAATCGTCGACCATGGCATGCACTATATCTGGGAGAAGCACCGCGATGCGCGTCAGGGCGGCTATGTGTGGAGCCATGACGACAATGGCGTCACCAACGGGTCCAAGCAGGCCTATGGCCATGCTTTCGTGCTGCTTGCGGCGTCGAGCGCGAGCCTGGTGGGCCATCCGCTGGCGGCGCAGATGCTGGCGGATGTGACCGACGTCATCAATACCCGGTTCTGGGACGACAAGACCGGCTCGGTGCGGGACGAATACAACCAGGACTGGTCGCAGCTGCTGCCCTATCGCGGGCAGAATGCCAATATGCACATGACCGAGGCGCTGATGGCGGCCTATGAGGCCACCGGCAACCGGGACTACCTCGCCAAGGCCGAGCGGATCGCCGATCTCATCATCCGCAAGAATGCCGTGCCGCTGGGGCATCGGGTGGCCGAGCATTTCGACGAGAACTGGGTGCTCGACAAGAATTACGAAGGCAACGAGATGTTCCGCCCCTCCGGCACCACGCCGGGGCACTGGCTGGAATGGGCGAGGCTGCTCTACCAGCTCTGGGTACTGGGCGAGAAACGCCATTCATGGATGACGAGCGCTGCGCGCGAACTGTTCCACCAGTCGATCGACCTGGGCTGGGACCAGGTGCATGGCGGCTTCTTTTATACGCTGGACTGGGACAACCAGCCAATCATGCGGGAAAAGCTGTGGTGGCCGGTGAGCGAGGCCATCGGGGCGGCGGCCTATATTTCGAGCTTCGACAACGAGGACTATTTCCAGGCCTGGTATCGCAAGCTCTGGGACTATGCCGAAAACCATGTGATCGACCACCAGCGCGGTGGCTGGCTCAGCGAGCTGAGGGAAGACCTGACGCCGACCTCGCGGCTGTTCGTGGGCAAGCCGGATATCTATCACGCGCTGCAGGCCTGCCTGATCCCACTATATCCGACGACGGGGAGCCTGACCAAGGGGATCATCGAGGCCGATCATACGATGAAGCACAACGTGTAGGGCGAGCCCCACCTCTCCCGTCGGGGGAGAGGTGAGACAGTTGCCAGCGTGAGCAGTCGCGCGTAGATCAGCGCGGTCTGCCGAGGGAATCTGCCGATGTCTCGATCCAACCGCCTGCCTGCCCAATTGCCGCGCCTGCTGGTGGAGCGCGCGGTGAGCGCCGCGCTGGAGGAGGATCTGGGGCTGGCTGGCGACCTGACGAGCCAGGCGACCTTGGCGCCGAAGGCAACGGCTACCGCAAGCCTGTCGGCGCGTGAGCCCGGGGTAATCGCGGGGCTGGATCTGGCGGCGGCGGCGTTCCGGCTGGTGGGTGATGGCGTGGAATTTTCACCCAGGGTTGCCGATGGCGACCGGGTTGCGGCGGGCGATGTGGTGGCCACGGTGACGGGCCCTGCCCGGCTGGTGATGTCGGCCGAGCGCGTAGCGCTGAACTTCCTCAACCACCTGAGCGGCATTGCCACGCTGACGCGCGAATATGTGGATGCCGTGGCGGGCACCGGCGCGCAAATCTGCGATACGCGCAAGACCACGCCGGGGCTGCGGGCATTCCAAAAGTATGCCGTGCGCTGCGGTGGCGGGGCCAACCACCGCTACAGCCTGGACGACGCCATCCTGATCAAGGACAACCACATTGCCGTGGCCGGCAGCGTGACGGCGGCCTACCATGCGGCGGAGGCCTTTGCCGGGCATCTGGTGGCCATCGAGATCGAGGTGACCACGCTGGCCGAGCTAGAAGAAGCGCTGGCGGCGGGCGCGCGGGTCGTGCTGCTCGACAATATGGACAACGAGACGCTGCGGCGGGCCGTGGGCGTCAATGCCGGGCGGGCGAAGCTGGAAGCCTCGGGCGGAGTGAAGCTGGACCGTGTGCGCTCGATCGGCGAAACGGGTGTGGACTATATCTCCACCAGCCAGATCACCATGGCGGCCAGGCCGCTCGACCTGGGCCTCGATGTCGTCGTGGAGCGCTGAGATGGCCCCGACCATGCAGGCGACGACCGACCATGCACTCACAGCCCTGGTGGTGGATGCCGCCATAGCGGCGGCACGCGTGATCCTCAACATCTATGCGCGGCCCATCGCTGCAGTCGCCAAGGCGGATGGCTCACCGGTGACCGAAGCCGATGCGGCGGCGGAGGCGGTGATCCTCGACCATCTGAAGCCAACCGGCATTCCGGTGCTGGGCGAGGAAAGCGTCGCGGCGGGCATCATCCCGGTACTGGGTGAGCGCTATTTCGTGGTCGACCCTCTGGATGGCACCAAGGAATTCATCAAGCGCAATGGCGAGTTCACGGTGAATATCGCGCTGGTGGAACATGGCGTGCCGGTGCTGGGCGTGGTGCTGGCGCCGGTGACGGGCGAGACCTTTGTGGGCGACGCCTCGGGCGCCTGGTTCTGCAATACGCTGAGCGGGGCGGCCGAAGAAAGACGTTCCATTTCCGTAACTTCCCCGGAGCGGCTGCGCATTGTAGCGAGCCGGTCGCATGGGCATGCAGCGCTGGCGGAATTATGCGAGACGCTGGATGTGGAGGCCGATGTATCGATCGGCTCGTCGCTGAAATTCTGCCTGCTGGCGCGGGGCGATGCCCAGCTCTATCCGCGCTTCACCCCGACTTCCGAATGGGACACCGCAGCCGGACAGGCCGTGCTGGAGGCGGCAGGCGGCGCGGTGGTGACGCTGGACGGGCAGCGGATGCGCTATGGCAAGGGGGACCTGGCCTTCCTCAATCCCTATTTCGTCGCCGCTTCAAGCAACGAATTGGCGCAGCGGGCCGCCGCGGAAATGGCGCGGCTGCTGGGCTGAAAGCTTCGTTTTGTCGCGTTTCCGAATGGAAAAGCGGGGGCCATTTCTGCTGGAAACGCTCAGCCATGCAACCTGATCTTAACTGGTCTGCCCGATCAGGGGGGTCTCAGAACTTGCGCGATTCACGCCGAACCTATACAGGACCGGCATATATCGGCCCGGCATATGGCCCGGCGGAGTCAGCGCATGAACGTCAGAACCCTTTGTCTATCGATCCTCTACGAGGGCGAAGCGACCGGATATGAAATCCGGAGGCTTTGCGTCGAAGGCGAATGCTCGTACTTCATCGAAGCGAGCTTCGGCTCGATCTACCCTGCCTTGGCCAAGCTCGAGGACGAGGGCCTAGTCACCAGCCGGACCGAGCAGCAGAGCGGTAAGCCGGCCAAGAAGGTCTATTCCATCACCGAGGCGGGCCGCACGGCCTTTGCCGAGGAACTGGCGGGCCCGCTTGGCGAAGACGTGTTCCGCAGCCCGTTCCTGCTGTTCGCCCGTTTTGCGCATATCCTGCCGCGCGAACTGGTCGAGGCCAGGGCCAACGAATTCCTGCAACGAACCATAGATGGACACCGCAAGCTCGAGGAAGCGTTCGAAGAGCGCAGCAGCACTGCGGGTGACACATGGGTCATAAATTACGGTCGTGCGATCATGGAGGTTGCCGAACGGCACATGCGCTCCCATATGCACGAACTGATCACTTTGGCGCGAGCCGAGCCGGGCAAAGACGCGGCTGAGTAGAAGGGGCGAAATCTCTATGCGTGTAATGTTTTCCTATGGCCTGGCCTTCCTGATCCTGCTCGGCGCGGGCGCATGGCTGGCGACGGGTACGCTCGTGGTGGGCGGTAACGGTCCTGGCAATGGCGAGACGCCGATTATTTCGGTGATCGAGGGCCAGGAGCACGGCCCGATCGCCACGACGCTGGCCGATGCCGGTGTGCTGGCCGAGCATCCGCACCCCGAGACCGACCCCGCCCTGACCATTGCCCAGCGCAATGAATTGCAGAGCGGCGCATCGGCGCCCCTGCCGACCGTGCAGACCGTGACCTATGTCGCAGAGCCGATGAAGATCGACGTGCCGCTGCGCGGCCGCACCCAGGCCAAGGCGACCGTGAGCGCCGTGGCCGAGACCGCCGGTATCGTCGATGTCGTGCATGTGACCAAGGGCCAATCGGTGGAACAGGGCGACCTGCTCTGCACCCTGGACCAGGGCACCCGCGCCGCAGCCGTGGCGCAGGCCCAGGCGGGCCTGGAGCAGGCCAAGGCCGGCCTGGAGCAGGCCAAGCTTTCATATGACACCAACGCCGAACTGAGGGCCAAGGGCCTGGCCGCGCCCAATACAGCCCGCGACCTGGAAGTTGCCCTGGCCGGGGCGCAGGCCTCGCTGACATCGGCGCAGGCCGGGCTCGACAATGCCCAGGCCGAGCTCGACCGCACCGAGATCAAGGCCAAGGTGGCCGGCGTGGTGCAGGATCCGGTGGCGGTTGCCGGCTCGATGCTGGGCCAGGGCCAGCCCTGCGCGACCATCGTGCAGCTCAATCCCATGGTGTTCCTCGGCCAGGTGCCGGAATCGCGGATCGGGCTGGCCAAGCTCGGGCTCGATGCAGTCATCACCACGGTGACCGGCGCCAAGGTGGACGGCAAGGTGACGTTCATTTCGTCCGTCGCGGACAACGCCACCCGTTCCTTCCCGGTCGAAATCGAATTCGCCAATGAAGACCTGTCGATCCGCGACGGCGTGACCGCTGAGGCCATCGTGACCCTGGGCACCGCCCCCGGGCATCTGCTGCCGCAATCGGTGCTGACGCTGGATGATGACGGCGTGCTGGGCGTGCGCACGGTCGAGAATGGCGTGGTGGCCTTCCACGAGATCACCATTGTCAGCGATACCCGAGATGGCGTGTGGGTCACCGGCCTGCCGCTCAGCGTCGATGTGATCACCATCGGCCAGGAAAACGTAACCGCCGGCCAGGCCGTGGACGCCACTGCCGCCAAAGCTCCCACCGCTAGCGAAGAAAGCGTCTGATCATGGTCGACTTCATCGTCAAAATTCTCAGGATGCCCCGTGTCGTCCTGACGATCATGGTTGTGATGCTGGGTGCCGGCATCGCGGCCTATGTGTCGCTGCCCAAGGAAAGCTTCCCGGCCATCGACGTCCCCTATCTCTACGTGTCAATCAGCCAGACCGGCGTCTCTCCCCGGGACGCCGAGAACCTTTTGGCCAAGCCGGCCGAAGAAGAACTGGCAACCCTGCCGGGACTGCAGAATATCAGCTCGACCTCGACCACCGGCCATGCCTCGGTGTTCCTGGAATTCGACATCAATACCGACAAGGACCAGGCGCTGGCCGATACCCGCGCCCGCATGGACGCGCTGAAATCCAAGCTGCCTGACGATGCCAACGACCCCATCGTGGCCGAAATCGACCTGGTCGGCATGCCGATCATCTCGGTGGCAGTCTATGGCAGCGCCCCGGAAAAGGAGCTGGTGCGCCGTGCCGAGGACCTGCAGGACGCGCTGGAAGGTATTGCAGAAGTACGTGAAGCCACGCTTTCAGGCGCGCGCGACGAGATCCTCGAGGTCAAGATCGACCTGCTTCGGCTGGAGGCCTATGGGCTGACGGCCAACCAGCTCTTCGACGCGCTGAGCAAGAACAACATGGTGGTGGCGGGCGGTACGCTCAATACCGGCCAGGGCTCGTTCAATATCGAGGTGCCCGGCCTCATCACCGATGCGCAGGACGTTTTCGAACTGCCGCTCAAGACCGACGGCAATACCGTCGTGACCTTTGGCGACGTGGCGACCATTACCCGTACCCTGGCCGACGCCACTGACTATACGACGGTGAATGGCTCGCCTGCGCTCATCCTGGGCGTCAGCAAGAAGCTGGGCACCAATATCATCGATGTGTCCGACAAGGTCCGCGCGACGACCGAAGAAGCGGCCAAGGATTGGCCGGCGGGCGTGCATTACAGCTTCTTCCTCGACCAGGCGGAAACAACCACTTCGCTGTTCCGCTCGCTGGAAGCCGCCGTGCTGACTGCCGTGGCGCTGGTGCTCATCACCTGCGTGGCGACGCTGGGCGTGCGACCAGCCATCATGATCGGCATGTCCATCCCGCTGTCGTTCATGATGGCGTTCCTGGTGGCCCAATCGCTGGGCATGACCATCAATATGATGGTGATGTTCGGCCTCGTTATCGCGGTGGGCGTGCTGGTGGACGATCCCGTGGTGGTGGTCGAATATGCCGAGCGAAAGCTGCAGGAAGGGGTGTCCAAGAAGGAAGCCTTCATCCTGGCCGTGCGCAAGATGTTCGTGCCGGTGGTGGGCGCTACGGCGACCACGCTTGGCGCCTTCGTGCCGCTGCTGTTCTGGCCTGGCATCATCGGCAAGTTCATGAGCTACCTGCCGATGATCGTGATCATCGTCATGATCGCGTCGCTGATCTCGGCCCTGATCTTCATGCCGGTCATCGGCTCGGTGATCGCCTCGACCCATGTGGACGAGAAGGAGAAGGAAGCCGCAGACATCGTGATGTATGCGGACAAATTCGACTCCAAGAAGGTTCGCGGCCTGACCGGTGTCTATGTGCGGACGCTCGAGCACCTGCTGCACTGGCCGTTGCCGACGCTTGCCGTGGGCTTTGCCATCATCATCGGCATCTTCGTGACCTATGCCACCAATCCGACCGGTACCGAGGCCTTCCCGGCGTCGGAGCCCGAATTCGCCACGGTGGCCGTGGTTGGCCGCGGCAATTACTCGCCGGAAGAAATCCGCGACATGATGGGCGATATCGGCGACGAAATCATGCAGGTCCAGGGCATCCAGGACGTGATCATGCAGTTCGGCTCGACCGGTGCGTTCAGCACCATGCCGCCGGATACGATCGGCAATTTCCAGCTGCAGCTCGTCAACTACAACAATCGTGTGAAGGCTGCCGAAATCTTCGCCGATATCCGCGAGCGCGTGAAGGGCTTCGCGGGCCTGGATATCCAGGTCCTGGGCGCAGAGAACGGTCCGCCGGCCGGCAAGGACATCAACCTGCGCGTGGAAAGCACCAACTACGACGACCTCGTGCCTGTCGTAACCGCGATCCACGATCACCTGGCAAGCTGGCCGGAAGTGGTCGACCTGGAAGACGGTCGTCCCTCCCCCGGCATCGACTGGCAGATCACCATCGACCGCAACGAGGCCGGCAAGTATGGCATCGGCGTGCGGGAGCTGGCGCCCTATGTGCAGCTCGTTACCTCGGGCGTGAACCTGGGCACCTATCGTGATGCGGAGACCGGCAAGGAGCTCGACATCAAGGTGCGCCTGCCCGAAGACGAGCGCACGTTCGACGCGCTGGACTCGATGCGGATTGCCACGGCGCAGGGCATGATCCCGGTCAGCAACTTCATCGAGCGTACGGCCGTGCCCAAGGTGGCCAACATCTCGCGGCGTAACCAAGTCTATCAGATGCCGGTGGCCGCCGGGCTGGTGAACCTGCCCGAGGGCGTCTATGCCGCCGACAAGGTGGCCGAGCTCCAGACGTGGATCGACAGCCAGGACTTCCCCGAGACCGTCAGCGTGGCCTTCGGTGGCGCCGAAGAGCAGATGGGTGATGCCAACGCGTTCATCGCCCAGGCGATGGTTGCTGCCCTTGTCCTGATCTCATTCGTGTTGCTGCTCGAATACAACCGGTTCTATCAGGTGTTCGTCACGCTGATGACGGTGGTCATGTCGATGGCGGGCGTGCTGCTGGGCATGCTGGCAACGGGCATGAGCTTCTCGGCTATCATGACGGGCCTGGGCATCGTGGCGCTGGCAGGTATTGTGGTGAAGAACGGCATCGTGCTGATCGACACCTACAATGACTATAACCGCCACCAGGGCGTGGAGCCGGTCAAGGCGATGCTGCTCACCGCGGCGCAGCGCGTGCGGCCGGTGCTGCTCACCGCATTCCTGACGGCGTTGGGCGTGATCCCGATGTGGGCGAATATCGAGTTCGACTTCATCCGCCGCGAGATCGTCGTCGGCGGGCTGGCGGGCTCGTGGTTCATCCACCTGTCGGCCGCGCTGGTCTCCGGCCTGTTCTTCTCCACGGCCCTGACGCTGATCATGGTGCCGGTCATGATCACCGCGCCGAGCGTGATGTGGAGCCAGATCAAGTGGGCGGGCCACCAGTTCGCCCGGCTGGGCCGCTTCGTCACCGGCCGCGGCCGCGCGGCGCAGGCAGTGCCGGCGGGCTTTGACGGC
>CBIGSA010000118.1:0-10057 GCA_966192215.1 uncultured Devosia sp. | reverse complement strand
TCTGCTTCATGCGGCTCTTCGATGGCCGCGTGCATTTCATGGGTCGCCTTGTAGACCAGGAACACGCCGCCCGCGATCAGGATCAGGTCCTTCCACGACAGGTCGAGCCCGAAGGCCGAAATGGCTGGCTGGGTCAGGCTGATGATCCAGGAAATGACCAGCAGCAGCATGATGCGGAAAATCAGCGCCAGAGCCAGACCGATCTGGCGGGCGCGATCGGCCTGCTCCTTGGGCAGGCGCGACACCAGCACCGAAATGAAGACGATATTGTCGATGCCCAGTACGATTTCCATCACGGTGAGGGTACCGAAGGCGATCCAGGCATTGGGATCGGCCAATAGCTCAAGCATTGTCGGCTCCATAGCGAGTCTTGCTGCCGGACCATCTTAGCCAAGCTTGGCGCGCGCGAAAGGCCGGATGGCAGAGTTTTCCTCGCCTGCCTCCACTGGCGGCACAAAGTCGCTGCCCGGGCGCTGGCTTCCACGCCGCGCGGGGTGATAGCCTTGGGCGACTTGTTTGCGAGTACTGCGATGGAATCGTTCACGCCGCTCACCGCCGCCCTTGGCGGTGCCCTTATCGGCCTTGCCGCCGCCGTGCTGTGGCTGGGCAATGGCCGCATTGCCGGCATATCCGGCATTTTCGGCCAACTCCTGCCCCCGGCACAGACCGTCGTCTGGCGCCTTGTCTTCCTCGTGGCCCTGGTTGCCGCCACTTTCGCTGCAGCGAAGATTTTTCCCGCGCTTGGCGCGGGTGGCGAGGCCCCTGCCCGCCTGGTCGAAGCGCCAGCCGCCTGGGGCGTGCCCACGCCGGTCTGGCTGGCGATAGCGGGCTTGCTCACCGGGATCGGTACCAAGATCGGCAATGGCTGCACCTCGGGGCACGGCGTGTGCGGGCTGGCCCGCCTGTCGCTGCGCTCGCTAGTGGCCGTACTGGTCTTTTTCGCCGTGGCCGTCATCACCGTCACCATTACGGGGGTCGTGTGATGGCCAATCTCAAGCTGCCTTATCTCGCCACGGCCGCGCTGAGCGGTGCCCTGTTCGGCTCCGGGCTCTATGTCTCGCAGATGGTTGATCCGCTCAAGGTCCTGCGTTTCCTCGATTTCACCGCCATTCCGACGGGTGGCTGGGACCCCAGCCTGGCTTTCGTCATGGGTGCCGCGCTCATCGTCATGTTCGTCGCCGTCCGCATCGGCAAAGGCCGGCAGGCGCCGCTGTTCGACACGAACTTCCATGAGCCGGAATACAGACGCGTGGATCGCCGCCTTATCGGTGGCGCTGTCCTGTTCGGCATCGGCTGGGGCATGGCCGGCATCTGCCCGGGCCCGGCCATTTCGCTGATCGCCTTCCTGCCCGACAATCTCTGGATTTTCCTTCTGGCCATGTTCGTCGGCTCTCTGGCCGGCAGCCTGATCATCCCGAGCGGCCATGCCCGCCGCCTGGCGGATGCCCAATGAGCGGGCATGATGCAGATGCCATCGTGGTGGGTGGCGGCCTCGCCGGGGTCGCCGCCGCCATCGCCGTAGCCCAGGCCGGGCTCGAGACCGTGCACCTTGCGCCGTCAGGCCCGCCCGATCGCCGCACTTCGGCACTGATGATGCCCAGCGTCGATTTCCTGCGCGGCGCCGGACTGATTGGCGAACCAGCCGACCTCGGCCATGCCCTGACCCAGATTCGCATCATCGATGCCACCAATCGTCTCATCCGCGCACCCGAAACCCTGTTCGATGCGCAGGAGGCCGGCATGGCGGCCTTCGGCTGGAATTTCGCCAATATCAAGCTGATGGAGCGCTTCCACGCCGTCGCCGAGAGCCTGCCCAATCTGGAAACGCGTAACGCCGGCGCAACCGACCTCGACGGCACCACTATCACCCTTACCGATGGCGCAAAGCTAAATGCACCGCTGATCGTGGGTGCCGACGGCAAGAAATCGCTGGTTCGGGCCAAGGCCGGCATCACGGCACGGGAAACCGCGTTCAGCCAGGCGGCCCTGGTCTGCGATCTCGACCTCGGTCGGCCCATTGGCGGCGCGTCCATCGAGTTTCACTATCCGCAGGGCGCTTTCACCCTGGTTCCAGCCGGCGCCAACCGGGCCAATCTCGTCTGGATCGATGATCGAGCTGTGCTCGAAGCCGCCAAGGCGGGTGGACCGGAGGCTTTGACTGCCACCTTCCGCGAAAGGTCGCAGCGCCTGTTTGGCGCCATCACGCTTGCCAGCCCCGCTTTCGTCTTTCCGTTGAGCACGCTCAGTGTCGACAAGGCCGGTGCCGATGGCGTGGTGCTGGTGGGTGAAGCCGCCCACGCCTTCCCGCCCATCGGCGCTCAGGGGCTCAATCTGGGCCTGCGCGATGTCGCCGACCTCGCCGCTTCGCTGGCGGAAGTGGATCGCTCGGCCCGCGATTGGGCCAGCCGCGTCAGCGCCAACTACACTGCCCGCCGCGCCACTGACCTCGCCCGCACGGGCGGCATGGTCGACACTCTGTTTCGCTCGCTCCTGGCCGACATGCTTCCCGCCCAGGCCTTGCGCGCCGGCGGGCTATGGGCGCTCAAACTGGCACCAGCCTTGCGCAAGCAGGCTTTTGCCGTGGGCATGGGGAACCGGTAGCGAGATACCCCCAATTCCCCCTGACAGGGGGAGGAGCCGCGGAGGTTAGGACGGGGTATCCCCAAAACAAGTAGGGCGCCGTCACCGGCGCCCTACTTCATATCCCAAAAAATGCACAGCCCTTACTGGGCCGGCGCTTCCGCCGGCGTCTCGGCCGGGGCAACGCCTTCGGCCGGAGCGGCCGAGCCGTCGAGCTGGCGGCGAAGTTCTTCGGCGCGGTCCTGCAGCACCTGCTCCAGCGCGTTCTCGCCCGAGGTTTCCTGACGGAATTCCTCGAAGGTCAGCGCAGCATCGCCATCATAGGCGGCGGTGAAGCCGGCCAGGGTGATCTCGATGGTCAGGTCCTGGTTCTGGCGGTTCTTGGCGGTCAGCTTGAGCGTGTTGCCCTTCTTGAGCGAGTTCACATATTGCTCATTGATCACGAGCTGCGTGGCGCAGGAGGTGGGGTCGCACAGCATGTAGGGCACGCGGATCGGCTTGGCGCCGTCGATCTGCCAGGTCAGGCCGAATGGCAGCAGCACGCCGAGCGGAACGGCGGCAACGGCCAGCAGGCGGCTTTCCTGGCCCGGATCGTCGCGCAGCAGGAAGGAGCCGAGGAACTGGCCATTGGCCAGCACGACCTGGCGCATGATGCAGGCCTGCTGCCCATCGGGCAGTGGATCGCAGACCTTGAGCCAGTTCTGCTGCGCGGCAGTGGCAGCGTCGGCAGCGGGCGCCTCGGCGGCAGGAGCCTCAGCGGCCGGGGCTTCTGCGGCCGGAGCTTCGGCGGGCGCGGCTTCCTGGGCATAGGCCGCAAGGGGGGACAGCATGAGCGCGGCCACCGCAAAACCGGCGACGAGGGGTTTCCTGATCTTCATAGAATTTCCTTGGCTTCTTTGGCGGTCCCGGTGACTTCGTGCCACCTTGAGAATTGAACAGCCCTTCAAGTGCTGAATTCGGGCAATAACATGACCGATACTGCTTGCCAAAGCATTATGGCAGGACAGGGTTGATGCGTGCCGGTCAGGATGCATTTTCGGCCAGTTTTGCTAGGCGCGACAGGATAGCGGCGGCGCCCTTGAGCCGGTCATTCGGCGTCGGCCAGTTGCGCGCGAACACGAGTTTCTGATCGGGTTTGATGCGAACCTGGTTGGCCGGATCGCTTACCAGCTTCACCAGCGCGGTCGGATTGGGGAATTCGTTGTTGCGCAGGCTGATCACCGCACCCTTGGGCCCGGCATCGACCTTTTCGACATTGGCCTGCCGGCACAGCGCCTTGACCAGGATCACCTTGAGCAAGGCTTCCACCTCCTCGGGCAGCGGTCCGAAGCGGTCGATCAACTCGGCCCCGGCGGCGTCGATATCCCTGATATCGGTCAGGTCTCCCAGCCGGCGATAGAGCTGCATACGCAATTGCAGGTCCGGCACATAGTGTTCTGGGATCATCACCGGCATGCCCAGCGAAATCTGCGGGCTCCACTCGTTGCGATCCTCGTATTCCTCTTCGCCGCTCTTGAGGTTGGCCACCGCCTCTTCCAGCATGGCCTGGTAGAGTTCATAGCCCACTTCACGGATATGGCCCGATTGCTCGTCGCCCAGCAGGTTACCTGCCCCGCGAATGTCCAGATCGTGACTGGCGAGCTGGAAGCCCGCGCCCAGGCTTTCGAGCGATTGCAGCACGCCTAGCCGCCGTTCGGCCGTGTCGGTCAACTTTCTGTCAGCCGGCACGGTGAACAGCGCATAGGCGCGCGCCTTGGCCCGGCCGATGCGGCCGCGGATCTGATAGAGCTGCGCCAGGCCGAAATGGTCGGCCCGATGCACGATCAGCGTATTGGCATTGGGAATGTCGAGGCCCGATTCCACGATCGTCGTCGCCACCAGAACGTCGAACTTGTTGTCGTAGAAGGCGTTCATGATGTCGTCGAGCTCGCCCGGCGCCATCTGGCCATTGGCCACCACGAAGCTGACTTCGGGCACCTGCGCCTTGAGGAAATCAGCAATCTCGTGCTGATCCTTGATGCGCGGCACGACATAGAAGCTCTGCCCGCCGCGATATTTCTCGCGCAATAGCGCCTCGCGCACCGACAGCGCATCGAAGGGCGAGATGAAGGTGCGGATAGCGAGGCGGTCCACCGGTGGCGTCGCCAGCAGGCTCAGGTCGCGCACGCCGGTCAACGCCAGTTGTAGCGTGCGTGGAATCGGCGTCGCCGTCAGCGTCAGCACATGCACATTGGCCTTGAGCTCCTTGAGCCGTTCCTTGTGACCTACGCCGAAATGCTGCTCCTCGTCGATGATGAGGAGGCCAAGGTCCTTGAACTTGATGGTCTTGCTCAACAGGGCATGCGTGCCGACCACGATATCGACCTGCCCGTCGGCCAGCCCGTCCTTGGTTGCCTTGAGCTCGGCAGCCGGCACCATGCGCGAAGCATGGCGCACGCGCACCGGCAGGCCCTTGAAGCGCTCGAAGAAGGTCTTGAAATGCTGCCGCGCCAGCAAGGTCGTCGGCACCACCACCGCCACCTGCTTGCCGCTCAGCGCCACGGCAAAGGCGGCGCGCAGGGCCACTTCGGTCTTGCCGAACCCCACATCGCCGCAGACCAGCCGGTCCATGACGCGGCCCGAAGTCACGTCGTCGAACACCGCCTCGATGGCGGCCATCTGGTCCTCGGTTTCCTCATAGGGGAACCGCGCCGCGAATTCGTCATAGGCGCCCGGATTGATCTCGATGACATCGGCCTTGGTGAGCAGCCGCGCCGCCGCGATCTTGATGAGTTGCTCGGCCATCTCGCGGATGCGCTTCTTGAGCCGGCCCTTCTTGGCCTGCCAGGCCACACCGCCCAGCTTGTCCAGCGTCACATTGCCGTCGTCGCTGCCATAGCGGGTCAGCAGCTCGATATTCTCCACCGGCAGGTAGAGCTTGGTGTCGCCGCCATATTCGAGCTCGACGCATTCATGCGGCGCTCCGCCGGCTTCGATCACCTTGAGGCCGACAAAGCGGCCGATACCGTGATCGACATGCACAACCAGATCACCGGCGCTGAGGCTCGCCGCCTCGGTCAGAGCGTCGCTGGCCCTTTTCTTGCGCTGCGGCCGCAGGATGCGTTCGCCCAGGATATCCTGCTCGGAGAGCACCAGCAGGTCGTTGGTCTCGAAGCCGGTCTCCAGCGGCAGCACGACCAGCGAAGTGGTCGCGGCGCTCGTCGTTTCGGCATCACGCCAATTTTCCGCCAGCCGCGGATTGGTCAGGCCGTGATCCTTCAGCACCTGCACCATGCGGTCGCGCGTGCCAGTGCTCCAGCAGGCAATCACCGCCCGCCTGCCATTGCGTCGCTCGGCCAGCAGCCGATCCACCACAGCCTGGAACAGGTTGGTGTCGGTCGCCTGCCGCTCGGCAGCGAAGCTGGGCGCGATATGCCCGCCGGCATCGTCGCTCGCCTTGGTGTCCGGGGCCATGAACTGGCTGAGCTGGATCACCGAGGCGCCCGACAGCGCATAGGGATGCGCATCCACATCGTAGAGCAATTCCGGCTTGATCGGCTTGTAGGGCGCCCCTGCCCCGGCCACCACTGGTGCCAGCCGTGCCGTTTCCCGCGCCTCGTAATAGTCGCGCACCTGCGTCACGCGGTCGGCATAGGCCTCCACGGCCTGCTCGTCGAAGACGAAAGGTGCGTCGCCGACATAGTCGGCCAGCGTATCGAGATGTTCGTAGAAGAACGGCAGCCAGTGCTCCGTCCCCGAATAGCGCGAGCCGCCGCTGACCGAGGCATAGAGCGTGTCATCGACCGTATTGCCACCGAAAGCGGCGGTATAGTTCTGCCGGAAGCGCTTGATCGTCGTGTCGGTCAGCACAACCTCGCTCATCGGCGTCAGGTCGACGCGCTTGAGCTGGCCGGTGGTGCGCTGGCTGTCCGGATCGAAAGTGCGGATGGATTCGAGCTGGCTGCCGAAGAAATCGAAGCGCAAAGGCGCCTCGGCACTTGCCGGATACAGGTCCACCAGCCCGCCGCGCACGGCATATTCGCCGCTTTCGCGCACGGTCGGCACGCGCAGATAGCCATTATTGGCCGCCCAGGCAATCAGCTTCTCGCTGTCGACCACCCGTCCGATCGCCGCCGAAAAGCTCATCGTCTCGACCACGTCGCGCGGCGGCAATTTCTGAATCAGCGCATTGACGGCCGTGAGTACGATGGCGCCCTTCGCGCCCGATGTCAGCGCCGCCAGCGTATTCATCCGCGCCGCGATGGTCACATTGTTGGGCGAAACGCGGTCATAGGGCAGGCAGTCCCAGGCCGGCAGCGTCAATATCGTGTGCCCCGGCAACATGGCGCTCAGCACATCGGCCACGCGCTGCATCCGCCGCCCGTCGCGCGCGACGAAAACCAGGCTCGCCGCATCCTCCGGCGCCGCCTCCATGCGCTGCTGCACCAGGCGCGCCAGCACCATGGGCTGCATGCCGTCGGGCACATTGGCAATGGTGCGCGCCGGGCGTTGGGCCACCAGTTCGTTCATTTGGCCAGCCGTGCCTGGTGGTCGGCGATCACCTCGGCGAGGAAGGCGCGGTCGACATGGGCGGGCGGCTCGGCCTGCCCCATGACCCAGGTCAGCAGCGGGGGGTCTTCCTCGCTCATCAGGGCTTCCAGCCGGTCGAGCTGGGCGCCGTCCATGGCGTCCGCATGCGCATCGGCGAAGGGCCCCAGGATGAGGTCCATTTCCTTGGTGCCGCGGTGCCAGGCGCGGTAGCGCAGCTTCTTGCGGCGCATGGCAATATCTTCACCGGCAGTCATTTGACGCGCCATGATTCCGAATGGTGGTTGATTTGAGCGTCCTGTTTAGCCCCATTCGCCTTATGTGTCAGCCCTCGGCGCCTTCAGAAGATGAAGCCGACGATGACCCAGCCGAACCCGACAAATAGCAGCCAGCTCAGCGCGACCAGAACAATGAGGATAGGCAGGCGAAGGCGGCGCAGCCAGTCCACGCCGCTCTTCGGATAGCCGACGGCGAGCAACCAGGTGAACACCCGCTCCATAGCGACCTCCGCAACCATGCCAGAGGTGGCGGATTCCTGCTAACGGCTCATTGCCGGATTCGCTAAAATTCAAGCATCCACAGCCTGTCCCCAGCCTTTCCCGATGCGCTACCAGCCCCTAATGCTTGAAGCAAAGGAGCCGAATCACTGTCCCGCCCTGAAACGCTCTCGCCGCTCTTTCGTTCGCTGCACTCCATAAAGGGTGTCGGCGACAAGCTGGCTGCGCTGCTGACGCGCTATTTCGGCGCGCCCGAGGGGCAGGAAGCCATTGCGCTCGACATCCTCATGCATATGCCCTCGGGCGTGGTCGACCGCCGGCGGCAAGTCGGCATATCGGAGGCTTATCTCAACCAGGTCGTGACGCTGCGCCTGCACATCGATCGCCACCAGCCCCCACCGCGCGGCAAGCCGCATGTTCCCCATCGCGTCTTCGCCCATGATGAAACCGGCGATGTGCAACTGGTCTTCTTCCGCGCCCAGGGCGGCTGGGTGGAAAAGGCCCTCCCCCTTGGCGAGGAGCGGTTCGTCTCCGGGCAGATCGGCTTTTTCAACGGCGAAAAGCAGATCACCCACCCCGACTACATCGTCGAGCCCGATAAATTCGCCACCCTACCCCTGGTCGAGCCGGTCTATCCGCTCACCCAGGGCCTCAGTTCCAAGGCTTTGGCCAAGCTGGTGCGGCAGGTGCTCGACAGCCTGCCCGCGCTGCCCGAATGGATTGCTCCCGGCACCATGGCCGAGCGCAAATGGCCGGACTTTGCCGACGCTATGCGCATGGTCCATACGCCCGACAGCCCCGGCGAAGCCGAGCTCTGGGCCCCTGCCCGCATGCGCCTGGCCTATGACGAATATCTGGCCGGCCAGATCACGCTCCAGCTCATCCGCTCCACCATGGTCGCGGCGCGCGGAATTGCCCGCACCTTCACGGGCGAAATCACCCAGCGCGTGATCCAGGCCCTGCCCTTTGCCCTCACCGAAGGCCAGCAGCGCGCCGTCGACGAAATCCGCGCCGACCTCGCCTCGCCCGACCGCATGTCGCGCCTGCTGCAGGGCGATGTCGGCGCCGGCAAGACCGTCGTCGCCCTCATGGCCATGGCCGCCATGGCCGAAAGCGGCGCCCAGTCCGCTATGATGGCCCCCACCGAACTGCTCGCTGCCCAGCATTTCAAGACGCTGAAGCCGCTCTGCGACGCCGCCGGGCTCGGCTGCGAATTGCTCACCGGCAAGATGGGCGCCGCCGAGCGCCGCACCAAACTCGCCGGCATTGCCAGCGGCGAAACCATGGTCGTGGTCGGCACTCATGCCCTGTTCCAGTCCGGCGTCGAATTCCGCAATCTGGGCCTGACCGTGGTCGATGAGCAGCACCGCTTCGGCGTTCACCAGCGCCTGGCCCTGTCGGACAAGGGCAGGCATACCGACCTCCTGGTCATGACGGCGACGCCCATTCCGCGCACCCTGGTCCTCACCCATTTCGGGGACATGGAAGTCAGTGTGCTGCGCGAAAAGCCGCGCGGCCGCCAGCCGATCGATACGGCCGTGCTCTCCATTGGCGACTATGACCGCGTCATTGCCCGCCTGCGTGCCAGGCTCGATGAAGGCGCCCAGGCCTTCTGGGTCTGCCCGCTGGTGGAGGAGAGCGAGCATCTCGAAGTGGTCGCCGCCGAGGATCGCTTTGCCGAACTGCAAAAAATCTTTGGGGATCAGGTCGCCCTGGTGCATGGCCGCATGAGTGCTGCAGCCAAGCAGGAGGTCATGCAGCGCTTCTCTGCCAACCAGCTCAAGCTGCTAGTCGCCACCACCGTCATCGAAGTCGGCGTCGATGTGCCCAATGCCTCGATCATGATCATCGAGCATGCCGAGCGCTTCGGGCTGGCCCAGCTCCATCAGTTGCGCGGCCGCGTCGGCCGTGGCTCGACCCGCTCCGCCTGCCTGCTGCTTTACAAGGACCCGCTCAGCGAAACGGCAAAGGCCCGGCTCGAAACGATAAAATCCACCGAAGACGGTTTCGAGATCGCCGAGCGCGACCTGGAGCTGCGCGGCCAGGGCGACGTGCTCGGCACGCGCCAGTCCGGCATGCCCGGCTATCGTCTCGCCGTGCCCGACGTGCATCGCCACCTGCTCGACTACGCCCATGACGAGGCCAAGGCCCTGCTGTCCAGTAATCCCGGCCTGACCGGCCCTGACGGCGAGGCGGCCCGCACGCTGCTCTACCTGTTCCGGAAAGACTTGGCGATCCCGCTTATCCGGGCGGGATAGCGCCGGCTATTCCACCGTCACCGACTTCGCCAGGTTCCGCGGCTGGTCCACGTCCGTGCCCATGAAGACAGCCGTGTGATAGGCCAGCAATTGCACCGGGATCGTCGCCAGGATCGGCGCCACGAAGCTGGAAACGTGTGGAATAACAATGATATCGGCCACACCATGCCCCACGGTCTCGGCGCCTTCGGCGTC
>CBIGSA010000117.1:0-10123 GCA_966192215.1 uncultured Devosia sp. | reverse complement strand
AGAAAGCGAAATGGCACATAGAGCGCCATTTCGCAGATTTCAAGGCAAAAGTCGAAATTACTTGAGTTCGACCTTGGCGCCGGCGTCTTCCAGCTTCTTCTTGATGTCTTCGGCTTCAGCCTTCGAAGCGCCTTCCTTGACGGCCTTCGGAGCAGCTTCAACCAGAGCCTTGGCTTCGCCCAGGCCCAGACCGGTGATGGCGCGGACTTCCTTGATGACGTTGATCTTGTTGTCGCCGAACGAGGCGAGGATCACGTCGAATTCAGTCTTTTCTTCAGCAGCAGCGGCCGGAGCAGCAGCGCCGCCAGCGGCAGCGACGGCAACCGGAGCAGCGGCGGAAACGCCCCACTTTTCTTCCAGGAGCTTGGACAGTTCCGAAGCTTCCAGGACGGTCAGGGCCGAAAGGTCGTCTACGAGTTTGGCGAGATCAGCAGCCATTTTTGTACTCTCTTTATAGGGTTCAGGTTCGAATGGTTTGAAGAGGCCTTACGCCGCTTCGCTCTTTGCATGGGCCGACAGGACGCGGGCAATGCCTGCGCCCGGTTCCTTGACGATGCGGGCGATGTTGGCAGCGGGCTGCACGAGCAGTCCGGCCAGCTTGGCGCGCAGTTCGTCCAGAGACGGCATCGTGGCCAGCGTCTTGACGCCATTGGCATCAAGCGCGGTTGCACCCATCGCACCGCCGAGAACCACGAACTTCTGGTTCTTTTCGGCGAAGGCGGCTGCGATTTTCGGCGCAACCACGGGGTCTTCCGCATACGCAATGACCGTCGGACCCTTGAACAGGTCCGCGATATCGGCAACGTCGGTTTGCTTCAGAGCGAGCTTGGCAAGGCGGTTCTTGGCGACTTTGACCTGTCCGCCAGCCTTCTTGACCTGCACGCGCAGGTCAGTAAAGGCAGCGACGGAGAGGCCGGAATTCTGGGCAACGACGATCGAGCCAGCACCGCCAAGGGCAGCCTGGAGCGACGAGACGAGCTCAGCCTTTTCCGCTCTTTCCATTACAGTCTCCACGAATTGACCCGGAAATCCGGGCCATTGCCAAATGCCGTTCCCGAAAACCGGAAACGGCGACTAGGTGCCTGCCAACCGCGTGCTCGAAAGCATTTGGCCTAGGTTCGAACCGTCCCCTGCCCTTCGCGGGCAAAATCCGGTTTCTCACCCCATCTATGCTGGCGCCTTGCGGCATTAAGTCGGCCATATGGACGACACCGGCAGTCTCGGACAGGACTTGTGCCTTTCCGAAGAAAGGCAAAACCGGGCGACCGAAATCGCCCGGAATTTCGTTACAGAGCCGAAGCCGGCTCCACATGCACGCCCGGGCCCATGGTCGAGCTGACGGCAACCTTCTTGACGTAGGTGCCCTTGGCGCCCGCGGGCTTGGACTTCTGCACGGCGTCGGTGAACGCCTTGATATTCTGCAGCAGGGCTTCTTCCGAGAAGGAGACCTTGCCAACGCCGGCATGCAGGATGCCGGCCTTTTCGACGCGGTATTCCACGGCGCCGCCCTTGGCGGCCTTCACGGCACCGGCGACATCGGGGGTGACCGTGCCGACCTTGGGGTTCGGCATAAGGTTGCGCGGCCCGAGGATCTTACCCAGCCGGCCGACCAGCGGCATCATGTCCGGGGTGGCAATGCAGCGATCGAAATCGATCTTGCCGCCCTGGATGGCTTCCATCAGGTCCTCGGCACCAACGATGTCGGCACCGGCGGCCTTGGCCTCGTCGGCCTTGGCATCCTTGGCGAACACGGCGACGCGCACGGTCTTGCCCGTGCCGTTCGGCAGGTTCACCACGCCACGGACCATCTGGTCGGCATGGCGCGGATCGACGCCCAGATTGATGGCGATTTCGACGGTCTCGTCGAACTTGGCCGAAGCGCGCGCCTTCACCATCTTGATGGCTTCGTCGAGCTTGTAGAGCTTGTTGCGGTCGATGCCTTCGCGGGCCTTGGTGATCTTCTTACCAACGTGTGCCATTCAATCAGCCCTCGACCTGGATGCCCATGGAGCGGGCGGAACCGGCAATCATCGACACGGCAGCGTCGATATCGTCGGCATTGAGATCCTTCATCTTCTTGGCGGCAATGTCGCGCAGCTGGGCGACCGTGATGGTGCCGGCCGATTCCTTGCCCGGGAGCTTGGAGCCGGACTTCAGGTTCACGGCCTTCTTGATGAAGTAGGTCACCGGCGGCTGCTTCATCTCGAAGGTGAAGCTCTTGTCGGCATAGGCGGTAATTACGACCGGAATGGGCGAACCCTTTTCCATTTCCTGCGTGGCGGCGTTGAACGCCTTGCAGAATTCCATGATGTTCAGGCCGCGCTGACCGAGGGCCGGCCCGATCGGCGGGGACGGCGTCGCGGAGCCAGCCGGCACCTGCAGCTTTACGTAGCCAACGATTTTCTTTGCCATTTCATTCCTCTATCGTGCCACAATCGGCAGTTGAGCCGTGGTGCGGAGTGCGTAGGCGGCTTGGCAACCGCCATCCCCTTCCACGGGTTTTGATCAGACCTTTTCGACCTGACCGTATTCGAGCTCCACCGGAGTGGGACGCCCGAAAATCGATACTTCCACCTTGAGGCGGGCGCGCTCCTCGTCGACCTCTTCCACCACGCCATTGAAGCTGGCGAAGGGTCCGTCGGAGACGCGCACATTCTCGCCCACTTCGAACGAGACGGAAGGCTTGGGATGCTCCACGCCTTCCTGCACCTGCTGCAGAATGGCCTGGGCTTCCTTTTCGGAAATCGGCATCGGCTTGTTGTCCGAGCCGAGGAAGCCGGTGACCTTGGGCGTGTTCTTGATCAGATGGAACGCCTCGTCGGTCATGTCCATCTTCACCAGCACATAGCCCGGGAAGAACTTGCGTTCAGCGTCGACCTTGCGCCCGCGACGGATCTCCACGACCTTTTCGGTCGGCACGATCACGTCCTCAAACAGGTGCTCGAGCTTCTTCTGCGCAACCTTCTGGCGGATATCCTCCGCCACCTTGCGCTCGAAGTTGCTGTAAGCCTGAACGATGTACCAGCGCTTGGCCATAAAGCGTCGCCGCTCCTAGTGAATAGTGTCTGTGACCCGCTAGGCGCGGATCGAAAGCATCAGCCCGACCGCCCAGGAAATGACCTGGTCGGCCAGAAGGAAGAACAGGCTCGCCAGAATAACCAGCACGAGGACCATGACCGTCGAGATCAGGACTTCGTTGCGGCCCGGCCAGGTGACCTTGGCGGTTTCCTGCCGGACTTGCTGCAGGAACTGGATCGGGTTCGGGCGGGCCATAGGCGAATCTACTCTTTGGGTTTTTGGTGCAAAACCAAAGGCCGCGCAGGAATCCCGCACGGCTGGAATGCCGCTATCTAGAGAAACTTCCCGGCAAATGCAACAGGTCCGCCCCAACAATGATCGCGGCGCACCGAATCGCCCGGCGATCACATTGTTAACGATTCGCTAAGAATGCACCGAATCCATCTTGCGCGCCCGCCTGCGATGGCATTTGATGAATTGTGACGGAAAAGCGGCGGGAGGCTGTGACATGTCTTCTGGTGGGACGAGTTTCGAGGTGAAGGCCTGCGAACTGCGCTATTACGGCCCGCACAAGGCCATCGCCGGACGCATCACGGGCGTCGTGCGCGTTGTCATCGAAGAGCATTTCATGGGCAATGCCAGCCGCTATCACCTCGACCTCAAGGTCAAGGCTGATGTTGGCGCCGTGAGCACTGCGGAAGTGCGTACCGCCCTGCTGGCCCATGCCGCTCACCAGCTCAACCGGCTCAAGGCGCGCCACAGCGACGCCCTGCCCGTCGCGGCCGAATAGGTCAGGCCGGCAGCGCCCTGCCCTCCAGCACCGTGGAAACATGCTGCAGCCCGTCGGGCTGCCAGGCATGCTGCTTCTGCACCGCATCGAAAATATCGCGCAAAGCCCGGCCGACCAGCGCCGGATTGCCGGTGCGCACCGCGTCCTCCACGACAGGATTGACCAGCGTCAGCGACGGCAGGAAGCCCTGCGGGCCGACGCATTGCAGATAGACCTTGACCCCCGCCTCGACCCAGGCGCTGACCAGCAGATCCAACTGTTTGTTGCGCAGCGCCGGCGCGCCGCCGATCAGCGAGATCGTGACGCCATCGACGAATGGATCGCCGTCCATACGCAGCATGATGCCCGATTTGTCGGGCCGCCAAGCCGGCCCCAGGTTAGGCAGCTTGCGCCAGCCGCAGTTCCAGCCCCGGCAGGCACCCGGCCGCAATTCATAGACCGTGCAGCCTTGCCCCGGCCTGCAATGCTGGCACAGCACGCCCATCGGCTTACTCAGCGTCGGCTCGGCTATGGGCAGGAAGCGGCAACAGGCCGTACACTTCCCGCACGTCCTGGCCGCCAGGATATCCTCGGCACTCTGCTGCTGCATCCCGTTCTCCCTGACGAAATCAGAACAGGATAAGAGTGGCAGAACAAGCGGAAACCCGCGCCAGAACGCACCAATCAGGCCACCGATGTCATGAATTGTGCCTGGCAGGGGCTGGGGGACTCGAACCCACGACCCTCGGTTTTGGAGACCGATGCTCTACCAACTGAGCTAAACCCCTTCAGGCGAGGGTGTGTCTAATGGCAATGGCCGCGTTTCGCAAGACCCTTCGGCGCCACTAGCTCCAGATATGGGGCACGAGCGGGATGGCCAGCAGCAGATTGCCGAGAAGGCTGGCGAGAAAGCACAGCGAGCGCCACGGCGTGAGGCCCTTCATATAGCACCAGACATGCAGCACCCGTGCCACGAAATAGAGCCCGGCGCCGAAAAGCGAGAGCCACCCCTGTTCACCCAGGACGATGGAGAGCACAGCCAGCACGAGGAAGATCGGCAGCGTCTCCTGCAGGTTCCCCAGCGCGCGCCGGGAACGGGCCAGGTCGCGGCTGGGCTTGGGCAGGTCGTCGCGCGGCCCCATTTGCGCTTCGCTGCCCACCTGTTCGGTAAGGTAACGGCCCGGGAGCGAGACCTGCACCAGCAGCAGGAGGAGGACGAGAAAAATAATCAGCAACACAATGAAAATTCCTTTGTCCGGCAACGGACGCAATGATTCATGGGCCCCAACGCGCGGCGGCCATGACAGGATCACCATTTACAACGGCCACCCGTAGCGCCAATAAATATCTTTGCGAGTTCACGGAAGTTTGGCGGGCGCCAATGATCACTCAGGGGCAAGGCGCCCCGGAAGGATGAAGATGCGTCTCTTGCTGGCCCTGGCCATCCTGGCCCTGTCCCCCACACTAGCCTTTGCCCATACCGGTATCGGCCACGCGGCCGGGTTCTTTCACGGCTTCGAACACCCGATCGGGGGCATCGACCATGTGCTGGCCATGGTGGCGGTGGGCGTCTTCGCCTTCGTGCTGGGCGGGCTGGCGCTGTGGCTGGTGCCGCTGAGCTTTGTCGGCATGATGGTGGTGGGCTTCGCGCTCGGCATTGCCCAACTCGGCCTGCCCTTCGTCGAACTGGGGATTGCCCTTTCCAGCGTGGTCATCGGCGCTACCGCGGCTCTGGGCCGGCCGATGCCCGTGGCGCTGGCCATGGCTCTTGTCGGCGTGTTCGCCACCTTCCACGGCCATGCGCACGGCGCCGAAATGCCGGACACGGCCAGCGGCCTGACCTATGCGCTCGGCTTCCTCATCGCCACCGCCCTGCTGCATGCCGCCGGCATTCTGGCCGCATCGGGCGTCAGCAGGATTGTCGGCCGCTATGGCAAGACTGCCGCGCAACTCGCGGGAGCCGTTTTTGCGATCGGCGGTATCGGCGTGCTGGCCGGCTGGCTGTAGTCAGGCCGTAAACCAGTCCGAATGCGCTGCCGCCACCTTGGGCAGTGACGTCAGAATTTCACGCAGATGCTCGCGGATGCCGGCTTCGGCCGCGTCCGCATCATGCCGGCGAATGCCGTCGGCAATTGCCGCATGCTGGCCGATCAGCGTTTCGAGCGGCGTGGCATCAGCCAGCGACAGGTAGCGCACCCGGTCCATCTGGGCCTTGAGATTTTCCAGCAGCCGCCAGGCGCGCTCGCAATCGGCCGCCTGGGCAATGGCCTGGTGAAAGGCTTCGTCCAACCGCAGGAATTCGGCCAGGTCCCCTGCCCGGTTGGCCAGCCGCTGCCGCTCGATAATGGCGTCGAGCTGGTCGTGGTGGCTCGAATCGGCCTCTGCCGCTGCCTTGCGCGCCACTGCGACTTCCAGCGCCTCGCGGATGAAGCGGGCATTTTCCACTTCCCGCCGCGAAATCATCACCACCGACGTGCCCCGTTGGGGCCGGATTTCAACCAGCCCCACTTCGGCCAGCTTGATGAAGGCCTCGCGCACCGGCTGCCGCGACACGCCGAACTGGCGCGCCATCTCGGCCTCCGACAGCGGATCGCCCGGACGGAGCTGCAACTGGATGATCGCCTGGCGCATGGCCTCAAACACTTTGTTGCCAACGGTAGCGGGCCGCGCAAGCGGACTGATGCTGTCAGACAGTGGCGAAATCATCGTCAACTTGACTCCTGTATACTACCATACTACCATTCTCTCTAGCCGTTGCATAGACGCCCGGCTCGTCGCGGCCCCGGCCGCCAGGGAGGAACCACATGAAATTTACACCGCTTGCCGCGGCGCTAGCTGCTGGCCTGATCGTCTCTTATTCCGTGCCGGCCCTGTCGGCTGATTACACCCTCAGCGTTAACACTGCGCTTGCGACCTCCGATCCGCTCTACAAGGGTCTGGAGGCTTTCCGCGACAATGTCGCCGCCGCCTCCAACGGCGCTATCGAAGTCAAGCTCTTCCCCAATTCCCAGCTCGGCCCCGATGAGGACGTGCTGGAACAGGCCCGCGCCGGTGCACCGGTTGCCGTGGTCGTCGATGGCGGGCGCCTCGCGGCCTTCGTCAACGAATTCGGCGTGCTCGGCGCGCCCTATCTGGCTTCGGGCTATGACGGCATTCGCAAGGTCGTGGTCTCGGACAAGTTCGAGGAATGGGTCAAGAAGCTGCATGACACGTCGGGCCACCAGGTCCTGTCGTTCAACTGGTGGCAGGGTGAGCGTCACCTCTGGACCAAGATGCCGGTGAACACCCCGGCAGACCTGGCCGGCGTGCGCATGCGTACGCCCGGTGCGCCGGTCTGGACCGAGACCGTGACCGCCATGGGCGCTGTACCGACGCCGATGGGCTTCGCCGAAGTTTATGCCGCGCTTGAACAGAACGTTATCGACGCCGTGGAAGCCCAGCTTCCCGCCGGCCAGGGCGCCAAGCTCAATGAAGTCACCTCGGTACTGACCAAGACCGGCCATATCAATCTGATCACCGGCCTGGTCACGTCCGGCCCCTGGTTTGACAGCCTGCCAGCCGAATTGCAGACCGTGCTGCGCGAGGAAGCTCTCAAGGCAGGCGACATCGCCTCTTACGGCACCCAGGACGCCCTGGGCCAGATCGAAGCGGATCTGGTCGCCTCCGGCATGACCGTCAACGAGATCGACGTCACGCCGTTCAAGGAAGCGACTGCCGGCGTCTATGACAAGCTCGGCTATGGTGCGCTGCGCGACGAACTCCAGGCGATTGCCAACGCGCCCTGATCTGTCTCAGGCGGGCTCCCACGGGGGCCCGCAACCCCTTACCCATTCGGAATGCAATCATGCTCAAGCGCTTGGCCCAATTCGAGCTGGCACTCTGCTTTGCCCTGCTCGCCGGCATTACCGGGCTCGTCTTTGCCGCCGCGCTGTTGCGGTTCTTCGGGCATCCACTGATCTGGTCGGTGGATATGGCCCAGTTGCTGTTCATCTGGCTCTGCTTTATTGGCGCCAACAAGGCGATGCGCGAAAAGGCGCATCTGGGAATGACCGTTCTCGTCGCCCGTATCGGCTACAAGCGGCGCTTCTGGCTGGAAGTGGCCTGCGCCGCCCTTATCATCGTGTTTTTGCTGGTGCTGGCCGTCGAGGGCAGCAAGCTCACCTGGCTCAATCGGGAACGCACGTTCGGCGACAGTGCAATTTCCTACGGATGGGTGACCGTGGCCGTTCCGGCGGGTTGCACGCTCCTGGCAACAACCCTTGCCTACAACATGTTCCGCGCCTTCCGCGGACGGACTCAGGATCGTCTTATCTATAGCCGCTCGCAGGCAGAGATCGACGCCAGCAACCCCACGCTGGAGCTTTAGTCATGGCCTTGATCGGTATCGCCTTCGCTATTCTCATGGTCCTGGGCATGCCCGTCGCATTCGCGACTGGAATTGCCGGTTTCATCTTCTTCATGACCACCCAGGGCATGCCCATGTCCATCGGCGTGCAGAAGATCGCCACGATGAGCCAGAGCTTCCCCCTGCTTGCCGTGCCCTTCTTCGTGCTGGCTGGCCACCTGATGAACGAAAGCGGCATCACCAGCCGATTGCTCAAGGTAGCGCTGATCGCCGTGGGCTGGATGTCCGGCGGCCTCGCACAAGTCGCCATCCTCCTGTCGACCCTGATGGGCGGCGTCTCCGGATCTGCCGTGGCTGACGCGGCCATGGAAGCCCGCATCCTGGGCCCCACAATGGTTGCCAAGGGCTACGGCAAGGGGTTTTCGGCCGCGGCCATCGCCGTGGGCTCGCTCATCACCGCAACCATTCCACCGTCCATCGGCCTCATCCTCTACGGGTTCGTCGGCAATGTTTCCATCGGCCGCCTGTTCCTGGCTGGCATCATCCCCGGCATCCTGATGATGCTGGTGCTGATGTTGACCACGTACCTGATCGCCAGGCGCCGCAAATACGTGGTTGCCAATAGCGAGCGCCCCACCGTCAAGGCCCTGGCCCTGGCCTGCTGGGATGCGAAGTGGGCGCTGCTGTTTCCGGTTGCTCTGGTGCTCGCCATTCGCGGCGGCCTGTTCACGCCATCCGAGGTCGGCGCATTCGCCGTGGTCTATGCCCTGGTGATCGGCTTTTTCGCCCATCGCGAACTGACGCTGGCCAAGGTCTGGCAAAGCTTTGGCCAGGCCACCTCCGACATCGGCCTCATCATGCTCATCATCCTGATGAGTGGCATGGTAGGCTATGCCACCATCTACCTGCAGGTCCCCCAGGAACTGGCGGGCTGGATGCTCTCCGGCATCACCAATCCGAACATGATCGTGCTGGTCATCCTGCTGTTCCTGCTCGTCGCCGGCATGGCCATCGAAAGCACGGTGATGGTGCTGTTGCTCACGCCCATCTTCGTGCCGATCATCACGCAGATCGGCATGGATCCGGTGCATTTCGGCATCCTGATGATGTCTATCGTCACCCTGGGCGGCATGACCTGGCCCAGCGGCTCGGCCATGTTCGCGGTCTGCTCGCTGATGAATGTTTCGCTCGAGGAATATTCGCTGGAGTCGATCCCGTTCCTGGCTGCGGTGGTCAGCCTCATCGCCGCGCTCCTGTTCCTGCCCGATGTGGTGCTGTGGTTGCCGCGCCTGGCTTTCGGCAGTTGATCTCTCCCACTGCGGGCCGCGTTCTTCCCGGCGCGGCCCGGTTCTTCTCTTCCGGAGACTTCCATGAGACAGACCTGGCGCTGGTTCGGGCCGCACGATCTCACCACGATTGACGACATCATCCAGAGCGGCGCGGAAGGCGTCGTCTCGGCGCTGCATCACGTCCCCAATGGCGTGGTATGGACGCCAGAGGAAATTGCCCGCCGCCAGCACCAGATCGCTACCCGCACGGATGGCTCACCCTCCGGGCTGAACTGGGACGTGGTCGAAAGCCTGCCCATTTCCGAGGATATCAAGAAGCAGACCGGCGACTGGCGCGCACATATCGCCAGTTATCGCACCAGCATGGAGCATCTCGCGGAGGCTGGCATCGCGGTCATCTGCTATAATTTCATGCCGGTGCTGGACTGGACCCGCACCGCCTTGCGCTGGCGGCTGCCCCATGGCGGCACCTGCATGCGCTTCGACATCAACGACTTCGCTGCCTTTGATATTCACATCCTGGCCCGGTCAGGCGCCACCGCCGATTATACACCCGAGATCGTCGAGGAAGCCGCGATGCGCTTTGCCCTGCTCGACGAGGCCGGCAGGACCACCTTGGCCCGCAGTGTCACCATGGGCCTGCCCGGCTCGACCGATTCCATGTCGCTCGACGACATGCACGCGCACTTGGCCCAGTATGGT
>CBIGSA010000116.1:0-10242 GCA_966192215.1 uncultured Devosia sp. | reverse complement strand
GTGGCCGTGGAAGCCGACGGCACGCGCCATGGCAGTTTCGAGGCCCAGCTCCTCCAGCGCGCTGATCGCACGACCAACGAGACGACAATGGCCTGGTGGGCGACCCAGCCCGAGGCCTGGGCGGCGACACGCGCCAATGCCGAGGAGCCGGCGGTCGTCATGCCGCGCTATGCCGATTGGGTGGAAAGCCTGCCCGGCCCCAAGGTTTTCGTCGCCGCCCCGATGATTTTCGACGGGCTATGGATGGACCATTATCTCGATGAATATGCGGGTACACGGGCGCTGAGCGGTCCGTTCAAAGGGCGGCAGATTTTCCGGGGCGGCGGCGTCTGCCTCTACACCATGGCCGGCACATTGCGCGGTGCGCCCTATCTCGATTGGGGCATGAGCAAGCTGCCCGCCGAATTCTACGGCCATATCGCCCATACCCACAAAGCCATCGACGATGCAGAAGGCTTCGCCAATGTGCTCGTCGAATTGTTCAAGATTTCCCGTGCGCTGCCGCCTATTGCCGGCAGCCAGGCTGACTTCCGATAAGGTGCCAAGACAATGAAATTCACCCTCGACTGGCTCAAGGAGCACCTCGATACCGATGCCTCGGCCGATGAGATCGGCAAGACGCTGACCATGATCGGCCTCGAGCTCGAAGGCATGGAAGACCAGGGCAAGGCGCTTTCCGCCTTCGTCACGGCCCATATCGTCTCGGCCGAGCAGCATCCCAACGCCGACAAGCTGCGCGTCTGCAAGGTCGATGCCGGCACGGGCGAGCTCATCGACGTGGTCTGCGGCGCGCCCAATGCCCGCACCGGGCTCAAGAGTGTCTTTGCCTTTCCCGGCACCTATATTCCGGGCAAGGACATGACCATCGGCAAGGGTAATATTCGCGCCCAGGTCTCCAATGGCATGCTCTGCTCCAATGCCGAGCTGGAACTCAGCAACGACCATGACGGCATTATCGAACTGCCGGAAGACACGCCGGTTGGCATGAAATTTGTCGATTATGCCGGCATCAATGGCGTGGTCTTCGATATTTCCATCACGCCCAATCGCGGCGATGCCACCGGCGTCTATGGCATTGCGCGGGATCTGGCCGCCTTCGGCCTTGGCACGCTCAAGCAGACAGATATGTCGCCGATTCCGTCGAAGGGGCCGAGCCCGATTGCCCCCCTGCCGCACCAGTTTGGCGCTGACGAGCCCAAGGCCATAAGGAAATTTGCCGGTCGCTATCTCAAGGGCATCAAGAATGGCCCGTCGCCGGCCTGGCTGCAGCAGCGCCTGCGCGCCGTCGGCCTGCGGCCGATCAACACAATCGTCGACATCACCAACCTGGTGTCGCTTGGCTGGGGCCGCCCGCTCCACGCCTACGATGCCGACAAGCTCGATGGCCAACCCGTACTGCGCAATGCGCGCAACGAGGCTTTCGACGCCCTCGACAACAAGATCTACACGCTCGACGAGACCATGACTGTCATCGCCGACGATACCGGCCCGCTCTGCCTGGGCGGCATCATGGGCGGCATCCGTTCCGGCGTGACCGACGAGACCGTCAATGTCTTCATGGAATGCGCGAGCTGGGACCCTGAACTCATCGCCCGCACCGGCCGCAAGACCGGCATCGTCTCCGATGCCCGCTATCGCCTGGAGCGCAGCGTCGATCCGGCTTTGACCGAACCGGGCCTGGAACTGGCCACGCGCCTGGTGCTCGAATTGTGCGGCGGCGAACCGATGGAACCGGCCATTTCGGGGGAAGATGTATTCGCCGACACCAGTGTGGAATTCCCGCTCGCCGAAGTGCGTCGCCTCACCGGCCTCGATGTCGAGCCCATGATCGTTACTGCCATCCTGACCCGGCTCGGCTTCGGGATTTCGGGCAAGGGCGACGTGCTTGATGTGCAGGTGCCGTCCTGGCGCCCCGACGTGACGCAGAAGGCCGACCTGGTCGAGGAAGTCATGCGCATGGTGGGCGTCGACAATGTGCCGGTCGAGCCGCTGCCGCGCCTCAGCCATGTCGCGCCGCGCATGCTGACCAATATCCAGAACCGCCGCCGTATTGCTCGCCGCGCGCTGGCCGCGCGTGGGCTGGACGAAGCGGTGACCTGGAGCTTCATCAGCCATGACGAGGCCACCCGCTTCGGCGGTGGCGGCGAAACGCTGCAACTGGCTAATGCCATTGCCTCGGACATGACTGACATGCGCCCCTCGCTGCTGCCGGGCCTGTTGGCTGCCGCACGCCGCAATGGCAATCGCGGCATTGCCGACCTCGCCATTTTCGAGGTGGGCCAGGTGTTCCTCAGTGACGCGCCCGAAGGCCAGCACACCTATGCGTCAGGCCTGCGCACCGGCACGGCGAGGCTTGGTGGCGCGGGCCGGCATTGGTCCAGCAGGGCCGAGCCAGTGGGCGTGTTCGATGCCAAGGCCGACCTGGGCGCGGTGCTTGATGCTTTGGGCTATGACATCGACAAGGTCCAGCTCTTTGCCGAGCCGGCACCCTGGAGCCATCCGGGCCGGGGCGGGCGTGTTGCCCAGGGCCCCAAGACGCTGGGCTGGTTCGGCGAGCTCCACCCCGCCTGGGCCGCTGAGCTCGACATCGACGGTCCCGTGGCCGCCTTCGAACTCGATCTCGATGCCCTGCCCGAGCCGCGCAGGAAGGCAACGCGCACCAAGCCGGCGCTCGACCTGTCTGCGCTGATGCCGCTCACCCGCGACTTCGCCTTCGTCGTCGACAAGGCGGTCACCGCCGGTGCCATAATCAAGGCCGCTCGCGGCGCCGACAAGGCGCTGATCAAGGATGTGACCGTGTTCGACGTGTTCGAAGGCAACCATGTCGGGGAGGGCAAGAAGTCGGTCGCCATCGAGGTGACCATCCAGCCGGCCGACAAGACGCTCACCGAGGAAGACATCGACAGGATTTCCGCCGGTATCATCGCGGCCGTCACCAAGACATCCGGCGGCGTACTGCGCGCCTGATCGCCTGGAGCGTTGCCAGCAAAAGTGGCAACGGCTTGCGGTTCGGAAACGCGACAAGCAAAGATGTCGGGGCGAGACACTCCCACCCCGACCCAGGCAATTCGTCTTAAATTGCGAGCTGGTCGGTAACTTCCGCTCCGCGCATCGCGCTCATTCTGGCGATGAGGGGGCCTGGGTGGAGCGCCATGACCTCATTGCCCGATTCCCGCTACGAGACTGCCCGTGACCACCTGCTGCAAGCCCTGGCCATCCTGCCGCAGGAGGGCGGGGAGGTCATACGCCTGCTGGTCGAAGAGGCAGCCCGGCGCTGCGAAGCCAAAGCCTACAGGGACACCCCCGACCTGCGCCCGTTGCCACCCGATCCGCATACCCGTTCCGGCTGATCGCCGCTCAGGCCACCGCCTGCATTTCCGGCATGCGCGCCAGCCCCACTTCCAGCGCGGAGCGGCGGAAAATCGCCTCCACGGCCGTATCGCGATTGCCCATCCGCGTCTCGATTTCCCGCTGCGCCCAGGCATGGGCGGCATGGAACACGTCCATATGCCGGTCGAAACTCATCAGGCTCGCGCCCGGGAAGGCGGGCGGCGTCAGGACGAGATCCTGCGGGGTGGCGGGCAACTGGTAGCGCTGATGCGCCAGCATGGTGCGGAACAGGATGCTGAGGAGACGCGGGGCGCGCGGCAGGCGGCCACGCGGATTGAGCAGCGTGGCCAGGAGCTTGCCGCGGCCGGGCAGGCTCGCATAGGAGACATTGAAGCGCTGTCCAGCGGTGCGCCCGAAATGGACGACGAGATTGGGGCCCGACTTGATCGCCTGCATGGGCGCCAGCGGCGCATCATCCATGACACCGCCATCAACCAGCATTTTCCCATCGGACGTATAGAAGGGCGGCAGCACGCAGGGAATGGCGCTCGAGGCGCGCACCGCCTGCCACAGCAGGCCGGAACGGATGACTTCCATGCGGTTATCCGAGAGGTTGGTGGCAATGGCGAAAAACGGCTTCCAGCAATCCTCCACCCGCGTCTCGGGGCCATAGGCGCGGGCCAGCGCGTCATCGAAGGCCTTGTGGTCGAGCAGGGAATAGCGCGGCCAGGTCAGCCGCTTGAAGCTGCGGCTGGTTACGAAAATATCCTCTGTGCCCGATGTCAGCGTGTCGTGGTCGCCCAGAAAGGCGAAGCCTGCCAGCATGGCCGCGCCGACGCTGGTGCCCATGAAGACATCGAAATTGGCGCCCTGCTCCCGGAAGGCGCGGTAAATGCCGACATGGGCCGGGCCGAACCCGCCGCCCCCGCCGGCAACGAAGCCCAGGGCCCGGCCGGTCAGGAACCGGATCAGCGCATCGATATCGGCATTGTCTTCCAGCGAGACATGGTGATGAAGGAAAACCGGCGTGCGGGCGAGCCAGGAGGCGGTGCCGTCGACCACTCCCTTGCGGCGCTCATGCAGTCGGACGAGGCGGCAGGCCGATTGCGGATGCAGCTTTTCCACCAGCCTTTCGACGGCGGAGAGTTCGGCCGTGGGTGCGTCGCCGCTCGTGACCAGCACGACTTCATCGGCCTGGCGGATGCAGAGTTCGGTCCAGTCGGTCAGCCCGTCGTCGGCGAAGTAGAAGACGGGTGCGCTGTCATTCTCGATCCGGTCCAGCCATTCCGCCACGGATGGGTCGCCGAGCGGCCGGGTGCCGAACCTGTCGGCGAGGCCCTGATGATCGAGGGTGACATGGCCCTCGCGCTTCAGCCGGCTGCGCAGGCGCTCGAAGAAAGCCGGCGGCACCGGCTCGTGCCCGCCCCGGACAAAGGCGATGGTGCGGCGCGGGCCGCCCGGCCGGCGCTCGCGCCTGCTATCCTTGATGTGGAGGCGTTCGGCCAAAAGGCCGAGAAAGGCCACGGCAATGCCCGGATCGGCCTCCAGCGCCCTGGCATAGGCTAGGCGGGAGATTTCCAGCAGCTCGCCATCGCGCAGGGCCGTGACGGTTTCCCGGTAATCACCGCCGCAGAAAAAGGCCGGCTCGCCCACCGCCTGCCCGCTGCGAGCCTCCCGATAGACTGTCAGGTCGCCATCGCTTGAGCAGCCGAGCACTCCGCGCACGACGACGAAAAAGGCCTCGGCCGGCTCGCCCGCGCGGAACAGCACCTCGCCCCGCCCGATGGCGCGCTTTTGCGCATGCGCGACAAGCAAATCCTTCTGCGCCGCAGTCAATTTCTGCAGCGTGTCCATGCCGTCCATCGTCCGTCCCCCTGCCTTCGTGCTGGCGGGGCGG
This sequence comes from uncultured Devosia sp., assembly GCA_966192215.1. Taxonomy (GTDB): domain Bacteria; phylum Pseudomonadota; class Alphaproteobacteria; order Rhizobiales; family Devosiaceae; genus Devosia. Next base: position 5,015 of record CBIGSA010000116.1, on the reverse strand, counting down.
ACCCTAGCCGCGCCGGGGTGACCGGATGAATACTATGAACATGGTATGGCCGGCGGCGACCCGTCGGCCCGCTGATTTGCGCTTGCTGGCAAGGTCGGCCCTACCCTGCTGCGCACCATGTCCGGCACCTCAGCTCATAGTCCTGCGGTTTTGCTATTGCGAATGATTTGCAATTGCATTATTTGATGACCATTCGCTTTGGAGTGTTCGATGCATCGCCGCATGTTTTCCGCCCTTGCCTTTTCCGCCGCGCTGGTGGCCTCCCTCCCTGCCATGGGGCAGGACCGGCTCAAGGCGGTGACCACCTTCACCATCATTGCCGACATGGCCCGCAACGTGGCCGGTGACGCCGCCGAGGTGGTGTCGATCACCAAGCCGGGCGCCGAAATCCACAATTACCAGCCCACGCCCGGCGACCTCATCGCCGCGCAGGATGCCGACCTGATCCTGTGGAACGGACTCAATCTCGAACAATGGTTCGAGCAGTTCCTCAGCAATCTGGGCGATGTACCTTCGGTCGTCGTCACCGAGGGCATCGAGCCGATGGGCATTGGCGAAGGCCCCTATCAAGGTAAGCCCAATCCCCATGCCTGGATGTCGCCCAGCGATGCGCTCATCTATGTGGAGAATATCCGCAAGGCTTTGGTCGCGGCCGATCCGGCCAATGAAGCGACCTACAATGCCAATGCCGCGGCCTATTCGGCCGAAATTACCGCGACGGTCGAGCCCATCCGCGCCGCGCTGGCCGCCATTCCCGAAGAGAACCGCTGGCTAGCGTCTTCGGAAGGCGCCTTCAGCTATCTGGCGCGCGATTTCGGCCTCAAGGAACTCTATCTCTGGCCGATCAATGCCGACCAGCAGGGTACGCCGCAGCAGGTGCGCCATGTCATCGACGCGGTGCGCGCCAATGCCGTGCCGGCCATTTTCTCGGAAAGCACGATTTCGTCCAAGCCGGCCGAACAAGTCGCGCGAGAGACCGGCATTCGCTATGGCGGCGTGCTCTATGTGGATTCCCTGTCGGAACCCGACGGCCCCGTGCCGACTTACCTTGATCTGCTGTCGGTCACCACGACGACCATCGTGCAAGGCCTTGCCCCATGAACGATATGAGCCGCGACACTGCCGCATCGGGCCTCGTGGTCGATGACATCACGGTCGCCTATCGCAATGGCACTACCGCCATGAAGCATGCCAGCTTCACCATTCCGCGCGGCTCGATCACGGCCCTGGTGGGCGTCAACGGCTCGGGCAAATCGACCCTGTTCAAGGCCATTATGGGCTTCGTGCCACTGGCCGCGGGTTCGGTCGACATATTGGGCGTGCCGGGCAAGCAGGCGCTCAAGCGCAATCTCGTCGCCTATGTGCCGCAATCGGAGGATGTCGACTGGAACTTCCCGGTCCTCGTGGAAGACGTGGTGATGATGGGTCGCTACGGCCATATGGGCCCACTGCGCCGCCCGCGGAAAATCGACCACGACATGGTCACCTCGGCCCTCGAACGGGTCAACATGCTCGAATTCCGCCACCGCCAGATCGGCGAGCTTTCGGGCGGGCAGAAGAAGCGCGTTTTCCTCGCCCGCGCGCTGGCGCAGGAGGGGCAGGTTATCCTGCTCGACGAACCCTTTACCGGCGTCGACGTCAAGACCGAGGATGCCATTGTCGAATTGCTGCGCGCGCTGCGCGACGAAGGCAAGGTCATGCTGGTTTCGACCCACAATCTGGGCTCGGTTCCCGAATTCTGCGACCGTACAGTGCTGGTCAAGGGCACCGTGCTCGCCTCCGGCCCGACCGCGGAAATCTTCACGCGCGAATGGCTCGAAGTCACCTTTGGTGGCGCTTTGCGCCATTTCGTGCTGGCGGGCGCGGGCCTGCATGACGACGACGATCCGCGGCATATCTCGGTGCTGACCGACGATGAACGGCCTTTGGTCATGTATGGCGAAAAGGGCAAGATGACCACCAAGCAGTCGGACCCGGTCGAGAAATGATCGAGACCCTGCTGCAGCCCTTCTCCTATGGCTACATGATCAACGCCATCTGGGTTTCGGCCCTGGTCGGCGGCGTCTGCGCCATCCTTTCGGCCTATCTCATGCTCAAGGGCTGGTCGCTGATCGGCGATGCGCTCAGCCACTCCATCGTGCCCGGCGTGGCCGGCGCCTATATGCTCGGCCTGCCCTTTTCCATCGGCGCCTTCTTCTCGGGCGGGCTGGCCGCCGGGGCCATGCTCTTCCTCACCCAGCGCACCAAACTCAAGGAAGATGCGGTGATCGGGCTGATCTTCACCGCCTTTTTCGGGTTGGGTCTGTTCATGATTTCGCTGTCGCCCACCTCGGTCAACATCCAGACCATCGTCATGGGCAATATCCTGGCTGTGACGCCCGAGGATACGCTGCAACTGGTCATCATCGCCGTGGTGACGCTGGTGGTCATGTTCTTCATCTGGAAGGACCTCATGGTCACCTTCTTCGATGAAAGCCATGCCCGCTCCATCGGACTCAATCCGCCGCTGCTGCGCGTGGTCTTCTTCACCCTGCTCGCCGCCTGCACGGTTGCCGCCATGCAGACCGTCGGCGCCTTCCTCGTCATCGCCATGGTGGTGACACCGGGTGCCACGGCCTATCTGCTGACCGATCGCTTCCCCCGGCTGATCCTCATTGCCGTGGCGGTGGGCGCGCTGTCTTCGCTGATCGGCGCCTATATTTCCTTCTTCCTCGACGGGGCGACCGGCGGTGTCATCGTGGTGCTGCAGACCGCGGTCTTCCTTCTCGCCTTCTTCTTGGCGCCCAAGCATGGCCTGCTGGCCACAAGGCGCAAGGCTGCCGCGGAGATCGCCTCATGAGCGAATTTCTTACCTATGCGCTCTGGCCGTTCCAGTTCCCCTTCATGACCACGGCCATGGCCATATCAGTCATGGTCGCGGTGCCCACCGCCCTGCTGTCCTGTTTCCTCGTGCTCAAAGGCTGGTCGCTGATGGGCGACGCCATTTCCCATGCGGTGCTGCCCGGCGTCGTGCTGGCCTATATCGTGGGCCTGCCACTGGGCGTTGGCGCCTTCGCCGCCGGCATGGGCTGCGCCCTTTCGGTCGGCTATCTGACGGAAAACAGCCGCATCAAGGAAGATACGGTCATGGGCGTGGTGTTTGCCGGGCTCTTTGGCCTGGGCATCGTGCTCTATACCTCGATCCAGACCGATGTGCATCTGGACCATATCCTGTTCGGCGACATTCTCGGCGTCAGCGCCGCCGACCTGATCCAGACCGGCATCATTGCACTGGCGGTGACGGCGATCGTGCTCGCCAAATGGCGGGATCTGCTGCTCTTCACCTTCGATCCGCAACAGGCCGGCGCCATCGGCCTGCCGGTGCGCGTGCTGCATTATGGCCTGCTGGCCCTGCTGTCGCTGACCATCGTCGCGGCGCTGACCGCCGTCGGCATCGTGCTGGTCATCGCGCTGCTAGTGGCGCCTGGCGCCATTGCCTATCTCATTTCCAAGCGCTTCGCCCCGATGATGCTGATCGCCGTGATGGTCTCGGTGCTGAGCTCGCTGGTGGGAATCTATGCGAGCTTCTTCATCGACAGCGCGCCGGCCCCGACCATCGTACTGCTGATGAGCGCGACCTTTGTGGTGACGTTCGTGGTGACCACGCTGCGGCGACCGACGGCGGCGGTCGCCTGACACGGAGAAGTCCCGCTTATCCCCGTCGCTGCGTCCAGCCGGATACTCCTTGCCCAAAGGAGAACCCGATGGATCACACAGCCCGCCTTACCCTGCCCTTTATCATGCCGAGCCAGGCGCAGAAGCACATCACCCATAACGAGGCCATTCAGGCTCTCGATGCCCTCGTCCAGCCGGTGGTGGAAAGCCGTGTGCTGGCCACGCCGCCGGCCACACCGCTGGAGGGCGAAGCCTGGATCGTGCCATCGGGTGCATCAGGCGCCTGGGCCAGCCACACTGACGAAATCGCCGCCTGGCAAGCGGGCGCCTGGACTTTTCTCGATCCGGCCGCCGGCTGGCAGGTCTATGATCGCTCCGACAGTACCCAGCTCGTCTTCGATGCCGGCGCCTGGACGCCGCTGGCTTCGCTTGGCTCCGCCCTGCCGCGCCTGGGGGTCAATGCCAGCGCGGATAGCACCAATCGCCTGGCCGTCGCCTCGGCCGCGACCCTGCTGACCCATGCGGGCAATGGCCATCAGGTCAAGATCAACAAGGCGGCGGCGGGGGATACGGCCAGTCTGCTTTACCAGACCAATTGGTCCGGCCGCGCCGAAATGGGCCTGGCGGGCGACGATCACTGGCGGCTCAAGGTCAGCCCCGATGGTTCGAGCTGGATCAATGCCATCACGGTCAATGCCACGACCGGCGCGGCGACCGTCGCCGCCACCTTCCGCCCCGCCACGGACAATGCCGTGACGCTGGGCGGGTCGGGCGCCCGCTGGTCGAGTGTATGGGCTGCCACGGGCACGATCCAGACTTCGGATATCAGGCAGAAGACCGATATCGAGCCGTGCGACTTGGGGCTCGATTTCATCTGCGCCCTGGTGCCGGTGAAATATCGCTGGATGGTAGGCGGCAATGAGGATGGCGAGGCTCGTCCCGGCCGCCGCACCCATTACGGCCTGCTCGCCCAGGACGTGCAGGCGGTCCTCGCCGGCCTCGACTTCGCCGGGCATATCCTGGCCGATCCCGATGATCCCGACAGCGAGCAGGGCCTGCGCTACGACGCGTTCATTGCTCCGCTGATGGTTGCGGTGCAGGAGTTGGCGCGGAGGGTGAAGAAGCTGGAGGCATTGCAGGACGACTGATCCTAGGTCCGCAATCCTTCCACCATGGCTGCCATGGCCTCCTGGAACTCACCCTGCCGCTCTACCGGGGCCAAGGCGGCGCGGTCGAACAGGGCGCCGAACAATTGGGCCAGCGGTTCCACTGGCAGCCGTTTGATCGCACCGGCATCCATGGCGTCGCGCAGCCCGCAAACCAGCGTTTCTAGCCCGTGGCGGGCGTCGATCTCGTCGAGA
>CBIGSA010000115.1:0-10247 GCA_966192215.1 uncultured Devosia sp. | reverse complement strand
CACGTCGCGATGGCTGCCCGAGGCCAAGGGGAAGGCCTCGTCGAGGAAGGCTGCCGCCTTCTCCACCACCGCCGCGCCACGCGCCGCATTATAGCCCTTGCCCGGGGCCAGGTCGCCATCGCGACTGACGATGTCGGTGCCGTAAAAGGCGTCATAGAGGCTGCCCCAGCGGGCATTGGCGGCATTGAGGGCATAGCGGGCGTTAGAAACCGGCACGACCAGTTGCGGGCCACAGAGCGTGGTGATTTCGGGGTCGAGACCTGACGTCTGAATCGTGAAATCTTCCGGCTCGGGCACGACATAGCCGATATCGCGCAGGAAGAACTCATAGCCCTGAGGATTGCTGGCCACGGGGCCGTATTTGTGATGCCACTCGTCGATTTGCGCCTGCAATTCGTCGCGCCGGGCCAACAGACGCGCATTGGTCGGTGCATGCTCGGCCACCAGCGCCGCAAACCCGCTCCAGAACTGCTCCGCCGTGACAGCCAGTCCCGGCAGCGCTTCCTTCTCGACGAAATCGACCAGCAGGGGATGAACCGAAAGGCCTGATTTCGTCTGGTAGATGGTCATGTCTGTGCTTTCTTCTCTTCACCTCTCCCTTGGGGAGAGATCGACCCTCTTGGGTTGGGCGAGGGGCCTTCCCACACACCGAACCCAGCAAAGGCCTCCTCGCCCGGGCGCTGCGCGCCGACCTCCCCCAAAGGGAGAGGAAAGGAAGCCGCGGCAACCTAGGACACAAGCCTGAGGCTCACAAGCCGCCTAAAGTCGACTTCGCCCTGGCGCCGGCGACGTAAACTTCCGCAATGGCGCGGTCGTCGCCCAGGGTCTGCAGCAGGAACAATTCCTCGGCCAATGTCTCGACCGTCGCCATGCGCAGCGCCATGGCGGGCGTGGCACCCGCATTGAGCACGACGAGGTCCGCCGCATTGCCCGGAGCGATGGCGCCGATCGTGCCGTCGAGCGAGAGCGCCCGGGCATTGCCCAGCGTCATCATGTAGAAGGAGGCGAAGGGGTTGAGCCGCTGGCCGCGCAATTGCAGCACCTTGTAGCCCTCGGCCATGGTTTCGAGCATGCCATAGCTGGTGCCGCCGCCAATATCGGTCGCCACCCCGATCCGCACCCCGTGTTTGCTAAGCCGCTCGCGGTCGAACAGGCCGGAACCGAGGAAGAGGTTGGAGGTGGGGCAGAAGACGGCCACCGCGCCGGTTTCGGCCAGCACGCCAGTCTCGCGGTGGTTGAGATGGATGCAGTGGCCGAGCAGGGTTTTCGGCCCGAGCAGGCCATAGTCCTCGTAGATGCCGGTATAATCAGGCGAGCCCGGATAGAGCTCCATGGAATAGGTGATCTCGGCGTCGTTTTCGCTGAGATGGGTCTGCACGTAGCAATCGGGATGCTCGGCCACCAGCGCGCGGGCGGCTTCGAGCTGTGCCGGGGTCGAGGTGATGGCGAAGCGCGGCGATATGGCGTAGAGCGCCCTGCCCTTGCGGTGCCAGCGCGCGATCAGCGCCTTGCTGTCGTCATAGCCGGACTGGGCCGTGTCGCAGAGCGCCTCGGGGGCGTTGCGATCCATCATCACCTTGCCGCCCACCATCAGCATGTTGCGCTTTTGAGCTTCAGCGAAATAGGCATCAACCGAGCGCGGATGGCTGGAGCAATAGGCCACGGCCGTGGTCGTGCCATTGCGGATCAGCTCGTCATAGAAGGCGGCGGAAACCGCGCCGGCATGGCCCTGCTGGCTGAATTTCTGCTCTTCCACGAAAGTGTAGGTATTGAGCCATTCCAGGAGCGAACCCGCATAGGAGGCGATCATCTGGCTCTGCACATAATGCAGATGCGTATCGATGAAGCCGGGCAGGATGAGATGTGGGCGGTGGTCGATCACCTCGGCCGCATCGTCCGGGGCGAAATCGCCCAGGGCGACGATCTTGCCGCCTTCGATGGTGATCGCGCCATCCGCGATATAGCGATAGCTCGCCGCGTCATCGATGGCTTGCGGTTCGCTGACGAAAGTCAGCACCCGTCCGCGCAGAATGGTCCTCGTCATTGCCCCGAGCCCTCGCGGAACCAGGCAACGATCAGCGCCCGCTCTTCGTCGGTCATTTCGGTGGCATTGCCCGGCGGCATGGCATGGGCATAGCCGGCCTGCATGGCGATATCCTTCGCGTGGTTGGCGATGGCCACGTCATTGTCGAGAATGACATTCCTGGGCGCCTCGAAGAGGCCCGGCCAGGCCGGCTCCGCCGTGTGGCACATGGCGCAGCGCGTCTGCACGGTCAGGCTGGCCGCGGCAAAATGCTCTGCGCTGAGAAAGGGTTCGGCCGCACGAGACGCCACCTCCTCTCCGGCCGAATTCGGCACTTTCGGGCCGGTGGACAGCCAGGCGATGAGGATGAAGAGGATGACGGCCACCGCCCAGGTCCAGTGCGGGCTGCCCTTCCGCGCATGGCGCGTGTTGAAATAATGCCGGATGACGACGCCGACCAGGAAGATCAGCGAGGCGATGATCCAGTTCCACTGCGTGGCGAAGGCCAGCGGGTAGTGGGACGACAGCATGAAGAAGATGACCGGCAGAGTCAGGTAGTTGTTGTGCAGGCTTCGCTGCTTGGCGATCTTGCCATATTTGGCATCGGGCACCCGGCCGGCCTTGAGATCGCCCACCACTATCTTCTGGTTGGGAATGATGATCATGGCCACGTTCGCCGCCATGATGGTCGCGGTGAAGGCGCCCATATGCAGCATGGCCGCGCGCCCGGTGAAAAGCTGGGTATAGCCCCAGCTCATCGCCACCAGGATCGCGAACAGCACCAGCATCAGGCCGGTGGTGGAATTGCCGATCGGCGACTTGCACAGGCTGTCATAGAGCACCCAGCCGAGCACGATGGAGCCGAGCGACAGGCCGATGGCGGCCCATTGCGGCACGTCGAGCACATTGCGGTCGATGAGATAGATATCGGCCCCGACATAATAGATCAGCGCCATCAGCATGACGCCTGATAGCCAGGTCCAGTAGCTTTCCCATTTGAACCAGGTCAGGTGCTCGGGCAAAAATTCCGGCGCCACCAGGTATTTCTGGATGTGATAGAAGCCCCCGCCATGCACCTGCCATTCCTCGCCATGGGCCAAGGGCGGCAGGCTGGGTGTCTTGCGCAGGCCCAGGTCGAGCGCGATGAAATAGAAGGACGAGCCGATCCAGGCGATGGCGGTGATGACATGCAGCCAGCGCACGGCAAACATCAGCCATTCATAGGCAATCGCATAATCGGGCATCGGTCACCCCCTCGGTAGACAAGAAAAGAGGCGGGCCGAGACCCGCCCCTCAAACGCACTACAACCCAGCTTACGCCGGCTGTTCGACGCCTTCGACATACCAGTCCATGCTGAGCAGCTCGGCATCGGTCATGGTGACGCCGGCCGCAACGCGCTCAACGCCCGTATTGTCGTTGATCGGGCCGGTGAAGATGTGGAACGAGCCGTCGATCTGGCCCTGCTCGACCGCATCGGCGGCGGCGCGCACATCTTCCGGCACCTTGGCGCCGTAGGGACCCATCTGCACCACGTCTTCCTTGAGGCCTTCCCAGGTGTCACCGGGCGTCCAGGTGCCGGCCAGCACGGCCTCGGCCGAAGCCAGGTAATGCGGACCCCAATGGTCGATGATCGCGGTGAGCTGGGTGTCGGGGGCAAAGGCGCTCATGTCGGCGCCCTGGCCGAAGCCGCCCACGATGCCGCGCTCTGCGGCCACCTGCAGGGCGGCCGGACCATCGGTATGCTGGGCGATGATGTCGATGCCCTGGTCGATCATGGCGCGGGCCGCGTCGGCTTCCTTGGCCGGGTCGTTCCAGGTCGAGATATAGACCGGCTTGATGGTGAAGTCGGGATTGACCTTGCGGGCGGCGAGCACGAAGGAATTGATGCCCATCACCACTTCGGGGATCGGGAAGGAGCCGATATAGCCGGCCTTGCCGGTCTGCGACATGTGGCCGGCAATGGTGCCGCACACGGCGCGGCCTTCATAGAAGCGCGCATTGTAGAGGCCGATATTGTCGCCCTTCATGTAGCCGGTGGCATGCTCGAAGGCGATATCGGGGAACTGGGGGGCAACCTTGACCACCGAGTCGCCGAAACCGAAGCTGGTGGCGAAGATCAGGTTGCAGCCCTGCTGGGCCAGTTCGCGCAGCACGCGCTCGCAGTCCGGCCCCTCGGGCACGTTCTCGACATAGATGGTCTCGACCTTGTCGCCGAGATGCTCCTCGACATAGAGCCGGCCCTGATTATGGGCATAGTTATAGCCATTGTCGTTGATCGAGCCGACATAGATGAAGCCGATCTTGACCTTTTCGAGCTGGGCGAAAGCCTTGCCGCCCAGCAGCGGCAGGGCCATGGCGGCACCACCGACCTTGACGAAGTTACGACGCGAAAGTGTCATTGTTGTTTCTCCTGGATGACATCAGTTGACTTGAGACGATCATTGCTGCGCCGTCTCAATTGGTGGGCAAGAACGGCTTGCCGAGGCAGGCCGGAGCATTGGTGGAGGCGTCGCGCCGGAGCGAAATCAGCACCAGCACGACAACGGTTGCCAGATAGGGCAAGGCCGCCCAGAGCTCGGACGGGATGAGGCTCAGCACGCCCCCGCCCGCCTTGGCGTAGAGCTCCATGGTCATGACCAGGCCGAAGAGATAGGCCCCCGCCAGCAGGCGGAACGGCTTCCAGCTGGCAAAGACCACCAGCGCCACCGCAATCCAGCCGCGCCCGGCCGTCATCCGCTCGGCCCATTGCGGGGTCAGCAGCAGCGGGAAACAGGCCCCGGCCATGCCGGCCATGGCGCCGCCGAACATGACGGCGAGATAGCGCACCCCGATGACCGAATAGCCGATCGAATGGGCCGACTGGTCATTCTCGCCCACGGCGCGCAGGATCAGCCCAGCGCGCGTGCGATGCAGGAAATACCAGATGACCACCACCATGGCGAAGGCGAAATAGATCGGGAAGGAATAGCCGAACAGCACCTTGCCGATGGGATGGGTGGCGATTTCCGCCGGCAGCAGCGGCTGCATCAGCGTGACCGGCCGGGCCGAATAGGACGAGCCGGCCAGGGCCGAAAAGCCGGTGCCGAAAATGGTCAGCGCCAGGCCGGTCGCGGTCTGGTTGGCCGAGAGCGACAGGGTCAGGAAGCCGAAAATCAGCGAGGCAGCCGTGCCGGCAGCGGCGCCGGACAGCAACGCCAGGTAGGGATTGCCGGTGTGGAACTGCACGACGAAGCCGGCAATGGCGCCGATCAGCATCATGCCTTCGACGCCCAGGTTGAGCACGCCGGAGCGCTCCACCACCAGCTCGCCCAGGGCGGCGATGAGGATCGGCGTCGAGGCGCCGACAACGGTGACGATAATGGCAAGCGTGAGGTCCATCTATGCCGTTCCCGCCGAAGGCTGCGGCATGACCCGCCGCAGCCGGTATTTGATGAGAATATCGCCGGCCAGCAGGAAGAACAGCATCATGGCCTGGAAAATGCCGGTCGCCGCATTGGGCAGGCCGATCGTGGTCTGCGCCACTTCCCCGCCCACGAAGGTAATGGCCAGCACCACGCCGGCAATGATGACACCCAGCGGATTGAGCCTGCCGAGAAAGGCCACGATGATGGCGGTGAAGCCGTAATTGGTGGGAAAGCCCGGCACCATGCGCTGGAACGGCCCGGCCACTTCAAGCACGCCCGCGAATCCCGCTAGCGCGCCGCTGACAAGCATGGCCAGCCAGATCGTCTTGGCTTCGGAAAAACCGCCATAGCGCGCGGCATGGGGCGCCGCGCCGACAACCCGCATGCGATAGCCGAAGACCGAACGCGTCATGATGAACCAGGCGATAAGGCCCACGACTACGGCAATGGGCACGCCCAGATGCACGATCGTGCCCGGAATGATGGTGGGCAGGCGCGCGGCTTCGGAGAACAGCCGCGTCTGCGGAAAGCCCATGCCCATCGGGTCCTTCCAGGGCGCGCGGATGAGATAATAGATCAATTGCACTGACGCATAGGTGAGCATCAGGCTGGTGAGGATTTCATTGACGTTGAGGCGGGTCTTGAGCAGCGCGGGAATGGCCGCATAGGCCATGCCGCCCAGAATGCCCGCCAGCACCATCAGCGGCAAAATCCACCAGCCGGTCATGCCATAGGTCATCAGCGCAATGCCGGTGCCGGCCAGCCCGCCCATGACATATTGCCCCTCGGCGCCGATATTCCAAACATTGGCGCGATAGGCGATGGAGAGGCCCACCCCGATGATGATGAGCGGTGCCGCCTTCACCCCCAGATCCTGCCATTTATAGGGGTTGGTCAGCGGCGTGAGGAAGATTTCCCGCACCGCGCCGACGCCGTTATAGCCGATCAGCGAGAAGATGATGGCGCCCACGATCATGGTGAGGGCCACGGCCGCAACCGGGGTCGCATAGAGCATGAATTGCGAGGGCTCGCGCCGCTTTTCAAGCCGGAATTGCATCCTGCGCCTCCGTCAAGCCATGTACTCCGCCCATCAGCAAGCCGATCTCCTCCACGCTCACCTCTTTCGTGGGCCGCGCCGGAGACAGCCGGCCCATATTGATGACAGCCAGCGTATCGCACAGCGCTCTGAGCTCATCGAGGTCCTGGCTGATGACGACAATGGCCGAACCGGCCGCCGCCAGATCGACCAGGGCCTGGTGGATCGCCGCCGCCGCACCGGCATCGACGCCCCAGGTCGGCTGGCTGACCACCAGCACGCTGGGCTTTTGCAGGATTTCGCGGCCCATAATGTATTTCTGCAGGTTCCCCCCGGACAGCGAGCCCGCCGTCGAAGCCGGACCCAGCGCCTTGACCGCGAAATCGGTGATGACCTTGCCGGTATAGGTCCTGGCGGCACCCGAATTGATCAACCCCATCACCACCATGCCCAGCCGGTCGCGGGCGGTGAGGACGGAATTGTCGCTGAGGGTGAAGTCGCCCACCGCCGCATGGCCGTTGCGTTCCTCGGGCACGGCGCAGAGGCCGCGCTTGCGCCGCCCGGTCGTATCGAGCAGGCCCAAAGGCTGGCCGTCTATGGTGATGGCATGGGCATCATGGCTGCGGATTTCCCCGCTGAGCGCATCGAGCAGCGCATTCTGCCCATTGCCCGCAACCCCGGCCACGCCGAAGATTTCCCCCGTACGCACGGTGAAGCTCACATCATCGACCGGCACGTCGAAATGCCCCGCCTTCTGCGTCGACAGATGCGAGACCACCAGCTTGGCCTCGCCGAAGCTGCGCCCCTCGGCGCGGGTAATGTCCTTGAGGCCAGCGCCGATCATCTTTTCGGCCATGGAGCGGCTGGTTTCCTGCCTTGGGTCGCAGGTATCGACCAGCTTGCCGCCGCGCAGGATGGTGGCCGTGTCGCACAGAGCTTTGATTTCATGCAGCTTGTGCGAAATGTAGAGGATCGAGCAGCCCTGCGCTGCGAGCTTGCGCAGCACCTCGAACAATTGCTCCACTTCCTGCGGCGTCAGCACCGAAGTGGGCTCGTCCATGATCAGCAATTTCGGGTCGAGCAGCAAAGCCCGCACGATTTCAATGCGCTGGCGCTCGCCCACCGACAGGGTCGCCACGGTGCGATGCGGATCGAGCAGCAGCCCATATTGGGTCATGACGTCGCGGATGCGCGCCTCGAGCTCGCGCGCCGGAATTTTCGCGTCCATGCCCAGCGCGATGTTTTCGAGCACGGTCAACGCCTCGAACAGCGAAAAATGCTGGAACACCATGCCGATGCCCAGCTTGCGGGCGGCTTTGGGATTGGGCACCACGACCGGCACGCCATCCCAGCGGATTTCCCCGGCATCGGGCTGCATGATGCCATAGATCATCTTGACCAGGGTGGATTTGCCCGCCCCATTCTCGCCCAGCAAAGCATGGATTTCGCCCGGCTTGACGGCAAAGGTGACGTTGTCGTTGGCGAGCACGCCCGGAAAGCGTTTGGTGATACCGGTCAATTCAAGCCGATACGGCATACTAGCGTCCAATCACCACCCCCTGTGCCTTGGGGGTGCGCGCCCGCGCAATCTCAGCTTCCCATTGCCCAATGTGAACCATTATTTCGGCCGCCGCCAGTGCCGCGATGACCTCGGGCCTTTTATCCCCAAGCCCCTGCTGTCCGATGGGCAGCACCAGCCGCTCCAGCGCCCTGGCATCGCCGCCTTCGGCTTTGAACCAGCTCGAGAATTTCGCCCTTTTGGTCTGGCTGCCCACCATGCCGATATAGGGTGCGTCGGCGCGGGCCAGGGCTTCCTGCGCGATGAGGAAATCGAGCGCATGATCATGCGTCAGGATCACGTAGGAACTGCCCGGCGGCGCCGAGCGCACCACGGCCTCCGGCATGGCCACGGCATGGGCCGCCATGCCCTCGGGCAAAAGGTCCAGCTCCTCGCGCCGCGTATCGATGACCTGTAGCTGTACCGGCAGCAGCGCCAGTATTTTCGCCAGCGCCCGCCCCACATGGCCGGCGCCGAACACATAGATATGCGGCAGGGTCGCATCCTCTTCGGCGATCCGCGCCGCCATTTGCGCCCGGATCGGCCCATCGGCATAGCGCAGCGACACCGCCACCCGCCCGCCGCAACACTGGCCGATTTCCGGCCCCAGCGGCACATCCATTGCCTCCTCGGCCTGGCCATTGGCGATCAGCCGGCGCGCATGGTCGATGACCATATACTCCAGCGCTCCGCCGCCGATCGTGCCGAATAGATCGGTCGGGCCGACCAGCATGAACGTGCCCTGCTCGCGCGGAGAGGAGCCACGCACAGAGGTGAGGGTGCAGACGATGGCGTGGGGATTGGCGGCGAGGAAGGTGGTGAGGGCGGCGGAGCGGGTCATGGCTGACCAACCTCTAGACCGTGGCCAAACAACCCCCACCCTTGATCCCTCCCCACAAGGGGGAGGGAGACGATGGGGCCTCGCTCCGTGGCACAATGCGGCGTCCGGACGCTGGACAGGCTTCCCTCCCCCTTGTGGGGAGGGAATGAGGGTGGGGGTGATGCCGAGACGACCACCGCTCTCACCCCCGCGCCTCCCGTTTCAGCCGCTCGCAACCCATCAGCACCCGTTCGGGCGTCACCGGCGTATCGAGCCGTGGCGCAACGCGATATTCCGCCACTGATGCCACCGCCATACCAAGCGCCTCGACCACGCTCATGGCCAGCATCAGCGGCGGCTCGCCCACCGCCTTGGAGCGGCCGATGGTTGGTTCCTTGTTGACCGACCAGTCGGCCAGCTTGACGTTGAAGACGGCGGGCGCATCCGAGGCCAGTGGAATTTTGTAGGTCGACGGCGCCTTGGTGCGGAGCTGCCCCTTGTCGTCCCACACCAGCTCCTCGGTGGTCAGCCAGCCCATGCCCTGGATGAAGCCGCCCTCGACCTGGCCGATATCGACAGCCGGATTGAGCGAACGGCCGACATCGTGAAGGATATCCACGCGATCGACCGTATATTCGCCGGTCAGCGTGTCGATCGTCACTTCGCTGGCCGCCGCGCCATAGGCGAAATAGTAGAATGGATGCCCGCGTCCCGTGGCGCGATCCCAGTGGATCTTCGGCGTCTCGTAGAAGCCGGCGGCCGAAAGCTGCACGCGGTTGAGATAGGCCGAGGCGACCAGTTCGGCGAAGGGCACGAATTTCGCGCCCGCCTGAATGCCGCCCTGCACCCATTCCACCTCGGCTTCGCTGACGCCATGCAGCTTGGCCGCATGCCTGACCAGCCGCTCCTTGATCTGCCGCGCTGCATCCCAGGCGGCCATGCCATTGAGATCGGAGCCGGAGGAGGCCGCCGTGGCCGAGGTATTGGGCACCTTGCCCGTGCTCGTCGCCATGATCTTCACTACATCGAGCCCGACGCCGAAGGCATCGGCCAGCACCTGCGCCACCTTGATATGCAGCCCCTGCCCCATCTCGGTGCCACCATGGCTGAGATGGATGGAGCCGTCCTTATAGACATGCACCAGCGCGCCGGCCTGGTTGTACCAGGTTGCCGTGAAGGAAATGCCGAATTTGACCGGGGTCAGCGCGATGCCCTTTTTCAGGATATCGCTGCCCGCAGTGTATTTGAGAATGGCCGCGCGCCGCGCCTGGTAGTCTGAACTGGCTTCCAGCTCATCCACCACGCGATGGATGATATTGTCCTCCACCACCTGGTGGTAAGGCGTGATGTTGTTGCTGTCCTGCCCGTAGAAATTGGCCTTTCTGATATCGAGCGGGTCCTTGCC
>CBIGSA010000114.1:0-10386 GCA_966192215.1 uncultured Devosia sp. | reverse complement strand
CGGGCATGCAGACTGCCTATGAGGAAGTGCGCGACTTCTTCCACTATGCCGACAATTATATCGACCCGCTCGATCGCGCTGCCGAGGCGCTGGCGACCGAACTGGGCGAATTCGGCCCGGACCGTCTGCGGCGGCTGATCGCCTATTGCGCCGAAATGCACAATATCAGCGTGACGCTGGCCCCGCCCCTCCAGGGCGACACCATCACCCGCTTCGATCGGGCCAACCGGGACCTTTTGGTCAATAGCCGGCTCGACCCTTCGACGCAGTTCTTCCAGATCGCGGTGACGCTGGCCGGGCTGGAGCAGTCAACTTTGCTGGGGCAGTTGCTCGATGGCGCCAGCTTCAAGACCTCAGAGGCGCGGGACATTGCCCGGATGGGGCTGGCCAATTATTTCGCAGGCGCCCTGCAAATGCCCTATGGTGCCTTTCTGGGGGCGGCCGAGGCGCATCGCTACGACATTGAGGAACTGGGTCACCTGTTCGGCGCCAGTCTCGAGCAGGTAGCGCATCGCCTTTCCACCATGCAGCGGCCGCGCGAGCGGGGCGTGCCGTTCTTCTTCGCGCGGGTCGATGCGGCGGGAACGATCACCAAGCGCCATTCGGCGACGGCCCTGCAATTCGCGCGCTTCGGCGGCGCGTGCCCGCTCTGGAACGTGCATCGCGCCTTCGAGGCGCATGGCGAGATCATCCGGCAATTGGCCGAGACGCCCGATGGCAATCGCTATCTGTGCCTAGCCTGGTCGTCCGAAAAGCGCTCGGGCGGCTATCACGGCACGGTGCGCCGCTATGCCTATGCCCTGGGTTGCGAAGCGGGCCATGCCGGGCGGACCGTCTATGGGGAGGATATCGACCTGACCCGCGCCAGTTTCGACCCGATCGGAATCTCCTGCCGCATCTGCGAGCGGCGGACCTGCCCGCAGCGCTCGGTGCCCCCGCTGGCGGCGGCGATCACCGTGCCGCAGGACCGGCGGAGCATCGTGCCGTACGAGATCGGCTAGGCCGGGTCGAAATCGCTTGGTCGCGCCGTCACGTCCACCATGCCGGCTGCGAAGCGTCGGGCATTTTGCACATAGCGATCGGCCGAGGCGGCGAGGTTCCTCACGCCCTCCTCGTCGATCTCGCGGACAACCTTGCCCGGCGCGCCCACGACCATGGAATTGTCCGGGATCACCTTGTTTTCGGTGATGAGGGCATTGGCCCCGATCAGGCAGTTTTTCCCAATTTTCGCGCCATTGAGCACGGTGGCGCCCATGCCGATCAGCGTATTGTCGCCTATCGTGCAGCCATGGACGATCGCGGCATGGCCGATGGTGCAGTTTTCGCCGATGGTCAGTGGATAGCCCTTGTCGGTGTGGAGCACCGTATTTTCCTGCACATTGGAGCGGGCGCCAATGGTGATGGTTTCGATATCGCCACGCGCCACCACGCCGAACCAGATTCCGGCCTCGGCGCCGACCACGACATCGCCCACCAGCACGGCCGTCGGCGCGATCCAGCCGACATCGGGGTCGATCTGCGGGGCAACGCCATCAAGGGTATAAATCGGCATGTGGCCTCCTCAGGGAATAATGCCATAGGCATCGCGCATCACGGCGATTTCCGCCAGTGTGCTTTGGAATAAGGTCCAGTCGTCGCGCTCGGCAATGGGGGCCCAGATGGCTTCCATCTCCTCGATCAGCATCGTGCGGGGATGGTCCTGGGCGAAATAGGCATGGTCGAGATTGACGTCGTTGGCGGGGGCATAGTGCTCGAAGCCGTCGGCAACCGGCCGGAAGGCCTCGTTGGCATAGAATTCGGCCGAGGGGCTGCGCGCGGCCCGTTCGGCACTGAGAGCGCCGCCGCGCCAGTCGAAAAAGAACTGCTCATAAGGCGCCTTGCTGGCGGCGAGGAAGCCGAACAAGTCGGTGATGAAAGCGCCGTCGCTTTCGGTATCGCGCGGCTGGAGGCTGAGCCGGCGCAGCATCTGGCGGGGCAGTTCGGCGCGGAAGGCCGGCCAGACCGTGTTGAGCGCCGGTTCCAGCTTTTCGATCGAGGAGAGCGGCAACAGGCATTCAGCCAGGCGCGTAAGGTTCCATGCCAGCGTGTCGGGTTGGCGACCGAAGCTATAGAGGCCGGTTTCGTCGAAATAGGCGGCGGTGAAATCGGGATCGTAATGCGGCAGGAAGCGCCACGGGCCGTAGTCGAAACTCTCGCCGGTAATGTTGATATTGTCCGTGTTGAGCACGCCATGGACGAACCCGGCCGCCGTCCATTGCGCGCCGAGCCGGGCCACATTGGCCACCACGGCCTCAAGGAACGCGACGGGCCTGTCATCCGCTTCGGCCAGGTCCGGGTAGTAGTTGGCGATGGCATAGTCGAGCAATCGGGCCAGGTTCTCCGTGTCCTCGAGATAGGCCAGCCGCTGGAAGGTGCCGATGCGGATATGGCTGTGGCTGAGCCGGACCAGCACGGAGGATCGTGTGGGAGACGGCTCGTCGCCGCGATAGAGATTTTCGCCGGTTTCGATCAGCGAAAAGCTCTTGGACGTATAGACGCCCAGTGCCTCGAGCATTTCGGTGGCCAGCACTTCACGCACGCCCCCCTTGAGCGTCAGCCGGCCGTCCCCGCCACGTGACCATGGCGTCGTGCCCGATCCCTTGGTGCCCAGGTCGAGCAGGCGACCATCGGAAAGGTCGTGCCCCTGGGCGAAGAGAAAGCCGCGCCCGTCGCCCAGGTCGGCATTGTAGCTGCGGAACTGGTGGCCGTGATAGCGCAGGGCCAGTGGCTGGCGCATCGAGCCGGGCAGGGGCTCGAAGCGGCCGAAATGGGCGAGCCACTGCTCTTCCGAAAGCCCGGCCAGCCCCATGCGGCCGGCCCAGCGCTGGTCGCGATGGCGCAATATGGTCTGCGGGAAAGGGGCCGGGACGACGCGATCGAAAAAGGCGTCGCCCAGCGACTCGTGACGGCTGGAGGGCTGGAAACTGGACATGTCGACCAACGCTATCAGCAGAGCCGGCGTTGCGTAACCATCGCATTCCAGCCTTTCGCCGCCGCGTCTGGCGCGGGCCGGCAAATCGCCCTATATCGAGCGGGATGAAACCCCAGAGCGACATCCTGCGCCTCGCGCCGTTCCAGGCCGTCATCTTCGATATGGACGGCACCCTGCTCGACACCGAAAGCGTCTTCAAGACCATCGTCTTCGAGGTCTGCACTGAACTCGGCTTCGAGATGACCGACGCTGTGCATATGTCCATGGTCGGCTCCAGCCACGAACGCACCAGCCAGTTGCTGATCGAAGCCTATGGTGTGACCTTTCCCTATTCGCTGTTCGACGAGCGTTGCCGGGTCATCATGCGCGAGCGCAGCCATGTCGGCGTACCGGTCAAGCCCGGCGCCCGCGAATTCATCGGCGAATTGCGTGAGCGCGGCATACCGACTGCAGTCGCCACCTCGTCGCGCAATCCCCATGCGCAGCACCACCTGGGTGCCGCCGGCCTGCTCGACCTGTTCGAGACGGTGGTGACGCGCGACGACGTGATCAATCCCAAGCCGCATCCCGAGCCCTATCTCACCGCGGCGCGGCGGCTGGGCGTGGATCCGCTGCAGTGCCTGGCGCTCGAGGACAGCTATTCGGGCGTGCGCGCCGCCCACGCTGCCGGCATGCAGACGGTGATGGTGCCCGACCTGGTGCACCCCGACGACACCATCCGCGCCCTGGGCATTTCCGTGGTGGAAAGCCTCGACCATGTGCGGCTGGCCGCGTTCAGGCGCTGAAGCACCCCGGAGTCTCGCGCCGGCAACATTCCCACAGCAAAGTGCTGACCTGCCGCGCCATTCCGTAAACTTTTATCTTTCCCCGAAAGCCCACTTTCACCAAGGGGCAAGTCCCTAAAATTGCAGGGTTTTCATCCGCCTCGACCTCGGTTAACCCTAACTTAAGAAGCTAACGGGCATAGTTAACCGACCGTAAATTTCGACTTCCCACCCAGACCAAGCCCGGCTAGTGTGCCGGCCGGGAAGTGACGAGGGCCTGCAACGACAGGCCCGAACAGACGAAGGCTCGCCGGATATGGCTGGACGGGCTCAGGGGTAAGGACGGGGCATTGGGGCAGAGCTGGCAGAAGATTGCTGTGCGTGCGGTATCGCATGTGCTTGCCCTGGGCGCGGTTGCGCTCGTGCTATTCGTGACGCTCGTTCCCGCCCACGCCGAAACCATCCGCGTCGCCGATGTCACCCCGCTGCCCGTACCGGCCGACCTGGTCGCTTTGCGCGCCCAACCGGCCATCGGCCCGACACTGGTGCCGCTCGCGCCGGGCCAGCAGCCGCTGACCCCGGCCCTGCTCGCCAATTATGTCGAACGCCAGAAGGCGCTGCGCTCGGTCAATGTGCTGGGTGAGGAAGCCGGCGGGGAACTCACCACAGACCTGCTGATGGGCTATATCGCCCGCGGTTCGCTGGGCGGCAACAGCGCCGTCTCGGCGATTGCCAGCTTTACCAGCCCCGTGGCCCAGCCTGAACCGGCGCTGAACCCGGCCATGCTGGCCGCCTATGTCGAAAGCGGCTACCAGCCGCTGGCCCAGCGCCTCGAACATGCCAATGCCGAGCGCGACTGCCTGGCCCAGGCCATCTATCACGAGGCGCGCGGCGAAAGCGAGGCCGGCCAGCTCGCCGTGGCCAATGTCATCGTCAACCGGGCCCGCTCCGGCAAGTTCCCGTCCACCCTGTGCGGCGTCATCTACCAGAATGCCGACAAGGGCTATCACCGCTGCCAGTTTACCTTCGCCTGCGACGGCCGCACCGACGCCCCGGGCGAACGCCGCGCCTGGGCCCGTTCCGCCGCCCTGGCGCAGAACGTCTATGCCGAATTCGCCCTGGGTGAGGCCGTGGGCGCCGTGCCGGGCTCGGCCCTCTACTACCACACGACCAATGTGAGCCCTTCCTGGTCGCACACCTACAATGCCGTCGCCCAGATCGGCTCGCATATCTTCTACTCGCCCAACTGAGGCGCTTCCAAATTTCCACATGCCGAATACCGTCTGGCTCGCGCCATGCGGTGTGTGGGCATATGCCGGCCACGATGTCATCCCGGCCTTGAGCCGGGATCCATTCTGAGATGGGAGAGCTTGCGCAGTGGTAACGTGATCCACCTTGCGGTTGGGGCGCGATCTCGAGATGGTTCCCGGCTCAAGGCCGGGATGACATCGCGGGTGGGGTGGGATGGTGCCATTTCCACAATGGCGTGGGCCATCGCCTGCGCAATAAGAAAGGGCGCCCGCTGGGGCGCCCTTGGCGTCTCGGGAGGAGACGGTTACTCGGCGGCCTGCGCCAGCCTTGGTCCGGGCTCGGCATTGGCTTCGTTGCCGAATTTCTCGAAATTGCGGCGGAAGAGGCCCGCCAGATGCAGGGCCTGGCGGTCATAGGCCTCGGCGTCGGTCCAGGTGAGGCGCGGGGTCAGCAGGCGCGTCTCGACGCCGGGGACAGCGAGCGGCACGGCGAAGCCGAAGAGTTCGTCTTCGCGCATCTCTGCATTGTCGAGGCTTCCGTCCAGCGCCGCGGTCAGGAGGCGGCGGGTGGAGGCAATGTCGATGCGCTTGCCCACGCCATAGCCGCCGCCGGTCCAGCCGGTATTGAGCAGCCAGGTCGCCGCTCCGGTCTTGCGCAGCTTTTCGGCCAGCATGTCGCCATAGACAGTGGGATGCAGCGGCATGAAGGGGGCGCCGAAACAGGCCGAGAACGTGGCCTGCGGCTCGGTGACGCCGCGCTCGGTGCCAGCCACCTTGGCGGTGTAGCCGGAGAGGAAGTGATAGACCGCTTGCTCCGGCGTAAGCCGGGCGATCGGCGGCAAGACGCCAAAGGCGTCGGCGGTGAGGAAGACCACGGTCTTGGGCGTGCCGCCTACGCTGCCCCTGGCAATGGCCGGCAGGACATGGATGGGATAGGCGGCGCGGGTATTTTCGGTCAGCGAGACATCGTCGAAATCGGGCGACTTGTCCTCTTTGAGCACCACATTCTCCAGCACCGTGCCGAAGCGCTTGGTGGCGGCGAAGATTTCGGGCTCGGCGCTGGCGCTGAGCTTGACCGTCTTGGCGTAGCAACCGCCTTCAAGATTGAAGACGCCATCCTCGCTCCAGCCATGTTCGTCATCGCCGATCAGCGGGCGGTCGGGATCGTTGGAAAGCGTGGTCTTGCCAGTGCCCGAGAGGCCGAAGAACAGGGCCGCGTCGCCATCCCGCCCGAGATTGGCCGAGCAGTGCATGGGCAGCACGCCCTGGCGCGGGGCATGGAAATTGAACAGCGAGAATACCGATTTCTTGATCTCGCCGGCATAGGACGTGCCGGCGATAACCACGATATTGCGGCTCATGTCGAGCGCGATCACAGTCTCGGTGCGGCTGCCATGTCGCGCCGGATCGGCCCGGAAATGGGGGGTATGGACGATGGTGACCTGGGTCGGATCGGCGCCTACCTCGACCATCTCGCCAGGGCGGATCAGCAGGTTGCGGATGAAGAGCGCATGCCAGGCGCTGGGGGTCAGCACGGTGACGGCATATTGGAGGCGCGGATCGGCCCCGGCCAGCAGGTCCTGCCGGAACACGGCATGCCCGCCCATGGCGGCGACCGCATCGTCCAGCAGCACATCGAAATGCTCCGGGCTCATGGCACCCGAATTGTCCCACCACACGGTGTTCTCGGTGAGGCCGTCGCGCACGATGAACTTGTCCTTGGGCGAGCGGCCGGTAAAGGCGCCGGTGCGCACGGAAACCGCTCCATCCCGGGTCAGTTCGGATTCTTCGCCCTGCAGCGAACGTGCAACCAGCACTGGCGCGATATCGTTTGCTGATACCGAGCCGGCCCGGGCGGCAATCTGGCTCCTGAGGGCTTCGTGATCGAACAGGGTCATTACGCTGTGCTCCGTCACCCGGCGGCATGGGCGCCACCGGTCATGGAGCGGAAAATAAGGGGCGAACTCGACATACAACCATCCCGAAATCGGTCGTAAGACAGAAGTTGCATCGCGCCCGATGGTCGCAGGATCGGTTGTACTGCTCTTGGCCGCGCCTTATTTAACGCGTAATTGTCGCCTGCAAGCAGGGGCAACGGCCGATACGGGCCGCAAGCGTCCGAACATGAAAGGCAGACCATGCCCAAGATCGCCCTGGTGGATGACGACCGCAATATCCTGACTTCCGTGTCCCTGACACTGGAGGCCGAGGGTTATCAGGTTGCCACCTATACCGATGGAGCCTCGGGCCTCGAAGGCCTCACCACCGACAAGCCGGACCTGGCCATTCTCGACATCAAGATGCCGCGCATGGACGGCATGGAATTGCTGCGCCGCCTGCGGCAGAAGTCCGACGTGCCGGTGATCTTCCTCACCTCCAAGGACGAGGAAATCGACGAATTGTTCGGCCTCAAGATGGGTGCCGACGACTTCATCACCAAGCCCTTCAGCCAGCGCCTGCTGGTCGAGCGCGTCAAGGCCATCCTGCGCCGCGCTGCGCCGCGCGATCCCTCGGCGCCCTCGGGCGCGCCGGGCGAGCCGGGCAGCGGCAAGGCGCTGATCGAGCGCGGCTCGCTGGTGATGGACGAGGAACGCCATACCTGCACCTGGAAGGGCCAGCGCGTGACGCTGACCGTCACCGAATTCCTGATCCTGCAGGCACTGGCCCTGCGGCCCGGCGTGGTCAAGTCGCGCAATGCGCTGATGGATGCGGCCTATGATGACCAGGTCTATGTCGACGATCGCACCATCGACAGTCACATCAAGCGGCTGCGCAAGAAGTTCAAGGCGACCGACGACGATTTCGAGATGATCGAGACGCTTTACGGCGTCGGCTATCGCTTCAAGGAGCAGTAAGCACGCAAGGTGGCCATTCTCGACCCGGAGACCGAGCCCAAGTCCGAAGCAAAATCCGACGCAACGCAGGACTGGCGGGCGCCGGGGGCGGACGAACGCGCCGCCTCGCCGGGGCCGGGTGAGGCCGCCACGAAGCCGTCGCGCTCGGCGCGCAGCCGCTGGCGGCTGGTGCTGACGCCGCTGGGCAAGGTGCTGGGCGCGGTGCGGCGCTTTCTCGACATCACCATCTTTTCCAGCCTTACCCGCCGCATCATCGTGCTCAACCTGGCGGGCCTGCTCGTGCTGGTGGTGGGCATCCTCTACCTCAACCAGTGGCGCGCCGGCCTGATCGACGCCCGCGTGCAGTCGCTGCGCGTGCAGGGCGAAATCATCGCCGCGGCCATTGCCGCCTCGGCCACGGTCGACAGCGACGTAATCTCGATAAACCCCGATCGCCTGCTGCAATTGCAGGGCGACGGAACGGTTTCCTCGCTCAGCTATTTCGATCCGACGCTGGAATTCCCCATCAATCCCGAGCGGGTGGCGCCGCTCTTGCGCAACCTCATCACTCCCACCCGTACCCGCGCCCGCATCTATGACCAGGGCGGGCTGATGATCCTCGACAGCGACAATATCTATGCCCGCGGCGAGGTGATGCGGCAGATCATCGAGACCAAGCAGGGCGACGAGTTCTTCCTCTGGGATTGGTGGAACGCCATCCTCTCCTGGGTGCCGGGCGACAATTTCCCCAAATATCAGGAATATGGCGTCGACGAAGGCAGCCGCTATCCTGAAGTCGCCTCGGCCCTGGCGGGCGCGCCGGCCGATTTCGTGCGCGTCGACGGGCAGAACCAGCTCGTCGTCTCGGTGGCCGTGCCGGTACAGCGCCTGCGCAATGTGGTGGGCGCCATCCTGCTCTCCACCGCGCCGGGGGACATCGATTCCATCGTGGCGCAGGAGCGCTGGAGCATTTTGCGCATCGCGCTGATCGCGGCGGTGGTGCAGATCGCGCTGTCGCTGGCCTTGGCCGGCACCATTGCCGGGCCGATGCGGCGCCTGTCGGCCGCGGCCGAGCGGGTGCAGACCGCCGGCAACGCCCGCGCCGAAATCCCCGATTTTTCGGATCGTCCCGATGAAATCGGCCATCTGAGCGGGGCTTTGCGGCGCATGACCGATGCGCTCTACAACCGTATCGAAGCCATCGAGCGCTTCGCCGCCGACGTGGCGCATGAGCTCAAGAATCCGCTGACCAGCCTGCGATCAGCCGTCGAAACCCTGCCTTTGGCCAAGCGCGCCGAGGACCGCGAGCGGCTCAACGCCATCATCCAGCATGACGTGAAGCGCCTCGACCGGCTCATCACCGATATTTCCAGCGCCAGCCGGCTCGATGCCGAACTGGCGCGCGAAAGCTCCGAACGCGTCGATGTGGAAAAGCTGGCCGAAGCCATGGTCGCGATCCAGGAAGACGTGGCCCAGACCCGGGGCGTCCGCGTGGAAATGGCCAGGCGCAGCGGCAAGGCGGCCGCCGTCGTTAACGGCCACGAAAGCCGGCTGGCCCAGGTCTTCGCCAACCTCATCGACAATGCGGTGAGCTTTTCGCCCGAGGGCGGCGTGGTGCGCGTGGCGCTCACCACCGACCCGGAAAACATCACCGTGACCGTGAGCGACGAAG
This sequence comes from uncultured Devosia sp., assembly GCA_966192215.1. Taxonomy (GTDB): domain Bacteria; phylum Pseudomonadota; class Alphaproteobacteria; order Rhizobiales; family Devosiaceae; genus Devosia. The sequence goes on along the minus strand of CBIGSA010000114.1, from coordinate 895 downwards.
GCCGCGGCATTACCGGCGACGTGGGCAAGATCTTCCAGCGCTTCTATACCGACCGCCCCGAGACCGAGAGCTTCGGCGACCATTCGGGCCTGGGCCTCTCGATCTCCAAGCAGATCGTGGAGGCGCACAAGGGTACGATTCGCGCCGGCAACCGCACCGATCGCTCCGGCGCCGTGTTCACGATTGTCTTGCCGCGCGCGCGCAAATAGATTGGCTGGATGAGCAAGCCTAAAAACGTGCACGGCACGGGACTGTTACTGGGGTCGACCGGAGTACTGCTGCGCGGCCCGTCCGGTGCGGGCAAATCGGTTCTGGCGCTGTCGCTGCTGGATCGCTGGGAGGGGCGGGGCCTGCCCGCCTTCCTCGTTTCCGACGATCGCGTGGATCTGGTGCAGACCGGGCGCGATCTCAGCATGAAAGCGCCCGAAAGCCTGGCCGGGCTGATCGAATTGCGCGGCCGCGGCATCGTCAAGCGTCCGCATAAGAGCCTCGTCACATTGCATCTTGTCATCGACCTTGTGCCGGACATGGTGCGCATGCTGGAGGAGGATGCCATGGTCACCGAAATTGCCGGGACCACACTGGCCCGCGCACCGGTGCCGGCCGCCGATGTCATCGGGGTCACGCACCAGATGCTGCTGGTGCTCGAAGCCATGGCCGCCCTCGAGACCGACCCGGCCGCACCGTGACAAAAAACAACTTGAATCGCTCTTCGTCCCGGCCGAGACTGGCCCATGCTCGTCCTTCTGGGCCGGGTTCGGGTCCGCATCGGCAGGCTTTTGGCCATGCGGACAGGGGGCAGGAATTACTGGAATGCCGCGCGCGTCTGCCAGGCGCGGTCCGGCAGGCTGGGGACGTTGCATGATTGGTCTGGTTCTGGTGACGCACGGCGCGC
>CBIGSA010000113.1:0-10404 GCA_966192215.1 uncultured Devosia sp. | reverse complement strand
TGGCTGACGCCACGATCTTCGTAACCTTCCTCGATATGCTCGGCCTTGCGCTTCTGCTTGTCGGTATAGTCGGATTTGTCACCCTGCGGCATGGTTCGTCTCCATGAAAAGGATGAGACCGACACGGGTGGGACAAGGGCTCGGCTGCCATTTCGTTGGCCGAAGCGGGAAACCGGAAAAACCGCCTCGTTCCCCTTACCACCATGTCCGGTTGACGCGGGCCGGCCTCTGCGGGGCCAACCGCCACGGGCGAGGTTTGGTTCCTTCACTCTTACCTTCCCTTTGGGGAGGGGTAAGGAAAGCCTAGCGCATGGGCTTACTGAGGAAGGGAGAGCCCTGCCGGACGAAGCGCCAGGGGGTTTCGACGCCCTTGGTGATGCCGATGCGCGGGCCGGTGGCGATGTCATGGCTGGCCTCGGCAGGCAGCAGGGCAAAGGGCGGCATGTCGAGCGGCAGGGTGTTGTGGACGATGGTTATGCCCAAGGCCTGGCAGAGCTTGCCGGGGCCGGAGCAGAGCTGGCGGTCGGCTACGCCGCCACGGCGTTCCTGCATCTGGAACAGGCCATGCTGGGGTTCGAGCGCGCGGATCAGCACGGCGCTGCCGGGCTGGCAGACGAAGTTGAGGCACCAGTGGATGCCATAGATCTTGTAGACATAGGCACGGCCCGGCGGGCCGAACATGGCGGCGTTGCGCGGCGTGGGGCCATTGAAGCTATGCGAGGCCGGATCAGTCTGGTCATAGGCTTCCACCTCGACCAGCGGGCCACCGACGCCATCGACCAGCAGGGTCATGCCGATAAGGTCGCGGGCGACGTCGGGGGCCGGGCGGGTAAAGAAGGATGAATCGAGCATCCGGTTCTCATACCCCCTCCTAACCTCCCCCTGATAGGGGGAGGAACAGATCGAGTTTGAGGCGCGATCTCGTCAACCCACCGCGCGGCTCCTCCCCCTGTCAGGGGGAGGGTGGGAGGGGGGTATCCGCTAAATATGATGGCACCGCACCATATGGGCGGGTCCGACCGCCGTCGGCGCGGGCATGACGTCCTTGCAGATCGCGGTCACGCGCGGGCAGCGGGACACGAAAGGACAACCTTTGCTTTCCGCGGTCCAGAGCGGGATGTCCACCGCCCGGCGGGTGCGGGTGGTGGCGATCTTGCGGGCAGGATTGGGCACCGCCTCGATCAGGAGCTGCGTATAGGGATGCTGGGGGCGCTCGGTTATTTCCTCGCTGGGGCCCTGTTCCACCAGATGCCCGGCGTAGAGCACCGCGGTGTCCTCGGCGAAATAGCGGGCCGTGGCGATGTCATGCGTGATGTAGAGCGCGGCGAGGTTGCGCTGCACCTTCATGTCTTCGAGCAGGTTGAGGATGCCCAACCGCACCGAGACGTCGAGCATCGAGGTGGGCTCGTCGGCCAGCAGAACCACCGGTTGTACCGACAGGGCGCGCGCGATGGCGACGCGCTGGCGCTGGCCGCCGGAGAGTTCATGCGGGCGGCGCCTGAGATAGTCGCTGGCGGGCCGGAGGCCGACACGATCGAGCAGCGCCAGCATTTCCTCCTGCACGGCCTTGCCCTTGAGGTCAGGACGGTGGAGACGCAGGGGGCGTTCGAGATGGTAGCCGATGGATTGGGTGGGGTTCAGCGAACCAAACGGGTCCTGGAACACCATCTGCACATCGGAGCGGTACTGGTCGAGCCGCTTGCCGGTGAATTTGGTGACGTCGTCGCCCTCAAAGGTGATGGTGCCGCGCGTCGGCTGGTAGACGCGGGCCAGCATGCGGGCGCAGGTGGATTTGCCGGAGCCGGATTCGCCCACCAAAGCCAGAGCCCGGCCGCTGACCAGCTTGAGCGATACGCCGGACAAAGCCCGCAGCACGATCTGGTTGAAGAAGGTGCCGCCCAGGACGAAGTCCTTGTCGACGGAATCCATCTCGATGACGGTGCGGCCGATGGCAGGGGCGGCCGCGCCGGTGCGATCTAGTTCAGCAAGTGACATGCCGCCTCGCTTTCATGCTCGGGATAGAAGCGCAGCTCGGGCGCAGTTTGGGAACAGACCGCCATGGCGTGGGGGCAGCGCGGGGAGAAGCGGCAACCCTGCGGCAGCGCCCTGAGGTCGGGCGGGGAGCCAGCAATGCCTTCGAGCCGCTGGCGCGGCCCGGTCAATGGCGGAAAGCTGTTACCGAGGGCGCGCGTATAGGGGTGCTGTGGATTGGTGAGGATAGAGCTGGCGGGGGCCACTTCCACCAGTTCGCCCGAATACATGACGCCGATGCGGTCGCAGAATTCGATCATCAGGCCCAGGTCGTGGGTGATGAACAGAACCGAAAAGCCGAGCCGGGCCTTGAGCTCGACAATCTGCTCGATGATGTCGCGCTGCACCACCACGTCGAGCGCGGTGGTCGGCTCGTCCATGATGATGAGGCGGGGCTTGAGCGCCAAAGCGATGGCGATGCAGATGCGCTGACGCATGCCGCCAGAAAACTGATGCGGGAAATCGTCGAGCCGTTGCGGCGGAATGCCGACCAGCTCGAACATTTCGATGGCTCGGGCGCGGGCGCCCTGCTCGCCCAGTTCGGGATTGTGCGTTTCGATGACGTCCATGATCTGCTCGGAGACCGGAATGACCGGATTGAGCGCATTCATGGCCGACTGGAAGACGAAGCTCACCTCGCGCCAGCGATAGGCCTTGAGGCGGGCCTTTTCGAATTGCAGCACCTCCTCGCCCCCGAAGCGGACGGAGCCGCCCGAGACCAGGCCCGGCAGGCGGGTGAGCCGGGCCAGGGCAAAGGCCACGGTGGACTTGCCGCAGCCGCTTTCCCCGGCCAGGCCAAAAGCCTCGCCCTCGCGGATGTCGAAGTCGATGCCATCGACGGCACGGGCGATGGAATTGTCGCCGACATAGTCGACGGTGAGGTTGCGGACCTCGAGCAGGACGCGATCAGAAGACATCGACGCTCCTCCCGCGACGGCCAAGGAAGCGCTTGATGCGGCCAATCTTGCGGCTGGCCTTGAGCTGCGGATTGGTGATTTCGTCCACCGCGAAGTTGATGAGAACCAGCGCCGCGCCGGTCAGCATTATGGCGATGCAGGGCGGCCAGATTTCCCACCAGGCGCCGCTCTGCAGGGCCAGGTTGTTCTGGGCCCAGAACAACATCGTGCCCCAGGTGACGGCGTTCGGGTCGCCCAGGCCGATGAATTCGAGCGCCGCTTCGGCGAGGATGGCGGCAATCGTGCCGAGCACCAGCCCGCCCATGAAGAAGCTCAGCATGTTGGGGAAGATTTCGATGAGAATAATGCGCCATTTCTTCTCGCCCATCAGCTCGGCCGAGAGCACGAATTCGCGCGTGCGCAGTGACAAGGTTTGGGTGCGGATGGTGCGTGCGGCCCAGCCCCAGCCGGTCAGGGCAAGTACAAGGCCGATGACCATGGGGCTGGCCTGTTCGACCATGGTGGCGATGACGATGATGAGGGGTAGCCCCGGTAAGACGAGAACCACATTGACGAAGAAGGTGATGATGTCGTCGATCCGGCCGCCGAAATAACCGGCCGAAATGCCCAGGGCCAGGCCGATCAGCGCGGCGAAGGCGCCGGCGCCCAGACCAACGCCCAGGCTGACGCGACCGCCATAGACGAGCTGGGTGAAGACATCCTTGCCCATGCGGGTGGTGCCCAGGACATGTTCGTAGCCGGGCTGAACATGCGGTTTGCCGGCGCGGCGATTGGGATTGTAGTCGCTGAGCAGGGGCGCAGCGGCCGACATGATGATGAGGAGGGCCAGGATGATGACGCCGGTCATGCCCTTGCCGTTGGTGAGGAAGGAGGCGAGCCCCCGTGGCAGGCTGGCTGTCCAGCCGGGGCGCGGCTTGACGCCCAGTTCGGCCATCAGCTCGGCATGGTTGGGCGCGGCGGTGGCGAAGTCGGCGGCGCTTTCGGCCCGAAGCGGGAAGGACGGGGTATGGGTCAATTCACTCATGTTCGGTCTCCCCTATCGGCCCCTGAGCCGCGGATCGAGAATGACATTGGCGATGTCGGAAAGCAGGTTGGCCACCAGCACGGCTGATGTCAGCAGTAAGAGCTGGCCCTGGATGAAGGAGTAGTCGCGGCTGCCGATGGCGGTGAAGGTGAACTTGCCCAGGCCCGGATAGTTGAACACCTGCTCGGTCACCAGCGCGCCGCCGAGCATGAAGCCAACTGAGAGTGCCAGGGCGGTGATCTGCGGCAGGATGGCGTTGCGCGCCACGTAGCGATACTTGATGCGATTTTCGCTCAGCCCCTTGGCGCGAGCGAGGACCACGAAATCCTCGTTGAGCAGGTTGATCATCACGTTGCGCATGCCCAGGTGCCAGCCGCCGAAGCTGACCAGCAGGATCGAGAGCACGGGCAAAGTGGCGTGATAGAGCACGCTGCCGATGAAATTGAGGTCCCAGCCCGCCATCAGGTTGGGATCATGCGCGCGGCCCAGGGGAAACCATTTGAGCTGCAGCGAGAAGGCATAGAACAGCACCAGGGCCACAATGGCCGGGGTGAAGGCGTTCAGCATCACATTGATGGGTGTGAAGAAGCTGTCGAAGAACCCGCCCCGGTTCCACGCGGCATGGATGCCCATGAAGGAGCCAATGATGAAAGCGAAGAAGATGGCGAGGCCGACCAGGACCAGGGTCCAGGTGGCGCCATAGAAGAGCAGCGAGGCAGTGGGCTCGGGGAATTGCACCGTCGAGATGCCAAAATCGAGCCGGAACACACTGCCGATATAGGTGAGATATTGCTCCCATAGATTGCCATCGAGCCCGTAGGACTGGCGGATGGCGGCAACCTGGGCCTCGTTGAGGCGGCCCTGGAATGACGCAATGATGCGATCGGACGGATCGCCCGGCATGAGCCGCGGGATCAGAAAATTGAAGGTGATCGCAAGGAAAAACGCCGCGAAATAGAACGCGATGCGTCTGGCCAGAAAGATCATGGCAGTCCGGTCCTTCCACGAAAAGCGTCGGGCAGGCCCGACGGGGGTTGGCGAGGCCCCCGTTGGGTGGGGCCCCGCCACTGGCGCAGCGCTAGAACTGCGCGCCTTCGATGGGCTTGAGGGCCAGGGCATGCCAGACGCGCTCACGGGTGCCGTCATGCACCTGCGGGCGGAACTTCTGGTCTTCCTCGGTCACCCAGCCGGTGAAGCGACGGGTGGAGTATTCGTACCAGATCGGGTTGGCGAAGAGCGAAATGGTCGGCAGGTTCTCGGCGACAGCCTTGTGGATGTCGGTGAGGGCCGCCCGCTGCACGGCCTCGTCGGCCGAGCCCTTGAACACGTCCAGCGCCGCTTCGATTTCCGGGATCGCCATCTGGTGCATGGCCTGGAAGTCGATCTGGCCGGGCACCATCAGGCGCGGATTGAACATGGGCGAATACTGGTTGTAGGGCGTCGGGCCGCCATTGGTCCACATGACATAGACGTCGAAATCACCACGCGGCACGGCATCGAACCAGGCGCCCTGGTCCATGGTCTTGAGCGAGGCATTGACGCCGATATCCTGCAGGTTTTCGGCCACAGTCTGGCCGGTATTGACCCAGTCGGTCCAACCCGACGGCATGGAAATGCCGAAGGCGATCGGCGTGCCATCGGGATTGTCGCGCCAGCCGTCGCCATCGGCATCGACAAAGCCGGCGGCATCGAGAATGGCGATCGCCTCGTCAGGATTGTATTCCATCAGATGCGTGTAGGGCTCGAGGGCGGCCGCATCGTACCAGGTGTTGTACATTTCACCGGTGCCGATGGGGAACTTGGTCGCCGTGGTGAGGCCGAAGGTCGAAATGTCCAGCAGGGTCTGGCGATCGATGGCGATCGACATGGCCTTGCGGAATTCGAGATTGTTGAACGGCGCCTTGGTGGTGTTGAGCTGCAGGTTCACGTCCGAACCGGCGGGCAGCCAGTAATTGTTGAATTCGGACTGCGGCAGGAAGGTCACGTCCGGATCGGTGAGGCCGTCGCCGAGCCAGTCGAGATCGCCGGCCGAGAGGGCGGCCACGGTCTGCTCATTGCCATTCATCTGCGGGAAGCGCAGGCAGTCAATGGCATTCTCGTCGTTGTAGCGGCTCAGTTCGTTGCGGCAGAGATCGTAGCCATTGCGCGAGAAGTTGCGCGGCTCGGTCCAGGGGCCGGTCGCGACCACATCGAGCGCGGCATAGTTCTTGGGATCGTCCACATCCTTCCAGATATGCTCGGGCAGCGGATAGAGGCCGTTGAGGCCATAGCGGGCCAGGGCGTCGGGTTCGTTGAGGTTGAACTTGACGGTCAGGTCGTCGATCTTTTCGGCGCTGGTGACGTTGCCGGTCTCGCCATTATAGACGTCGATGCCCATGGGATAATCGGGGTGGGCCTTGGCATATTCGAAGCTGAACACCACATCGTCGGCGTTGAAATCCTCGCCGTCGCTCCACTTGACGCCTTCGCGCAGCTTGTAGGTGATGGACTTGAGATCCTCCCCGATCTCCCAGGAAACGGCCAGCGCTTCCTCATTCTCGCCGGGGTGCCAGATATTGTCGATCCAGAGCGGCTCATAGGCGAAGTCGCGCATGCGCTGCTGCGGGCCGGTAGGGTTATTGGGGTTGTAATTCTCCACCATGGCATCGGTGTGATAGGGCAGAAGGCGCAAAATCACCTCTTCCTGCCCCATGGCCGGCACGATGGCGCTAGTGGTCAGCAAGGCGCCGGCCAGCACGGTCAATAGTCCGATCTTATGCAAGGTCTTCTCCTCCATTGACGGGTCGTCCACACTCCCGTGTGAGATCGATCCCATAAACTCCCTGTTCGGCCATGGCGGCACCACGGCCAATGCTCCTCCATCGCGCTGCTCCTTGCCGGCGTCTCCTTCGCCGGCCCGCGCGATGATGTCCCTCCTCCCAGCCTCCTTTCGCTAATGCCTGGCGGGGCCGACGCTGTCGCGCACGACAAGCGCCGTCCCGATAATGTTCTGCAGCGTGCCCGGGCCGGGCTCACCGAGCAGCCTGAGCAGCAGGTCGGCTGCTGTCTCGCCGATCTCGTCGATCGGCTGCCGTATCGTGGTGAGCGGCGGCCACAGGTGGCGCGCGTGAAAAGCGTCGTCGAAGCCGATGACGGACACGTCATCGGGTACGGACTTGCCGGCATGGCGCAGGGCCAGCAGCACGCCGGCGGCCATATCGTCGTCACCGGCAAAGATGGCGGTGAAGTCGTGGCCCTGATCCAGCAGGTCCATAGTGGCGGAATAGCCGAAATCCTGGTGGAAGATGCCGTTCACCACGGTGATATCGGCCATGCTCATGCCGTGTTCGGCCAGCGCCGCGGCAATGCCTTCGAGCCGGGCGACCGTATCACCGAAATCGGGCTGACCGCTGAGATGAACGATCTTGCGATGGCCCTGTTCGATCAGGAAATTCATGGCGGCGCGGGCGCCGCCGAAATTGTCGAGCGTAACCGCGCCGCGCGCCACTGACTCGTCCTTGCGGCCAATCGTGACGACGGGAATGCGGGCCTGGCGCAGGATTTCGGCCACATCGGGTCGCAGGGGGCGTTCGAGATAGAGCACGATGCCATCGCAGGAGCGATCGACCAGCTCGATGATGGCACGGGCCTCCTGATCCTGGTCGGCATAGCCGGAGGAGACCAGCAGTGCCTTGCCGGCCTTGCGGGTGGCGCGCTGCAGGCCATAGACCATATTGGCGAAATAGGGCGTGCCCACATCGACCACGACGGCGCCGATCATGTTGGATCGATTGGAGCGCAGGGCCTGGGCCAGCGTGTTGGGGCGATAGCCGAGCTCGGCTATGGCTTTCTGGATGGCGCGACGTTTCTCCTCCGAGACGTAGCCGTTGTCGGCCACGACCCGGGACACGGTGGAGCGGGATACACCCGCTCGTTTCGACACATCGTCGATGGTCGCCATGCCGTCTACTCTCCCCTACGGCCTTGTGGGACCGATCCCACATGGTGAAATCGTTTGCAGGAGAGAGTCAAGAAGACCACTTTAGGCCAGCGCGATTTTCGATTGGCTGTGCGTAAACCCCGCCGAAAGCGACCCCGGCGGCAGCTAAGTGACTTGTTGCAAAGCGCTTTTGGCTACGACGAAAGTATGATCTTGGCCGCAAAAGGTATTAGAAATCGCCGAAGTGGTCCTAAAGTGGTATTATATCTGCGGATAAATTTTCCTATGCTCAGTCCACCCTACCCCGCGCATCGACCGGAACCGTCTCGACGACGGCATTGCCGGAGATCAGCGTGACGCGATCGAACAGGTTACTGACCACGCAGGCGTGGTTGGGGATGATGCGCAGTTTTTCGCCGATCCGAGGCTTGCTGGTGCAAGCCGAGAGGTCGATCGTGCCATGTTCTTCGCTGAGGCCGACAATGACGGCTTCCGGATAGGCTTCGATCAGGCCATGGCCTGTGAGGCCGAGCAGGTCACTGGTCAACGCCTTGGAGCCGGCATCGATGATGGCGCGGTCCTCGGTGGGGCGGCTGACCACGGTGGCGAGCACGGTGAGGGCGCAATCGTCTGTTGTCCCGACGCCTTTAGCCACCTGATAGCGGTCCATGTAGATGTAGGTGCCGGGGCGGTGCTCGGTGGCCGCGGCAACTTCATGGGCGCGCCAGATATCGGGCGTGCCGCCATTGGACACCACTGATGGACTGAGGCCAGCGCCGTCGAGCAGCAGCCTGGCCGCAGCGAGCCAGGCGGCATTGGCCTCGACCTGCCCGGCGGCGGGATAGGTCATCAGCCCGCCAAAGGCGAGGCCCGGCGAATTGGCGATCTTCTCGGCCAAAGCCAGCGCGGCAGCCGGAGTCTGCACGCCGCAGCGGCCCATGCCGGTATCGCATTCGACCAGCACGGCGAGGGGCGTAGGCGAACCGGCAAAGGTGCGCGACAGGCCCTCGACCGTCTCGGCACTGTCTGCCGTGACCGTGATGTGGATGCGGCCATGCAGGGCCTTGAGGCGGGCCAGCTTGGCCGGGCCGATGATGTTATAGGGCAGGAAGATTTCGCTGATGCCGGCATCGGCGAAGACTTCCGCCTCGCCCAGTTTCTGCACCGTGATGCCCACGGCGCCCAGTTCCATGGCGCGCCTGGCGAAGCGCGGCAGCTTGTGGGTCTTGATATGGGGACGGAGCCTCAGGCCATGACTATCGGCATAGGCCTGGACACGCTGCAGGTTGGCCTCGACGCGATCGAGATCGATCAGGACGGCGGGAGTATCGAGTTCGCTGATATCGGTCATTTGCCCCTCAAGACTTCATCGACGAAACGCAGATTGCCGGCGGTAAGGCCCGCATCGACCGGCAGCACCGTGCCGGTTATGCCCGAGGCCGCGTCGGAACAATAGAACACCGCCGCATTGGCGACCTCCACCGGCAATACCATACGCCCAAGCGGGTAATGGGGGAGAACATTGTCGAGCAGGGTCGGATCGGCTGCCAGCCGATGGTCCCAGGCCGGGGTGCGCACCGAACCGGGGCAGATGACATTGGCCCGTACGCCCTCGGCGCCGCGCTCGACGGCAATGGCCTTGGCATAGGCGACAAGGCCCGCCTTGGCGGCCGAATAGGCCGGATTGCCGAAATGGGCGAGCGCATTGACCGACGAAATGAAGACCAGGCTCCCCCTGCCCCGCTTCGCCATTGCAGACACGATCGGGTCGGTCATGGCATAGGCGCCATTGAGATTGATCGCCAGTTCGGAGGCCCAGACATCGTCATCGACCTGGCCGAAATGCTCGGCGCGGGTGAAGCCGGCATTGGAGACGACGGCGTCGGGCGCGCCGTGGATGTCGAGCCAGGCCGCGACGGCGGTGCGGGTACCCTTGGGATCGGCCTGATCGAAAAGGACCATGCCGGCGAGATCAAGCCCCTCCAGCATGGCTGCCTCGCGGTCGGCGCCGATCACGCTGGCGCCGGCCTCGCGGAAGGCGCTGACCAGCGACCGGCCAATGCCGCCGCCGGCGCCCGAGATCAGCACGGTCTTGCCATCGAGGCGGAAGGGGGAGGACATGCTTACGGCCCTTTATACGCCACGCAGTCGATCTCGACCTTGCAATCGACCATCATATGGCTTTGCACGGCGGCGCGGGCGGGCGGATGGTCGCCGAAATAGCTTTTGTAGACGGCGTTGAAACTCCAGAAATCGCGCGGGTCGTCGAGCCAGACGCCGCAGCGCACGACGTGTTCCAGCCCGTAGCCGGCCTCTTCGAGGATGGCGATGACATTCCTGATGGTCAGGTGCGTCTGCTCGATGATGCCGGTGCCGACGATCTCGCCATCCTTCATGGCCACCTGGCCGGAGACATTGAGCCAGCCGCCGGCCTCCACGGCGCGGGCGAAGGGCAGGTTCTGGCCACCGGCACCGGACTTTTCGGCCCCGTAACGCTTGATGGGCATGGCAGC
>CBIGSA010000112.1:0-10510 GCA_966192215.1 uncultured Devosia sp. | reverse complement strand
CCATTGGGACACCGCCATCGCCACGCCTTTGAACGGCTCCGCCAGGACGTCATCGCCTTGCGCGCCATGCCGCAGGGCAGGCGGCCGGCCGCCAGCATCGGCGATTACTCGATGAACCTGCTCAAGGACACCGTGACGCGGGCAAACCGGGTGTTCCGGCGGGAGCCGGGCCTGCCGCGGTTCCGGGGGATCGACCGCGGATACCCGCTCTCCCATGCCGATTTCGCCATTCTGGTCGGGCGCCTCAGCGGTGCGGTGCAGATTTTCGCGGAGCGCCATCCCGACCCGGACGAGGACGACGACTGGTTCGATGACGACTGGTTCGATGATGAGGAGTGATCGGGGCGACCCAAAAAACTTATCCCCGCCTGTTCCCGGCCCGGCCATACTAAGCCCACCTCCGCCAGTCACGCGGCCCCCACGCAGGGCCGGGCGGAGGGACCGGTGGAACGGGGGCGCCTGTTCAGCGGGGGGAAATTCGGCAGCCGCGCCTGCAAGATTGGTTGCGCCTGAACCGGACCCCGCGAAAAGCCAGTGTCGTGACGGACGGCCATTGGCCCTGCCTTTGTCGACCGTCTTTTTTTCTGGGCCGATGGCCGCCCGTCACCGTGTATCCGCGACGCCGCAAGGCCGGGCGGCGCTTCGGCACGTCCGTCAGCGCAACAGCCCCGTGCGCTCGAACTCCGCCCAGCCCGCCAGCTCCACCCGCTCGCCGTCGCCCTGCAGCGCACCCTGCCCCGCCTGCTCCGCTTTGGCGAGCTTGCGCTGCCAGGCCGCCCGCCGGCGGTTTTCGCGCGCCGTCTCGGCGTCCTGCTCGCGCCATTCGTCGATGATGCCGCTGTCGAGCAGGTCTTCCACCATCCGGGGGTCGAAGACATGGAAGGTGATCTTGCGGGCGCGGCCGTGCAGCTTGACCGTGCGGGTGCCGGCGCTGGGCAGGCGGCCGTCCTTGAGCCAGCGGTGCCGCTCGGCCGTCCTGATATCGAGGATATCCTCGATCTCGCGGGGGATGACCGGCAGGCTCTCGATGCCGACCAGGCCCGCCGAGACGATCTGCGCCGCGTCGCGAAACGCCGCCGCCTCGCTTTCGGGCAGGCGCAGCAGCAGCGCGCTCCCCCTGATATCGAGCGCCTTGCGCAGCTTGAGCGGCAGCCGGGTCCGCATTTCGAGCATGATGCCCCGCGCGCGCACCGACGAGCCCAGCGTGGCGCCTGCCGGCAGCGCCCATTCCCGGATCAGCTTGGGTTCGTCATCGGCTTTCGCGGTGCGTTTCATGCCGTCCAGATAGGCGCGTTGCGCCCGCCCGGCAACGCACAAGACCGCAGATCGCGCCGGTGTGAAGCGGGTCGCGTGGCGCGTCTAGTCGCTGCCCTCCCGCACCACCTCCACATCGAGCGCTCCCGCCGGCAGCGGCCGCAGCAACTCGGCCTCCGGCCGGGTCAGGAACAGCCAGGCCGCCCAGTCCTCGGGCCTGAGCACGCAGACCTGGCGGTCGTGGATCGGCGCAATGTCCGGCCCCGGTTCGGTGGTCAGCATGGTAAAGCTCAGGGCGCCGTCGTGGTCCTGGCTCCATAGGCCCGCAATGCCCATGACCCTGGAGCCCTTGAGCGCGAAGCGGTGCTTGGTCTTGGGATATTTGCTGCCGGTGAATTCGAAGAAGCCGGAGAGCACGATGACGCAGCGGCGGCTGTCGGCGAAGCTGCGGCCATCGGACTTGAAGTTGAAGATCGGCCCGGCGTTGGGCCGGGGCGGCGGAAAGCCGAAGCGCATCGATACCAGTTCGACGCCATTGCCCTTGGCGCGCAGCACCGGGCCAGGATCGCCGATGCGGATATCGTCGGCCGCCAGCAGCGCCGCCTCGTCGCCCTCGGCCCCCGACAGCTCCAGCGCCGCAATGGCCTTGCGGTAGTCAGCGTGGCTGACATGCTGCTCGTAATCATTGCACATGGCCGCGCTACCACCCGCGCTGGCGCAGCCAGTCGGCGATGAACTCCGCCTCGATCTGCTGGCCGACGTCGTTGCGATGAATGCGGTCCGACCGGGTCTCGTCGCCGCTCAGCGCCTCCAGCAGGCGCGCCTCGGTCTCGGCGTCGAACGTATTGTCGGGGAAGGTTTCGCGCAGCAGGACGTTGATGGCCAGCAGCACCTCCAGCGTCAGCCGGTCCTCGTGGCCGCCGGAAACCGGCACTTGCGGCAGGATAAGGAAGCGGTCCGAACCCAGGGCGGCCACGCCCTGCTTGAGGTAGTCAATATAGGCCTCGGGCGTTTCGCCGGCATTGCGGCGATCATAGACGATGGTCACGCCGTCATGCGGCGCCAGGGCCAGCATGCCGCGCACGATGCGTCTTATATCCTGCCGGCTGCGCGACAGGTTTTCCACCGCGCGGGTTTCGCCCAGCACGGCAAGCAGCCGGTCGGGCCAGCGCGTCTGGGCACCGTCGCCCCTGCCGGTACTGTCGCCATGGATCACCAGGTCTTCAGGCGCCGCCATGGCGCCGGGGGCCAGGCTGCCGCCAAGGGCCGCGCCAAGCAGAATTGCCATCGCCATATGCCGCATCATCGTGTCTCCTCCGGGGCCAGAAGAGCATCGCCGCGGGTGGCGTTCAATGCCGAAATGCCGGATGGCGCAACAGAAAACCGGCAACCTTGCGGTTACCGGCTGCCTGTCATGGCTGGGATGACCCTAGGCGGCCTGGACGATCTCGACCAGTTCCACGTCGAATACCAGGTCCTGCCCGGCCAGGGGGTGGTTGGCATCGACCTTGACGCTGTTGTCGTCCACCGCGACCACCGTTATCGGCAGCATGCCGCCATCGCTGGTGCGCGCCTGCAGCTGGGTGCCGGGCCGCAGGTCGATGCCCGAGGGCACCTTGGCCCGGTCCAGCGTCTGGATGGCTTCGGTGCGATGCGGGCCATAGGCATCGGCGCAGGGAATGGTCACGGTGTCTTTCTGGCCCGGCTCCATGCCGGCGACATGGGCTTCGAGCCCCTTGATCACCTGGCCCAGGCCGATGGTGAATTCCAGCGGCTCCCTGCCGGCGGAACTGTCGAACTGCGTTCCATTGGTCAGGCGCCCGGTATAATTGATACGGACGACGTCGCCCATCTTGGCTTCCGTCATGGCTGTTTCCTTCTGTGAATGCGGGCGAATAGCGCGACGCCCTTCCAGTGAGGCCGCGCGGAGGCGCGCGACAGCGAGGGTCCAATGTAGGGACTGAGGCGCAGATGTAAACCTTAGGGGCAAATCAGCCACGGATTGCCCGCCAATAATGTTACTCCCATCGTGTCGATTTCGCCGGCTAGCGTTCGTCTTTAGGGTGCAAACGCTTGAGGAGCGGGGAAATGGAAAATCGATATGGCTGGGTGATCGTCGGCGCCGGGGCGCTGATTACCTGTCTGGCAATGGGGGCGATGTTCGCCCTGCCTGTCTATCTGCAACCGATGGCCGACGAGACCGGCTGGACGCGGGCCGGGATTTCCGGCGCAATGACCATCGGCTTCATCGTCATGGGCGTGGCCGGCTTTCTCTGGGGCACGCTGACCGACCGGATCGGAGCGCGGCCGGTGGTGCTGATTGCGGCCACCACGCTCGGCCTGGGCCTGTTCATCGCCAGCCGGGCCAATGACCTGCTGGTGTTCCAGATCGCCTATGGCGGATTGGTCGGCGCCTCGGGTGGCGCCTTTTTCGCGCCGCTGATGGCCACGGTCATCGGCTGGTTCGACAAGCATCGCAGCCTGGCCGTGTCGCTGGTCTCGCTGGGCGGCGGCGTCGCTCCCATGGTGATCACGCCGCTGGCCACGGTGCTCATCGAGCAGATGGGCTGGCGCAATGCGATGATGACGACGGCCCTGGTGGCCACAGCATTGATCCTGCCGACCGCCATGCTCATACGCCGCCCGCCGGCCGGCGCCGGTGAAGCCCCTGCGGCCGATGGCACGGCCCCTGCCCCGCCCCAGCGTCCGTCGATTGCCAGCGTGTTCCGCAAGCCGCAATTCATCGTGCTGGCGGGGGTGTTCTTCCTCTGCTGCGCTGCTCATTCAGGACCGATCTTTCATACGGTGAGCTATGCCATGCTCTGCGGCGCCTCCGCCATTGCGGCCGCCAGCATCTATAGCGTGGAAGGCGTGGCGGGCCTGTTCGGGCGGCTGCTGTTCGGCGTGCTGGCCGATCGGGTGGGCGTCAAGCGCGTCATCGTGGGCGGCCTCGTGCTGCAGGCCGTCGGCATCTACACCTATATCTATGTGGGCGAGCTGACCCAGTTCTACATGCTGGCCATGGTGCTGGGCCTGGCCTATGGCGGCGTCATGCCGCTCTATGCCGTGCTGGCGCGTGACTATTTCCCGGCCCATGTCATGGGCACGGTGCTGGGCGGCATCACCATGACGTCGAGCATTGGTATGGCCTTCGGCCCGGTGGGCGGCGGCTGGCTGTTCGACACGTTCGGCGACTATCACTGGCTCTATGTCTGCTCGGCCGCCATCGGGCTGGCGGCGGCTCTGGTCGCCCTGACCTTCCCGCGGCCGTCTGCCCCGCCGGAAGGACAGCTGCAGCCAGCCTAGGCCGGGTTGGCGGCGGGCGTGCCGCCCTCGGCATCGTCATCGGAGCTCCCGGCATAGAAGGCCGAGAGCTGCCGATATTGCGGCGAGTTGAACGCCAGGATGGTGACCAGAACGCCCAACATACCGGCCAGGGTGAAGACCAGCGCAATACCGCGCTCCGGCCCGGTGCCGAACCAGCTTCCGATGGCGTCAGCACCGGCGCCATCGGTCATCAGCGGAATGAAGAAGAACTGGGTCAGCGGCCCGATCAGAAAGGCCGTCAGCGGCGAGGCCGACTGTTCGATGGACTGGGCAAAGCCGAAAACACGTCCCTGCCGCTCCAGCGGCACGACCTTTTGCAGCGTGGTATGTTCGGCCGCCTCGGCAAAGGGGCCGAGCAGCATCCAGACGAACATGCCGGCCGCCAGCAGCCAGATCGAGCTTTGCAGCGTGAAGACGCAGCAGACGGCCCAGGTGATGACATTGACCAGCAGCAGCGTCCGCAGCGGATTTTTGCCCAGGCCGGTCCTGGAAATAATGATGCCGCTGGCGATGAAGGCCGTGGACAGCACGCCAAACAGCAGGCCCCAGACCTCGACCGAAACCAGCGACAGCCCATAGGCGTCGAGCAGGGCCATGAAGATGCCGCCCAGGAAATTGTTGAAGGTGGCAAAAAAGATCAGAGCGAACAGGCCCGGTACGGCCGCGATGACCGCAATGGTGCCCTTGATGTCCACTCTTTTGGGTTCGGCCGGTTCACCCGGCACTGCCTCTACCCTGCCCTCGTCGATATGCACGAAGTTGAGGTGCAGGAAGGCCAGCGCGGTCAGCGCGAGGGCCAGCAGCAGCGTGGCGAACATGCCGCCCCAGGCCACCAGGAATCCCGATATGACGGAGGTGGTGAGAAAGCCGATCCCGCTCACCATGCCGACCAGGCCATTGGCCTTGTCGCGCTCGCCCTCGGGAATGAGAATGGTCACCAGTGTCGGCAGGGCAATGCTGCGGATATTGCCGGCGATGACGCCGAGCATGACCAGGAAGACGAAAACCCAGAGATACCAGCCATAGGGATTGGTGAAGGCTCCCTCGGGCTCGAACAGCACCATGGCCAGCGACACGGCATAAAAGCCGAAGGAGACCACGCTCGACCCCATCATGGCGAGCTTTTTGGGATTATGGTCGACAATGCTGCCCAGCCAGAAGCCGAAGCCGGCGGTGAAGACCAGATAGACACCGGCAATCATGCCCGTGGCAAAGACCGACTGCGTCTCGATGAAGACCCAGAAGGTCAGCGCGAACCAGACGGTGAAATTGGTGATATTGGCCACGAGATTATTGGCCAGGATATGGTGAAATGGCTTGGTCATCGTGGCTCCCCGTCCGGCTCATCCGATTGGCATTTTGGATTTTCGCAACCAATAACGCGCTCTACGGCCAATCCGTGTCAGTACCGATCGGCTCCCGCATAGGACGCTTCGGGCCGAGCCATGCCGACAGCGTGAATGGTTGCCGAACCAGGCTGTCCATTGGAAGGGGCGAAGGCCGACTCGGCGAAGAGCCGCTTTGGGCACCGCCGGATCACCGCTTTGCCTATGCCCAGTATTTGGGCCAGTAGACGTCGCTGTCGAAATCGCGGGGGATGGGCGACAGCCGCGAAATGGCCTCCGCGGCGAATTGCACCTGCAAAGCGAAGTGGCGAACCTCGTGCGGCATGGGCCGGCCGGTGATGAATTCGCGGGTCCGCCATTCCTGGAGATGGCAGGCGCGCAAACGGCGCTGCGCCTCGGCCTCGACATCCTCGGCGAGAATGGCCGCCGTTTCGGTCTCGGCCGCGCGCCGGGCGGGCTCGGTCCATTCCCGGCTATTCTCGATCACCACGAAACGCACGTCGGTCCCCTGTCGTCTGACTATTCGCTCAGATTGACACAACCGCGTTACGGAACCGGTAACGAAACCGCCTTGGCACAAGGATTTGCCGTGCTAGCTTCGCGCGCATGAATATCCTCTATGTCATGGCCGTCGAGGCCGAATACGGGCCGCATCTGAAGGCCCGGATCACGCCCCTGATGACCGGTATCGGGCCGGTCGAGGCGGCAGTCGCGGTCACCCGCGCGCTTGCCGGGGCCAGCCATGCCGGCGCCCTGCCCGATCTTGTCGTTTCGCTTGGGTCAGCCGGTTCGCGCGTGCTCGAGCAATGCGGCCTCTACCAGGCCAGCAGCGTGTCTTATCGGGACATGGATGCCTCCGCCCTGGGCTTTCCCAAGGGCCAGACGCCGCTGCTCGACCTTCCGCCCGTGCTGCCGTTGACCACGGTCCCCGGATTGCCCACGGCGCGGCTCTCGACCGGGGCCAACGTGGTCTCAGGTGCGGCCTATGACGGGATCGACGCCGAAATGGTGGATATGGAAACCTATGCCGCGCTGCGCGCCTGCCAGGCATTTGGCGTGCCGCTCCTGGCGCTGCGCGGCATTTCGGACGGCGCCGATGAGCTCAGCCATGTCGATGACTGGCGGCAATACCTGCATATCATCGACGAGAAGCTCGCCGCCGCTGTCGAGTTGATCGAAGCGGCCTATCGCAGCTAGTTACCGCGGGCCTTCTTGTCCCGACGCGCGCGGCTCCAGGTGCTCCACTTGCGCGTGCCGCGGACAACCGCGGTATTAACCGGCCCCTGCAGGAAGACCAGGTCGAGCGCCAGCAGCAGCAGGCCGAGCGGCAACATCCAGATGCCCAGCACCGGCAGGAAGCTGAAGATGCCGCCCAGCACCAGCAGGATGCCCAGGGGAATGCGGACCCAGCGTGCTTCCGGACGGCGAATGCGCTCGAGCCAGCCCGCGGCGAAGTCGGGGATGCGCCGCTGCAGACGGTCGAACTGGCGGTTGAGGCGGGCGCGGCTCTTGGCTGCCATGGTCGGGTCCCCTCTTCATGCAATGCTCCAATCTGTATCTGGGATGCCGCCCGCGACACGCCAAGGGGGAGCGCACTCACTTTTTCGCGGGCGACAGCCTTGACGCGGGCATGGCGGCAACCGTCGAGGAACCTGCGGCCCGGGCATTCGTTGAACCGGCAGGTCCATTCAACCCGGAGCGTCCCCATGGCCGCATCAGCCAAACGTGCCCTCAAGACTGTCGAAGATGCCGGTGAAGGCATGTCGGACGCGCTGCTCGAGCAGATTGCCGCTCTCCGCAAGGAGATTTCTGCCATATCCGATGCCGTCAGCGACTATGGCGGCCACCAGCTGGATGATATGCAGCACAATGCCGTCGCGCTCGCCCGCGAGGTGCGCCATCAGGGCGCGGCCGTCGCCAAACAGGTAGGCCGGCAGGCCAGCGTGGCGAGCCGGGCCGTGCAGGAAAACCCGGTGCCAGTCATTGTCGCGCTGGGCACGATCGCGCTGCTGTCGGCACTGATCTTCGCGCGCGACCAGCGTTGAATTTTCATTAACCCTTTCGCTCAGACCTTCCTTAAGTCTGTTGGGGCATTTTCGGTCAAACTTGCACAATTGCAACAGACCGGAGATGCCCCATGGCGCTTTCCAAAGCCATCCTGCGCGTTGCTGCCTTCGCCGTCGCCGCGACGAGCCTGGGCGGGTGCAGTTTCCTCGGGCTCAATTTCGGCATGGCGCAGCTTTCCGAGAAGGAATGCATGATGCGCGCCATGTCTTTCGAGTCCAACCGCTCGAGCGCCGAAGGCATGCTGGCGGTCGGCACCGTTGTCATGAACCGCGTCAACGATCCGCGCTATCCCAAGAGCGTATGCGGCGTGGTGGGCCAGAAGAACCAGTTCGCCCAGGGCGTCCTCACCCGCAAGATGACCGATAGCGGCGCGGTGCTGGCATCGCAGGTGGCTGACCAGGTGCTGCGCGGCGCGCGGCATCCCGGCGTGCAGAATGCCCAGCATTTCCACACGGCCGGCCTGCGCTTCCCCTACAACAACATGTATTACGTGCTCGAAGCGGGCGGCAACGAGTTCTACGAGAAGCGCACGCCGGGCACGTTCTGACTTAGCGCGCCTGCACCAGGGCGCGGCTCAGGAAGAAGCCGTGTCCATCCTGGCGGGCACAGGTCAGGCCCCGCGGCTCGGACAGGCACTGGAAGGGCCCGAGCGCGACCACATGGTCATATTCGAACCGCTGCGTCAGGGAACAGCAACTGGCATCGCCGACATCCTCGACAAGATAGCCTTCGCCCTGCCCGCCCAGGATGGCGCGGACATAGTCCGGCTCGACCCGGTCGCACTGGATTTCGGCCAGGCCATTCGCTGTCTCGTAGAATGAGGTGCCGCCGGCCGGCGTATAGATGCAGCCGATATTGCCCGAGGGCATGACGAATTCGATCTGCCCTTCGTCATTGGCGAAGAAATTCTGAAGCTCATAGGCCTTGGCCGGCACGCCCAGAAGCACGGCGAGCGTGGCGAAAACGGCGAAGACCAGCGAATTGCGCAGCAAGGCGCGACGTTGGCGATGGGTGGTGAGCACGGCCAGACCCTCATTGGCGTTGCAATGAGGGTCTTGTGGCAAGCCTGGCCTGAATGCGTGCTGGGGTGGCCGTTCAGATGGCGTTTAGAAATCCCCGCCGATGTCGAAGTCGCCCCCGTCTAAATCATCGCCGCCGGCATCCATATCCTGTTCGTCATCGGCGCTATATTCGTGGGCATGGGCTCCGCCCAGCATGCCGGCAATGGCGCTGCCGAGCAGCATGCCGCCAGCGACCCCCATTGCGGTCTGGGCCGCGCCGGCCAGGAAGCCGCCGCCCTGATCTTCCTGCCGCTGGCCCCAGGGACCGCGCCCACGGCTCGGACGCCGCCGGGGCTCGTCATCGCCGCCGAACAGGCCGCCCAGGAAACCGCCAGACGAACGCTGGCTGGCTTCGAGTTGCTCGATACGCTCCTGCGCCTGCCGCAGCGCCTGTTCCTGCACCAGGATGGTCTGGGCCATGTAGTAGGGCGCCGGCGGATATTCGCGCAACCGCTGCTGGATCAGCGCTTCGGCATCGTGGTCGCGCGGCGGGCTCTTGCGCGCTACGTCCTCGATGCGGTCGAACAGGCCGTTGATCGCCTGCTGGTCTTGCTGGTTCGGCATCTGCCCACTCCCTGAGCGACTGGTGATAGACAACAAGTGGGCAGCCCGACCCTGCCTTGCAATGGGTGGCATTTTATCTGCCCCACAAAAGCCATCAGTCGGCCAAAACTTCGCCTGGACTCGCGGTGTAACGAGGTCGTGATCGGTAAACTACCGACAGTACAGGGAAAAAATCATGACCAAAGTCCTCCTGCCATTCGCCGCCGCTGCTCTGCTCGCCCTTGCCGGCTGCAGTGATCCGGAAACGCCGGCCGAAGCAACCACCGAGACCGCACCCGCAGCCGAAGTTGCTCCCGCCGCTGAACCGGCTCCGGAAGTGCCGGCCGAGCCGGCCATGGCGCCCGCTGCCGACGCCACCACGATGACCCCGGAACAGGCCATGCAGGCCGTCCAGGCCCAGGCTGCGACCATGACCGACGAGCAGAAGGCCGAAACCATCGCGCAGGCCCGCAAGGCCGCCGAAGATGCTGCCAAGGCGCAGGGCCTCACCGACGAGCAGGTCAAGGCTGCCGGCGACATGGCCGAAGCGGCCACCAAGCAGATGCTTGGCGTCCAGTAACCCTGTCGTTACGCATCAAGCTCGCCCCGCAAGCCTCTGGTTTGCGGGGTTATTTATTGGCGCTGACCCGCAGTACGTAGCCGATGACGATGGCCACGGCCTCGTAGAGTTCCAGCGGAATGGTGTCGTCGAGGTCGACACTGCTGAGGGCTTCGGCCAGCACGGGATTGGTCTCGATGACCACGCCATTTTCTCGCGCGAGTTCGACAATGCGGTCGGCAATCAGCCCCCGGCCCTTGGCGATGACCCGCGGCGCCTCACGCGTGCCCTTCTCGTATTGGAGCGCCACGGCCAAGGCGCGGGGTTTGATCTCGTCGCTCATCTGCGCGAAT
>CBIGSA010000111.1:0-10561 GCA_966192215.1 uncultured Devosia sp. | reverse complement strand
CGCTGACGATCACCTCGTGGGCACCGACCGCGGGCTGCGACCGAAACAGGTCGGCCTGACCGCGGTTGCTGGCGCCCAGGGGGTCGATCGAGCTGGCGATCCCGGACTCGTTCGCGGGACGCTCGGTCGCCGGCGCCTCGCCCGGGGGCCCCGGGTCTCCGCTATCCGTATACAACCCGTTTCATACCCTCCCCCCCTTTGTCCCTCGCCACAACGCCCGGGGGGGCAGGGGGTTCCCTAGTCGTCATCCTCGAAGGTGCCGAACTGGCTTAGCCCTTCCAGCCACGTGCCGTCATCGTCGCGCACCACTTCGCGCGGCAGCACGCCGCTTTCGGCGGCGATGGCGTCCGCCAGGTCGCGCGCATGGGTGACCACCCAGATCTGGCTGCGCTCGGCAGCCTTGACGATCATCCGGGCCAGCATGGGCAAGAGGCTCGGATGCAGGCTGTTTTCCGGCTCGTTCAGCGCGATGAAGGGCGGCAGGCGGTAGGAGAGCAGGGCGCCCGCCAGGGCCAGGAATTGCAGCGTGCCGTCGGAGAGTTCATGCGGCTCGAAGACCCGTTTCGGCATTTCGGCATAGCGCATGCCGAAGCTGGCATATTCGCCGACGTCGGGAATGACCAGTTCCGCGCCCGGAAACGCATCCTCGATTGCGCGATCGAGGTCGATCCGGTCACCCCTGATATGATGCAGCGTGGCCAGCACGGCACCCAGATTGCTGCCGTCGGAGGCCAGCGACGGCGCTGTCACCGCGCGAGACGGCCGGCGCAGGGCGGATTCTGCGTCGGTGCGGAAGCCATGAAAGAACCGCCAGGCGACCAGGGAATCCCGGACCAGGGCGATTTCAGTCCGGCCTGACAAAGCCGCCAATGCCGTTTCGCTGGCCAGCATGTCGTCATTGGCCACCTCGCGCCGCCCGGCCGCGTCGCGCGCCCAGGCAATGCCGCCCTTGCGTTCCATCAGGCTGACCGTCTTGCCGCGCTGCTGCCAGTCCAGGCTTTCGGTCTTGATCTGCGCCTCGTTGGGAAAGGCCGCGTCCGTCTTGGCGGGAAAGCCCACGTCGAGCCGATAAGTCGGGTCGAAGCTGCCATCGCCGTCGAGGTCGGCGAGATCAGCGGCCAGCCGCAGGCTATTGCCTTCGTTCTTGCGATAGCCGTCGGTGCGATACATCGGATCGAAACTGCCGTCGGGCGACAGGTTCTTCCCGCCCGCCCAGAAGATCGAACCCAGCCCGCCCTCGCGGGCGATTTCATCGGCCAGCGTGCCACGCGCGGCCGCCTGCAGCAGTTCCAGCGAGCGGTAGAGATTGGTCTTGCCCACGCCATTGCCGCCCACCAGCACCGTCAGCTGCCGCACCGGAAACCGGATCTTGCGGACCGAGCGATAGCCGATGATCTCGACGGCGCTGAGCGTCATGTTACGGCCAGCGGACTTCCGGCGGCATGGAGGACAATATTGAGTTCACATTGCCCCCGGTCTTGAGCCCGAATGTGGTGCCCCGGTCATAGAGCAGGTTGAATTCCACATAGCGTCCGCGGCGCACCAACTGTTCGTGCCGGTCGGCTTCGCTCCACTCTGTCTCGAAATTGCGCCGCACCAAATCGGGATAAATCCCAAGGAAGGCCTCGCCCACGGCCTTGGTGAAAGCGAAGTCGGCGTCCCAGTCGCCCGAATTGTGGTGGTCATAGAAAATGCCGCCAATGCCGCGATGCTCGTTGCGGTGCGGCAGGAAGAAGTAGTCGTCGCACCAGTCCTTGTAGCGCTGGTAGTCGACGCCGGGGCTCCCCTCGCAGGCCGCGCGCATGGCGGCGTGGAAGTCCACCGTATCAGGGTCGTCCTGCGTGCGGCGTCGATCCAGCACCGGCGTCAGGTCGGCGCCGCCGCCGAACCACTGCTTGCCGGTCACGATCATGCGCGTGTTCATGTGCACGGCCGGTACATGCGGGTTCCAGGGATGGACGATCAGCGAAATCCCTGAGCTCCAGAATTTGGCGCCTTCCTCGGTGCCCGGCATCTGCTTGGCGAAATCGGCGGAGAATTCGCCATGCACGGTCGAGATATGCACGCCCGCTTTTTCGAACACGCGGCCATGCAGCATGCCCATTTCGCCGCCGCCCCCGGCCGCACGGTCCCATGGGGTGATCTCGAACCGGCCTGCCGGCATATGGGCGTTGGGCCCCTGCACATCGGCTTCGATTCTCTCGAAGGCGGCGATAATCCGGTCGCGCAGCGCACGGAACCAGGTCTGGGCTGTGGCCTGCTTGGCCGCGAGGTCGTCTGGAAGTGTCATGGTGAAAGGTGACATGAACCGTCATTCGAGCGCTGTAAACCCGTCCAGCTGCCTTTTCATGTCGCAGCCTGGCGAACTGTTGCGATTGCCATATTGATCCGGCCCAAGCCGGTCGGCCGGAATTCGTCTTGAAAATAACCAAAGAGTTATATAGCGTTTCAGTTATTGAAGGAGACTGCGATGCTCAAGCAAGTGCTGACCACCCTGACATTCGTCGCGGCCATGGCGGCCGTGTTCCCATCCATTGTTCAAGGAGAAACGATGATGAATACGCCTGATGCCGCCAACCGGATTGCCGTCAATGGCGTCGAACTGCATTACGAGATTCATGGCGAGGGTTCGCCGTTGGTCATGCTGCATGGTGGGGTCAATCCTGCCGATTTCTTCGGCGCCCCGCTCGCCGAAATGGCCAAGTCGCGCAAGGTGATCGCCATTCACCTGCGTGGACACGGCCTCAGCAGCGACACCGATGCGCCCTGGAGTTACGAGCAGATGGCGGACGACGTTGCCGCGCTGCTCGGTGAATTGGGTCTCGACAAGGTCGATATCATGGGCTGGTCGCTGGGCGGCGGGGTTGCCTATCAAACGGCAATCCGCCATCCCGAGCGGGTCGGCAAGCTGATTGTCGTCTCGATGGGCGTGCGCAACAGCGCCAATTTCCCCGAAGTGGAGGCGGCATTCCAGGCCATGCCGGCCATGGCGCCGCAGATTGCCCAGGGCATCAGCCAATCGCCGCTGGCCGCTCTCTATCCGGATGCGAACTGGGAGGCCATCTTCCGCAAGACCGGCGAGATGAACCAGGCCGGCCATGACTGGTCCGCCGACGTCGCCGCGATCAAGGCGCCGACTCTGCTGGTCTTTGCCGATGCCGACATGCTGTCGCTCGAGCACATGGTGGAAGTCTATAGGCTGCTGGGCGGCGGCACCCGCGATGCGGGCGTGGATGGCTCGATGCGTCCCACGCCCAACCAACTGGCGATCATTCCCGGCACGACCCACTACGATCTGCCGCTTAAGGCTACCCAGACCCTGGCTGCCCAGGCCAATGCCTTCCTGGCGCAATAGTCAGGTTCAGCGCAGACCGGCGAATCCGTCGGTCTGCCTTTTTGCTTCTCCCAGGATAAGCGTTGCGGCCAATGCGACATTGATTGAGCGCAAGCCATCGCGCATGGGAATGCGGATGCGCAGGTCGGCCGCCTCGGCCACGGCATCGGGCACGCCGACGCTTTCGCGGCCAACCATCAATATGTCGTTGTCCCGGTAGTCGACGGCATAGGCCGAGGTTTCGGCCTTGGTGGTGAGCAATACCAGCCGCCGGCCCTGTTCGCGCCGCCAGGCGTCGAAATCGGTCCAGCTCACATGCTCCTGCACGCTGGCATGGTCCACATAGTCCAGGCCCGCCCGGGCAAGTGCCCTGGCCGAGAAGGGAAAGCCCGTGGGGTGGATCAGGTGGATGGTCGTGCTCAGGCAGGCGCCCAGGCGGATCAGCGTGCCGGTATTGTTGGCGATGTCGGGCTGGTAGAGGGCGAGATCGACCGGCATGGCGGATTCCCATGGACTGGAGCATTTGCCGGTGGTCCGCGCGGGCGCAGGCAGGCGGGAGTTGGGTATAGTGTCGCACTTCCTCCGTGTCACCCTTGGGCGCACTGGACAAGCGCTTGTGACAGTGCAAAAAGAACCCCAACTGACGGGCCGCTTGAGGGCGGACGGCTGCTGATTCCGCCTATGCGCGAAAAGGTTTGCCTCGCCGGCCGCGTCTGAAGTGATTGTACGGGGATACGGACCTTGGCCACGCAAGCTCAACATTCAACGACACGGCGGGATTTCATCTTTGTCGCTACCGGCGCCGTGGCGGGCGTCGGCGCTGCCGCCACCACCTGGCCGCTCATCAACCAGATGAATCCCGATGCCTCGACGCTGGCGCTGGCCAGTATCGAGTTCGACGTGTCCTCGATCCCCGAAGGGCAGTCGGTCACCATCATGTGGCGCGGCCTGCCGGTCTTCGTGCGGCACCGCACCCAGGCCGAGATCGACGAGGCCAAGGCGGTTCCGCTGGCCGATCTCAAGGACCCCGAGACCGACGAGCAGCGCACCAAGGAAGGCCACGAACAGTGGCTCATCATGATCGCCAACTGCACCCATCTCGGTTGCGTGCCGGTGGGCGATTCGGGTGATTTCGATGGCTGGTTCTGCCCCTGCCACGGTTCGCACTACGATAGCGCCGGCCGTATCCGCAAAGGTCCCGCACCCAAGAACCTGGTGCTGCCGCCTTATGAATTCCTCAGCGATACGCTGGTCCAGATCGGTTAGTGGGGGCTTTTCCGATGTCCGAACATTCGACTTACACGCCCGGGAACGCCGTCGAGAAGTGGCTCGATGACCGCCTGCCGATCATCCGGTTCTCCAAGGAGCACCTGATGGACTTCCCGACGCCGAAGAACCTCAACTACTGGTGGACCTTCGGCGCCATCCTCGTGATGTGCCTGGGTATCCAGATCGTCACCGGCATCATCCTGGCCATGCACTATACGCCGCATGTCTCGATGGCCTTCGACTCGGTCGAGCATATCCGCCGCGACGTCAATGGCGGCCGCATGATCCAGTCGTTCCACGCCGTGGGCGCCTCGATGTTCTTCGCGGCCGTCTATATCCACATCTTCCGCGGCATGTATTTCGGCTCCTACAAGGCGCCCCGCGAGATCCTGTGGATCCTGGGCGTGCTGATCTTCCTGCTGATGATGGCGACTGCCTTCATGGGCTATGTGCTGCCCTGGGGCCAGATGTCCGGCTGGGCCGCCACCGTGATTACCAATATCTTCGCGGCCATTCCGGTCATCGGCACGCCGCTGCTGGAACTGCTGCGCGGCGGTTTCTCGGTCGGCAATCCCACGCTCAACCGCTTCTTCTCGCTGCACTACCTGCTGCCCTTCGTCATTGCCGCGGTCGTGGCGCTCCATATCTGGGCGCTGCACGTTCCGGGCAACAACAACCCCATCGGTGTCGACGTGAAGGACAAGCAGCGCGACACGCTGCCCTTCCATCCGTACTACACGATGAAGGACGCATTCGGCATGGTGCTGTTCCTGATCCCGTTTGCCTGGTTCGCCTTCTTCGCGCCGGACATTCTGGGTCACCCGGACAACTATATCGAATTCAACAGCCAGGTGACGCCGGCCCATATCGTGCCCGAATGGTACTTCCTGCCGTTCTACGCGATCCTGCGTGCCATCGACTTCAACATCCTGTTCATCGACTCCAAGCTCGGTGGCGTGATCTTCTTCGGCGGCTCGATCCTGATCCTGTTCTTCCTGCCGTGGCTGGATACGTCCAAGGTTCGCTCCGGCAATTTCCGCCCGATGTTCAAGTGGTTCTACTGGCTGTTCGTGGTCAATTTCGTGGGGCTGACCTATCTGGGCGCAGCGCCGGCCGAAGGCATCTATGTGGTTCTCGCCAAGATCTGCACCGCCTATTACTTCATCCACTTCCTCATCATCCTGCCGCTTCTGGGCCGCATAGAGACGCCTCGGCCCCTGCCGACCAGCATCTCCGAAAGCGTCCTGGGCAAGGCACATTGAGGCGAGGGGCAGGAACCATGTTGAACACCAAAACTCTCCTTGCTGCCCTGGCCCTAGTCGCCGGCATCGCAAGCCCCGCCCTGGCGCAGGACAGCCACGCCACCCCGGCCATCGAAAAGCAGACCTGGTCCTTTGCCGGCATTTTCGGCACCTATGACGAGAACCAGCTCCAGCGCGGCTTCCAGGTTTTCCGTGAAGTCTGCTCGAGTTGCCACGGTGCGCGGCTGATCGCCTTCCGCAACCTGGCGGAAGAAGGCGGCCCCGGCTTCTCCGAAGAGCAGGTCAAGGCCCTGGCGGCCGAATATGAAGTGGCCGATCCCACGGCCGAAGGCGGCGTGCGTACGGCTGTTCCGGCCGACCGCTGGCCGTCGCCCTTTGCCACCGAGCAGGATGCCCGCGATGCCAATGGCGGCGCGCTTCCGCCCGATTTCTCGGTGCTGGCCAAGGCCCGCGGCGTGAAGGAAGAGGGGCTCTGGTGGGTCCTCAACTACTTCACCGGCTATTCCGAAGGCGGCCCGGACTATATCCACGCGCTGCTTAACGGCTATCACGACGAAGCCCCCGAAGGGTTCGAGCTGGCCGAAGGCAAGTATTACAACGACTACTTCCCCGGCCACGCCATCGGCATGGCCCCGCCGCTGGCGGATGGTTCGGTTGCCTATGTGGCGGGCGAGGATGGTGTCGAGGTTCCGCAGACCCTCGAGCAGTATTCCACCGACGTCGCTGCCTTCATGATGTGGATGGCCGAGCCGCACCTGGCCGGCCGCAAGCAGACCGGCTTCGTCGTGCTGCTGTTCCTCGTCCTCTTCGCCGGCCTGATGTACGCCACCAAGCGCCGCATCTGGCAGGGCATAGAGCACTAAGGCTCCAGCCTCGGTAGAAATTGAAAGGGCCCCACCGGGCCCTTTCTTCTTGCCGCGAGCGCCGGCCCCATCACCTCGCCCCTGAAGGGAGAGGTCGACCCGATGGGTCGGGTGAGGGGTTCAGAGCAGCGTAAAGCACGATGCCTTTCACCAGTGCTGAACCCCTCACCCCCACCCTCTCCCCTCAGGGGAGAGGGAGCCCGCGTTCAGTGGAACCACTTGCCCCTACCGCGAAGAAGAAGTCTGCGTCATCACGCGCGCTTCAACCCCTTGCCATTCGCCTGCCGGCCCGCAATATTCCAGTCATGCCATTGCGCTGAAGTGGGGAGCCGACATGTCAGCCATTCGCATAGCCGTCACTGTCGTGAGCACCGCCATCGCCATGAGCCGCCATCCGGCGGTGCGTGCCGGCATCAATGCCGTGGCGTCCAATCCCAAGGCGCGCGAAACGGCGATCAGCGTCGTCAGCACCGCGGCCTATAATGCCGGGGTCATCGCCCGCCATATTGTCGGCCGCCGCCAGGGCTGATCCACCCTTCTTCTCATCTTCGACAGGTTTGCCATGCCGCTCGACCTCAAGGCCCTCGTGCGCACGATTCCGGACTATCCCAAGAAGGGCATCCTGTTCCGCGACATCACCACGCTGATCGAACATCCCGAGGGCTTCAAGGAAAGCATCGAGCGCATTGCCGGCCAGTATCGCGGCCAGGGCATCACCCATGTCGCCGGCATCGAGGCGCGCGGCTTCATCTTCGGGGCGGGCGTGGCCATCGCGTTGGGCGTGGGCTTCATCCCCATCCGCAAGAAGGGCAAGCTGCCCGGCGAGACGATCGGGCAGAACTACGCGCTCGAATATGGCGTCGATACGATCGAAATCCATGCCGATGTGCTTGATCGCAATGACAAGGTGCTGCTGGTCGACGATCTCATCGCCACGGGCGGCACAGCCATTGCCGCTGTGGGCCTGCTGCGCCGGACCGGCGCGACCGTGGAAGACGCCGCCTTCGTCATCGACCTGCCCGATCTGGGTGGTGCCGGCAAGCTCAAGGTGGAAGGCGTCAAAGTCGCCTCGCTGATCGCCTTCGAGGGGCATTGAGGCGGCGGTTACACCAGCCCGATGATCGCGATCTGCCGCCCGGTCTTGCCGCTCTGGTGGGTGGCGTGGCGGTGCGAGAAATAGCGGTCGGGGTGGCCATAGGTGCAGCCCCCGACCCGCTCCACCCGCGTCACGCCTGCCCGGTCGAGTTCAGCTGCGACAAATCCCGGCAGGTCGAAATGCGCCCGGCTGCCATGATGGGTGGAGAAATGCCGCCAGCCATCGGGCCTGAGCTTGACGAAATCGTCCATGAAGTGCGGCCCCACTTCATAATTCTCGCCTGAAATCGTCGGCCCGATGGCGGCGGTAATGCGCTCCGGGTCAGCACCCAGCTCCACCATGGCGGCCACGGTATTGCCCACGATCCCGTCCACCGCGCCGCGCCAGCCGGCATGGGCCGCGCCGATAACGTGCGCCTCGGGGTCGGCCAACAGGATCGGGGTGCAGTCGGCGGTGAGGATGCCCATGGCGATGCCGGGCTGGTTGGTCACCATCGCATCGGCTTCGTGGGGCTCGTCGTTGTCGGGTTTTTGCGTGATGGTCCGTACGCGGTTGGAATGCACCTGTTTGAGCAGGTAGAGCGACGGGCGGAAAAAGCCCAGGGCTTCGGCGGCGCCGGTGCGGTTGATATCGACGGCGCGCGGCTCGTCACCGACCACGACCGACATGTTATTTTCGGCGAAATCACCCAATGACGCGCCGCCCTTGCGGCCGAAGAAGCCATGCCTGACGGGGCCGAGGTCGGCCAGGGCAGCGCTTTGCTCGTAATGCTGAGTCATGGCTCAAATCCTGCCGGTGAGAGGCCCGGGCTGGCGGCGCAGAAGGCCTTGAAGAGGTTCCCCATCTGCTCGGGTGCCACCAGCCGCGCCTTGGCGGCGGCAATGTCGCCCGCCGATCCGGGATTGGCGGCGCTCAGCGCCCTGGCCCGCTCATTGATGCCCAGCCGCGTCAGGAACTGGCCCTGCGTGGCCAGCTTCTGCACGGCGAGGCCCGCACTAGCCGCCACATTGCCCAAAGCCTCGAAATCGACATGCGCCGACAGGTCGGTCTCGCCCGGCGCATCCAGCACGTCGGCATATTGGTGCCGGCGCACGCCCTGCAGCGTCTCGCCGGTATGGGTCCGGCCATAGCCGTAGTCCACGGCGAGGATGGCGCCGCCCTGCCTCGATACCGTGGCCGCCAGCCGCTTCATCACCTCGCCATTGGCAAGGCCCACTTCGAACACGCTATTGATCTCGGCGTCTGCTACCGCCTCGGGCATGGCGCTGGCCGGAATGGGCGTCGGGTTGAGCCCGAAGCTGCGCTTGCCCTCGCTCAGCCCCACCATGCGCTCGTGCCAGCCGTCCTGCATACGCACGAATTGCCGTATCGGCAGGGCGTCGAAGAATTCATTGGCCACGACCAGCAGCGGACCCTCGCCAACCTTCTCGAAAGCGTCGATCCATTTCGGCTCATAGGCTTCAAGCCTGGCATTCTGCTCTGCGATCAGCGCCGGATTGGTTTCGAACAGCCGCAGGTCCAGCGCGTCGCGGAACCCCTCGGCGCGGCAGGCCACGCGCAGCATGTCGGCCATCAGCGTGCCCCGGCCCGGCCCGAGCTCGAGCAGGGTAAAGGCCTTGGGGCTCCCCATCTGCTGCCACAGGTTGACGAAGAAAAAGCCGATCAGTTCGCCGAACATCTGGCTGATCTCGGGCGCGGTGACGAAATCGCCCTTGGCGCCCAGCGGGTCAGCATTCTTGTAATAGCCCTTGGAGGGGTGCGTCAGGCACAGGCCCATATAGGTGGCGACCGACATCGGCCCGCTGGTGCGGATCTGCATGTCGATCAGTTCGGGCAGGGTGGGGGAGGTGGTCATTCCTCACCTCTCCTCAGGGAGAGGTGAAGAGCGGCCATGTACTTGCTGCTAATCCTACCCACGAACCAGGCTCTCCCGCCGCGTCCCCGCCCACACCACCAATCCCAACCCGGCCAGCACCAGCGGCACGCTCAGCACCATGCCCATGGTCAGCCAGCCACCATAGAGATAGCCCAACTGCTCATCGGGCAGGCGCACGAATTCCACGGCGATCCGGCTCAAGCCATAGCCGATGCCGAATATGCCGGCGACCATGCCCGGCCGCCGCAGGCTGTAGAAGACATGGGTGAAGATGCGGATGACGAGGAACAGCAGCAGCCCTTCCAGCGCCGCCTCGTAGAGCTGGCTGGGATGGCGCGGCAATTGCTCGGGGTCGGTGGGAAACACCACGCCCCAGGGCAGTGTGGTCGGCGCGCCATAGAGCTCGGCATTGATGAAATTGGCGATGCGCACCAGGAAAATGCCGATGGTGGCAACCGAGGCGATCAGGTCGAGGCCATTGAGCCAGTTGCCATTGCCCTTGCGCCAGGTGAACAGCACCACGGCCAGCATCAGCCCCAGCATGCCGCCATGATAGCTCATGCCGCCATCGAGCGTGTTGATGATCTCGGCCGGATTGGCGAGGTAATAGGGCAGGTTGTAGAACAGCACATAGCCCACGCGCCCGCCGATCACGATGGCCAGCATGGTCCAGAAGGCGAAATCCCAGATATCCTTGGCCGCAAAAGGCGGCTCGCCCTTATGCCAGAGCTGCCTGTTGGCCAGCAGCAGATAGCCGTAGCCCGCCCCCAGCCCCACGCCGAAGAGATAGCCCAGCGCATACCAGCGCACGGCAAAGGGCCCGATGGCAAAGGCGATGGGGTCGATATTGGGGAAGGGCAA
>CBIGSA010000110.1:0-10655 GCA_966192215.1 uncultured Devosia sp. | reverse complement strand
GATGCCTCCTTGCCGGAAGCGAGGTCCATGTAACGAACTTGTTTTGGTTTGCCAAGCCCTTTTGCCCCGATGTGCAAAAGTCGGTTGCGCACTGCGTTGCTTATCCTCCCAGCGCTAGCAGATCTGCCAGCGTATTCACATTGCGAAACGGATCGGCCGCATGCCTCGCATGCCAGTCCACCTCCTGCGCGCCCAGCCCGGCCAGCAATGCCTTGAGGCTTGCCGGCGCAGTATGCGCCATGACCTGCCTGGGCAGGTCTGCCAGCGCCTCGAGTCGCCAGATCGCATTGGGCGGATAGAAGTCCGCGCCCCAGGTGGCAAAGGCCGCCGGTGCATCGCCTAGGTCGGCGGCCATGATTGCCGCGAAATCCTGCGGCAAATGCGGCGTGTCCACCGCTACCGATACCAGCAAACCTTCGCCGATCCCCCGCGCCTGCAGTGCGCTGACCGCCGCCGCCAGTCCGGCCAGCGGCCCGCCGGCCGGGGCAGCAAGATCAGTCACCGCCACCGCGCCGTCCCGCCTGCCGCGCCCATCGTCTTCCTGTCCCACAGCAATCATCAGCGGCGGCTCCACCGGCCCCAGCGCCTCGGCCACACGATCCACGAGCCGCGGGCCCCCGATCCGCAAATCCGCCTTGCGCACGCCGCCCAGCCGCTCGCCTCTGCCACCGGCAATGATAACGCCGTGAGGCACGCTCACTTGCCCGTCGTCCCCAATTCGCGCCGCATGCCGAAGCGCAGCACGACCATCATGCCGATGCCCGCCACCAGCCCCCAGAACGGTGCGCCCACCCCCAGGATCGTGATTCCCGAGGCCGTGGTGATGAAGGTCAGCGCCGCCGGCAGCCGCGTTTCCTCGACGACCAGCGCGCCGGATAGTGCTGCCGTCAGACTCGACAGCAGCGCCAGCCCCGCCACGGCCTGGATCAGTAATGGCGGCGAGGCGGCAATGAAGGCCGCCGCCAGGCTCGCCGCCGGCGCCAGCAGCAGGTAGACCACGCCCGCCGAAACCGGCGCCGGCCAGCGCCTGGCCCTTTCCGGATGCGCCTCCGGTCCGGCACAGATCGCCGCGGTGATCGCCGCAAGATTACTGCTATGCCCGCCGAAAAATGCCGTTGCCGCGCTGGCCAGGCCCGTCATCACAAAGAGCGGCGCCGGCTTCAGCGAATAGCCATTGGCCTGCATCACCGCGAGGCCCGGCAGGTTCTGCGATGCCATGGTGACGATATAGAGCGGCAGGCCGATCCGCACGACGGCATCCAGCGTGAATTGGGGCACTACCGGCACCAGGCTCGGCCAGCTCCCGTCCAGCGCTCCTTCGGGCAGATGCGTTGTCGTGGCCAGCACGATTCCCGTCACCACCACGGCGATCGGCACCGCATAGCGCTTGGCGAAGCGCAGGCCGATGACCCAGGCCAGCACGATGGGTAGCGCCAGCACGGGCATTTCGGCCACCGCGGTGATCGGCGCCAGGCACAGGGTGAACAGCATGCCCGCCAGCATGCCATTGGCCAGCGGCGCCGGAATCGCCCCGATCAGCCGCGCCAGCGGCTTGATCAACCCTGTCAGCACGATCAACCCCGCCGCGACCAGGAACGCCCCCGCCACCGCCGGAAAGCCGCCCACCGGCTCGCCCACGGTCAGGATGAAGGCTACGCCGGGCGTCGACCAGGCAAAGCTCACCGGCAGCTTCACCCTTGCGCTGACCACGATATTGAGAATGCCGATGGCGATGCACACGCTCATCAACCCCGAGCCGGCTTGTTGCGGCGAGGCGCCGGTTGCTGTCAGTGCAGCCAGCACCAGCGTGAACGTACTGGCATAGCCCACGATGGCCGCCAGCGCTCCCGCCATGACCGGTTGCAGATATTCCCGCCGGCCCCCGCCGGATATTGCCATGTCGCTCACAGTCGCCCTCGCTTTATGCGCGAGCAACCTATGCAAGCCCGTCCCCGCGGTGAAGCGCAAAACGCCACAAGCCGGCGCCTTCACGCGGCCGTGAGAAAATAACGCTTTGGCAACCCGATGCCTTGCATAAGAGGGGGCGCTGGACTAGAACCCGGCGCCAGAGGCCACGTGGCGGAGTGGTGACGCAGCGGATTGCAAATCCGCGTACTCCGGTTCAATTCCGGACGTGGCCTCCACAAATCCCACATACAGTCCAACATGTTACGCCGCGCCTTGCCGGCGCATGCCGCCATAGCGCCTTTTCGGTAGGCGGAAAGCGGCATGGTGGGCGCTGATCCCTGCCGCCTGCCGTCCAATATGGGGACCACAAGCAGCGACGCATCTGCGTCAGGCGGAGGAGGACCCAAATTGTTCAAGCTTGCAGTACTCTATGGCACGGCCGCCATCGCGGCTATCGGCGCTCTCGCGGTACCCGCACTGGCGCAGACCAGCTATCCCGTCGACACCGTGACCATGGTCGTGCCTTACGCGGCCGGCGGTGCGGGTGACATTGTCGGCCGCATCGTCGCCGAGGAACTGGGCAAGCGCCTGGGTGTGACCATGGTGGTCGAGAACGTGGCCGGGGCAGGGGGAACCATTGGCGCCGACCGCGTTGCCCGCTCGCCGGCCGATGGCTCGACATTGCTGCTTGCCGGCAATGCCATCGTCACCACGGCGCCACATATCTCCGAGGTTGGCTTCGACCCGCTGGCGGACCTTGTTTCCATCGCCAATGTCAGCGAGGCCGTGCGCATGCTGGTCGCATCCAAGACGCTGCCAGTGGCAAATTTCGAGGAATTCGTGGCCTATGCCAAGGCCCATCCCGGCGAGCTGAACTATGGGTCCACCGGTGTCGGATCGACCGGCCACCTCACCACCATCGACGTGACCGGCAGCATCGGCATCGACGCCATGCATATTCCGTTCAGCGGTTCCTCCCAAGCCATCCAGGCGCTGTTGGCCGGCGACGTGCAGTTCATCATCGATGCCACCGCCATTCCCCAGGTCCGGCAGGATGCTGCGACGGCATTGGCCGTGCCGGCTGCCGAGCGGCTGGCCGAATTTCCCGATATCCCCACCCTGGCGGAACTCGGCTATCCCGATATCCGTGGCGCCGGCCTGCAAATGGTAATGGGCCCGGCAGGCATGCCCGCCGACGTCGTGGCGGCGCTGGAAACCGCCCTGCGCGAGGCCAGCGAGTCGCCCGAATTCATCGATACCCTGACCCGGGCCGGCGTCGCGCCGCGCTTCATGTCCGCCGCCGAGCTGACCGAGCATCTGCGTACCGAGCACGAACATGTCGGCGCGCTTGTGACCGAACTCGGCCTCGCCAAATAGCATCGCTCCGGCGCCGGTGGGCTCATGCTGCCGGCGCTGGGTCGTAAACCGGAATCGCGCAATCATGCAGCAGCCAGGCGAAACCTTGCCTCAACCAACCATTGCCCTTGTGACCGGAGGCAGCCGCGGCATCGGCCGTGCTACCGCGCAGCGCCTTGCTCACGCGGGTGCGACGGTGGTCATCACCTATAGCTCGGACCGTGAGTCGGCCGAGGCCGTCATCGCGCAACTGCCCGGCGAAGGGCACGCCGCCCTGCCGCTGTTGCTGCAGGATTCGACCAGCATTGCCGCCGTGGCCGGCACAATCGGCGCGCGCTTCGGTCGGCTGGACATCCTTGTCAACAACGGCGGCGCCACCGTGCCCGTGCCAGCGGGGGATCTCGACGGGCTGACCGATGCCCTGTTCGATACTGTGCTGGCGACCAACCTGCGTGGCCCATTCGCCGTCGTCCGTGCCGTCAGGCACTTGCTGGAAGTGCCGCCCGCATCGGTCATCGTCAATGTCTCATCGATAGCCGCCCGCACCGGCATCGGCAGCAATCTGGCCTATTGCGCCGCCAAAGCCGGGCTCGATGCGCTCACCATCGGCCTGGCCAAGGCGCTCGCGCCCAAGATCCGGGTATTGTCCGTTGCGCCCGCCGGGGTTGATACCGGCTTCGTCAAGGGTCGCCGCGCCGAAGATTTTGTGGCCCTTGCCCAGCGCGCGCCACTTGCCAAGACCACGACCCCGGACGACGTCGCCGGGGCCATCATTGCCTGCATCACCCATCTGACCAGTTCGACTGGGATCGTGATCCCTGTGGACGAAGGGCGGCACCTCTGACATAGCTGCCGCGCAACGCCAATTTGCCGCATCGCGCGCCTTGGCTCTTGCCACGCTCTGCCCCCGACTATATTCACGTCCGGCATATGGTTACCCGGGGCGGGCTGCATCCATGGTCGATTTCGAACGCGCGCGGACGCAGATGGTGGAGAGCCAGTTGCGCAGCGGCGGTGTTACCAATCCGGCGATTCTGGCGCGCATGCGCACCGTGCCACGCGAGAATTTCGTCCCTGACATCAGGCGCGAACTTGCCTATATCGACGACATTCACTGGTTCGGTGACAAGCCGCCCCGGCGGTTCATGGCGGCGCCGGCCACCCTGGCCCGGCTGCTGGCGCTGGCCGAAATTGCCCCCACCGACACCGTGCTCGATCTCGGTGCGGCCACCGGTTACTCCACGGCGGTGATTGCCGGCCTCGCGGCCTCGGTCACCGGTCTGGAAGCAGACCCCGGGCTGGCTGCCGCAGCAAGGGCGAACCTGGCGGCTTTGGGCGTCACCAATGCCAGCATAGTCCAGGGCGATATCGGCGAAATTGGCAAGACTCGTTTCGACGTCATTGTGGTCGAAGGCGCTCTCGATGCCGTGCCCGATGCCCTTATCGAGGCACTTGCCGAGGGTGGCCGCCTGGTGACACTTATCCGCGCGGGGGCTGTGGGTTTGGCGAATCGATTCGTCAGGTCGGGCCGCGAAGTCACGGCGCGCGCCGATTTCAATGCCGTTTTGCCGCCGCTCTTTACCGCGCGGTCAGACGAGGAGTTCATATTCTAGTGCTAGGAACGGGTACGGTGTTGCCGTCAGGGCACGCGATTGGGCTAATCGCATATTAATGTTTGGTAGGGATTGTCGCGGCCGGTTGTCTACCCCATGTGCCGGGGCATAGAGTTCCGGGGATGTTGGAGATGGGCAATGGGTTTCCGCGTTAATTTGGTTGCGAGTGCGCTGGCCCTGGCTTTGGCCGCCGCCTCGGTGGGCGGCGCCCAAGCACAGTCGATCACGCAGGCGCTCACCATCGCCTACGATCATGCACCCGACTTGCAGGCGGCCCTGCTCAGCGCCAAGGCCGCAGCGGAAAATGTCGCCCTGGCCCAGGCCGGAAAGCGTCCCCAGATCGGCGCATCTTTCGGGGGGACCTACAACTGGTCCGCCGGGCAGGCTTCCCTCGGCAACCCCACCGGTGCCTTCGAGGACAGCCAGGTCTATTCGGCCGGGCTTTCTTACAACCAGACCATCTTCGATAATTTCAAGACCGATGCGCAGGTCGAGGCGGCACGTGCCGGAGCCGAGGCCGCTGAATACCAAATCCGCAATACCGAGCAAAATGTGCTCCTGGCCGTGGTTCAGGCCTATATGTCCGTGCTGACCGATCGCCAACTGGTCGCCCTGCGGCAGGAAAACGTCAACTTCTTCCAGGCGCAGTTGCAGTCGGCGCTGGATCGGCTCGATGTCGGCGAAGGCACCCGCATCGATGTCGCCCAGGCCGAAGCGCGTCTGGCCCAGGGCCAGGCGACCTATCGCGCCGCCCTGAGCAGCCTTGAGATCAGCCAGGCCACCTTCCAGCGCTATGTTGGCGTGGCCCCGCAGAACCTGGACTCCTCGCACAATTATGCCCGCCTGATCCCGTCGAGCTTGCAGGCTGCCATCTCCGAGGCGGAGACCGGTCATCCGGCCATCCTGATGTCCAAGGCGGCCATTCGCGCCGCCCAGGCCGGCACCGACTCTGCGCAGGCGGCTTTCGGCCCCTCCGCCAGCATTTCCGGCTCCATCGGCACCGCTTACAGCAATCCCGGCGGTTCGCAGGGCCTCAGCGGCAAGCTGGGCTTCACCGTTACCGTTCCGCTCTACGCCGGCGGTGCCTTGGGCGCCAGCGTGCGCAAGGCCAATATCGAGCAGATCAAGTCCGAGGTCGACGCCATGTCGTCCTACGACCAGATCCGCGAGGCGGTAATTTCCGCCTGGGCCGGCATCCAGAGCGCCGATGCGCAGATTTCCGCCGCTAACGCCGCCGTTTCGGCGGGCCGCACCGTGCTGGATGGCGTTATTCAGGAACGCGACCTGGGCACCCGCACCACGCTCGATGTGCTCAATTCGCAGGCCGAGCTCACCACGGCGCGCGAAAGCCTCATCAACGCCTCCACCAACAAGGTCATTGCCACTTTCTCGCTGCTAGCGGCCATGGGTCATCTCACCGCAACCGATCTGGGTCTGGCTGTGGAGGTCAAGTCTGCCGTCCGGTACAATCAGGCCGTGGAAGACGTCTGGCAGGAATTGCGCACTGTCGCCGAGTGATCGCGGCGCATTTCTGCCACGGCAGGGCGCCTTTTCAGTAAACTGCGTCCGTTGCCTTTGCTGTTCCGCAAGGTCTGGCCCGTCATTGTCATTGTCGATCTGTGGTGGTCGGGTCCTGCCCGGCCACAACTTTTAGTGGAAGACCGATTTGAGTGTCGCTGTGGCGATTCCTAATTGTGGCGGCTGGCGCTAAGGTGTTGGTGACGAATCAGGTTGGCGGCATCGGCGGAAGTCGCGGGTCGGTTCGGGCGCACGAGTAAGAGGCACTGATGAACAAGCCGGCACCCAAAGAACCCTCTATGGACGAAATCCTGTCGTCCATTCGGCAGATTATCGCCGACGACGATGCCGCAGGCGTGCCGCGCCGACCCACTATCCAGGCCGCTCCGCCGCCCATGCAGGCCACGCCCGCCCGCCCCATGGCCGATTCTCTCGACCGCGATCTCAGCGACATGCTCGAAGATGTCGAGCCGTTGGCGCTGTCCCCCAACCAGATTGTCGACAAGGGCGACGACGACGAGGTTGGTGGTTTTAGCTTCGACTCCATCCTGGCCGATACCGAGGCCGAAGAGCCTGCGGCTTCCGCTGCGCCGCAACTGGTCGAGCCCGACGACATTACTTTCGATGTTGCCGAAACGGCAGAGGAAGAAGAGCTGCCGGCCTTCGATCCCCCGCCCATGGCTGCCGCGCAGCCGGCGCCCGAGCCCATGCCGCAACCCAGCGTCGCCCAGGCTGCCCCCCTTCCGGATCCGACCCTGTCCAGCGACATGGCCGATCAACTGCTCGGCCCCGCCACCCAGGCCGCCGTTCGCAGCTCCATCACCAAGCTCAATGGCCTGGGCATCGGCAATCCCGGCGCCACCATCGAGTCGCTGATGCGCGACATGCTGCGCCCCATGCTCAAGGAATGGCTGGACGAGAACCTGCCTTCCGTCGTCGAACGCATGGTGGAACGCGAAATCACCCGCATCTCGCGCGGGGAATAGCCGGTCTGCGCACTTCCAGTTGACCCCGCATCCGGCATTTGCTTGAAGTCTGCCAACCTGTCTATCCGGCCCGCCATGGTTATCCTGGCGGGTCGCTGCTGTTGCGAGTGATCAATGCTTGAAAAGTCCTATGAGCCCGGCGCTGTCGAAAACCGCGTCTATGCCGATTGGCTCAAGGCCAACGCCTTTGCCGCCGGGGCAGGGGCCGCGCCCGGTGCCGAGACCTTCACCATCGTCATTCCGCCACCCAATGTCACCGGCTCGCTCCATATCGGCCATGCGCTGAACAACACGATCCAGGACATCCTGGTCCGCTTCAACCGCATGCTGAAGAAGGACGTCCTCTGGCAGCCGGGCACCGACCATGCCGGCATTGCCACACAGATGATCGTCGAGCGCCAGCTCATGGAACGCCAGCAGCCCGGCCGCCGCGAAATGGGTCGCGAGAAATTCGTCGAGCGCGTCTGGGAGTGGAAGGCCGAGAGCGGCGGCACCATTATGAACCAGCTCAAGCGCCTGGGCGCTTCCGCCGATTTCAGCCGCGAACGCTTCACCATGGGCGAAAACGGCGTCGCCGACGACCAGATGGTCCGCGCCGTCATCAAGGTCTTCGTCGAGCTGCACAAGCGCGGCCTGATCTATCGCGCCAAGCGCCTGGTCAACTGGCATCCGGGCCTGGAAACCGCCATTTCCGACCTCGAAGTCGAGAATATCGAGGTCAAGGGCCATATGTGGCACCTGCGCTATCCTCTGGCCGATGGCGTGACCTACCAGTTCCCGCTGAAAGACGAAGAGGGCAATGTCACGGGCCACGAGACCCGCGACTACATCAT
Source organism: uncultured Devosia sp. (assembly GCA_966192215.1). Taxonomy (GTDB): domain Bacteria; phylum Pseudomonadota; class Alphaproteobacteria; order Rhizobiales; family Devosiaceae; genus Devosia. The sequence continues at coordinate 2,441 of CBIGSA010000110.1, read as the reverse complement.
CGTTGCGACCACCCGCCCGGAAACCATGCTGGGCGACACCGGCATTGCCGTTCATCCCGAAGACGAGCGCTATGCGGGCCTTGTCGGCAAGTTCGTCGACCTGCCATTGGTCGGGCGCCGCATCCCCATCGTTGCCGACGAATATGCCGATCCGACCCTCGGCACCGGCGCGGTCAAGATCACCCCGGCGCACGATTTCAACGACTTCGAAGTCGGTGTCCGCAACAATCTCGACCAGATCAACGTCTTCACCACCAATGGCGCGATCATCTCGGCCGATTTCATCCCCGAAAAATACCGCGGCCTCGATCGCTTCGCCGCGCGCAAGGCCATCGTCGCGGACCTGACCGCCCTCGCGGAGGAAAATCCCACCCGCGGCCTCGATCACATCGAGGACAAGAAGATCATGGTGCCACATGACGAGAAGTCCAAGCTCGTCGTCATCGAGCCCTTCCTGACCGACCAGTGGTGGGTCAAGGCCGACGTGCTGGCCCAGCCGGCGCTCGCTGCCGTCCGCGAAGGCCGCACCAAATTCGTGCCCCAGCAATACGAGAACACCTATTTCGCCTGGCTGGAAAACATCAAGCCCTGGTGCATCTCCCGCCAGCTCTGGTGGGGACATCAGATCCCGGCCTGGTACGGCCCCGATAACGAAGCCTTCGTCGCCTATGACGAAGTCGAGGCCCAGGCCCTGGCCGATGCCCACTACGGCAAGTCCGTTGCCCTCACCCGCGACCCCGACGTGCTCGATACCTGGTTCTCCTCCGCTCTCTGGCCTTTCTCCACCCTGGGCTGGCCAGACGACACAGCCGAGCTGCGCCGCTACTATCCCACTGACGTTCTCGTCACTGGCTTCGACATCATTTTCTTCTGGGTTGCCAGGATGATGATGATGGGTCTTGAATTCCTGCATGAGGAGCCGTTCCACACGGTCTACATGCATGCTCTGGTCCGCGACGAGAAGGGCCAGAAGATGAGCAAGACCAAGGGCAACGTCATCGACCCGCTCCAGCTCATCGATCAATATGGCGCGGACGCCACCCGCTTCACCCTGGCCGCCATGGCCGCGCAGGGCCGCGATCTCAAGCTCTCCATCCAGCGCGTGGAGGGTTATCGCAACTTCGTCACCAAGATCTGGAACGCCGCCCGCTTCCTCGAAATGAACGAGTGCCGGCGCGTTGAGGGTTACGACCCAAAGGCGAACAAGCTCCCGCTCAATCGCTGGATCGTCGGCGCCACGGCGCGCGGTGCGGCCGCCGTCACCCAGGGTATTGTCGACTACAAGTTCAACGAAGCGGCCAATGCCGCCTATGACTTCGTCTGGGGCACCTTCTGCGACTGGTATGTCGAATTCGCCAAGCCGGTCCTGATGGGCGAGGACGAGGCCGCCAAGGCCGAGACCCGCGCCACCGCCGCCTGGGCGCTCGACCAGATCCTGGCCATCCTTCACCCCTTCATGCCCTTCGTCACTGAAGAGCTCTGGGCCGAGACCGGCAAGTTCGGCACTCCGCGCGAGTCCATGCTGATCCTTTCCGAATGGCCTGATCTCGCCGGCCTCGAAGATGCCGCCGCCGATGCCGATCTCAACTGGCTCATCGACGTCATCACCAATGTCCGTTCGGTCCGCTCGGAGATGAATGTTCCCGCCGGCGCCAAGCTGCAGATGGTTGTGGTCGGGGCAGGGGAGGAAACCCTGCGCCGCCTCGTCGCCGGCACCTCGCTCATCACGCGCCTGGCTCGTCTCGAGGAAATCTCGCCGCAGGCCTCTGTTCCGGGCGAATCCGCTCAGTTCGTCGTCGGCGAAGCCACCTTTGCCCTGCCGCTGGCCGGTGTCATCGACATCGCTGCCGAAAAGGCGCGCCTCGAAAAGGAAGTGACCAAGCTCGACGCCGAAATCGCCCAGATCGACAAGAAGCTGGGCAACGAGCAATTCGTCGCCAAGGCGCCCGAAGAGGTCATCGAAGAACAGAAGTCCCGTCGTGAGGCCGCCGTGGAACGGCGCCATCATATCCTGGAAGCACTCAAGCGCCTGAGCTAGTCACACATGGACGACACCATCCCGCGCGAACCACCGGCCCGCCACATCGCTAACGGCATGGTTGGTGTTGGCGCGGTGCTGGTCTTTGACGGCAGGGGTGGGGTCGCGAGGCACGAGCCCACCGCCGCCGAGCCAAAGGTGCCCGTGCGCGGTTTCAAGCTGGTCTGCGGTAATTCCAGGGCGCCCGAATTCAAGGTCTGGCTCAAGCAGGAGCTGGGCGAATTCAATGCCGATTTACTGACCGTGCCCAGCACTCGCTCGCGCTGCACGGTCATCGAGGATCGCGCCATGGTGGTCATGCGCGTTGCCCGGCCCGGCGCCGAGCCGCATGATATCGGTCGCCAGCTTCTGACCCTCTGGATCGAGAAGGGACGCGTCATCATCGCGTCCGAACTCAACATTC
>CBIGSA010000109.1:0-10712 GCA_966192215.1 uncultured Devosia sp. | reverse complement strand
CTGCGCGGCAAGAGCGTGGCGGTGCAGGGCTTCGGGGCGCTGGAATTCGTGCTGTTCGGCACTGGTGCAGAGACACTGTCGGGGCCGGATGGCGCCTTCCGCTGCCAATATGGCAGCGCGGTCGCTGCCAATATTGCCCAGGTCGCTGGGGAACTGGCCGAGGGCTGGTTTGCGCCATCAGGCATTGCCGACCACCTGACCAGGCCGCAGGCGGACTATGCCGATTACCGCACCGAGACCGAAGCGCTGGAAGCGCTGGTGGGGCTGGTATCGCATGGCATGGAGGCGGTGCGGGATGTGCGCATCAATCCCATCATGCCGACCGACGAGCGGGCGGCGCGACCCAAGGAGGGGCTGTTCTGGCGCTCGGGGCTGACGCTGGGCATGGTCGGGGCCAACCTCTCCGGCATGCGGCACCTGCTGGCGCAATCGGGCATTGCCGCAGCGGTGGACGAGAAGAATATCGGGCTGGGCAATTCGATCACCTTCGAATTCCGCAATGCCGATCGGGCGCTGGGCCTGGTGACGCTGCCGCTGGACGAGGCGCTGGAGGACGACAAGCAAGTGCAGGCCTTGCGCTACCTGGTGATCGTCACCGGGTCGCTGCAGGCGATGATCGGGGAACAGCTTTCGGCGGCACTCGGCCTGAGCGTCGGCTTTTCTTCGCTGGATGGCGACTGACCATGTGGCAGCGGCGCGCATTCCTCAAGGCGGCGGGCGCGGGCTTCGCGGCGGGATTGCTGCCGCGGCAGGTCATGGCGCTGGAACGGAATGAGCTGGTCTTTGTCAGCGCGGTGCAGACGGCCAGCGGCGGTTATGGCGCGGTGCTGCTGGGGGAGCGGGGCGACCTGATCGCCAGCTTCGACCTGCCGGACCGGGGGCATGACATCACCATCAGCCGCGAAGCAGGGCGGGGCGTGGTGTTTGCACGGCAGCCGGGGACATTCGCGCTGGTCTTCGATCCCTGGAAACGCGAGGCGCCGGTGACGCTGACCAGCGTTGCGGGGCGGCATTTCTATGGACATGGCGTGTTTTCGCCGGATGGAAAGCTGCTCTATGCCACCGAGAGCGACTTCGAGGCAGCGCAGGGCGTCATCGGAATTTATGACGCGACGGACGGCTATCGGCGGGTGGGGGAATTTCCCACCTATGGCACCGGCCCGCATGAAATGCTGCTGATGCCCGACGGCGTGACTTTCGTCGTCGCCAATGGCGGGATCGAGACGCATCCCGATTTCGGCCGGGCCGAGCTCAATATCGAGACCATGGACCCGTCGGTCGTCTTCCTGGACCGGCGTGACGGGCACCTGGTCGGCCAATTGCGGCTGGAGGCGGGCCTGCACCAGCTCTCCATCCGCCACATGGCGATCGACGGACGCGGGCGGGTGTGGTTCGGTTGCCAGTATAAGGGTGCTGGACAGGGCAGGCCGCAACTGGTGGGCTATGCAACGATGGATGGCGAGATCAGGCTGGTGGAACTGCCATCAGGCACGCTGGCCGACCTGCGCAATTATGTGGGTTCGGTAGCGGCTTCGGCCGATGGGAATATGGTCGCGGTCTCATCGCCCGAGGGCGATCTGCTGGTGGCCATCGACACCGAGGCCCGGCAGCCTGTGCTGGTGGAAAGCCTGCGCAATGGCTGCGGCCTGGCCGCAGACGGTGCCGGCTTCGTCGCGACCAGTGGCGAAGGTGAGATGATCGGCATTGCCGGGGCCGAACGGGAAGCGCGGCAGTTCGACTTCCGGTTCGACAACCATGTATTGCGGGTGGGGTAGCGAGTGCCTGCCGCTACTGCGCCGCTTCCTGGGTCGCTATCACCAGCAAAGGTGCGATGGCCTGGGCATAGAGAGTTGGGTGCAACTCGATCGCGGCGTTACGCAGATATTCCTGCAATCCCTCGAAGTCGAAGATAAGCATGGCCGACCCGTCGCCAGGATATTCTATCGCCACGTTAGTCACGAAACCGACGCCGGCACGAGTCGTTGTCACCGATACGATCCTGCAACCCTCGGTCGGGGAAAGTAGCGGATATTCAAATGAGATGGTGTTGCCGAGTAGGTAGTCGGCGAGCATTTTCGACTCGATGGACGTTCGAATTGGCTTGCAGCGCAATGTTGCTACATCGGCCCGCTCCTCTGTTCCGCGAGCCTGAATGTCCAGGCAATTGATACCGGTCTTGAGCACGAGATCCACGCCGTAGCTCAGCGGCTGAAGAAAAGTGACATTGCCCGAAACGCCGGTATTCAGGCCGATCACGTACTGATTTTCATCTAGCACCGGCCCGCCGCTCATGCCGCTGTCGAGATCCACATCGGCGGTATATTTGAGCTCGGCCCCAATATTGGCGGAGGAAATCTTGCCGTCCCGGGTGATCATAGGGTTGAAGTCACCGGGCGGGAAGCCTTTCACCGTGACGGGCTCTGCACCGAGTGGCCGGCAGAGCGGGCGGAATGGCTTGGGCCTGGACGAATAGGTATCCAGGCCGTTGGCCCGAAGCAGGCAGATGTCGATATAGCCCTCACTACAATCCACCACCTGAGCACGCAGTGCTTGCGCTTCTTTTGAGCCAAACCGGATCATCAGGCGGAGTTGGTCCCGTGGCACGCCGACGTCGTCGAGCACATGCCGTGCCGTGAGAATGTGTCCTAAATCATCGATCAGAAAGCCGGAGCCGAGTGCTGCCGGCTCGGACAGGGACGAATTGGTATCGAATACCTCGATATAGGTTACAGCCATATCGTCCGCCCTGCTCATGGGCGTGAGGAGGAGGAGCGCGATAATCGCGCCAAGCACGATACGCATACTACCCACCGTAAATGCCCAGAACGCAGGCGACATCACCATCGCTCAGGTGATCGGGAATGCGCGAACTGAATCCGTTCAGCGTCCATGACGCGGGAATTTGGTACGACATGATCGAGGCGGCATCGAAATTAGGCGAGGTGGCGCAGATCAGGTCTGCGGAAAGCGGATCGAAGATGTTCCGCTTGATCACAGCTCGATCTGTTATGCCCTGTGCCGCCAGGTCCGCATAGACGCGCTCCTTGTTCCAGACAATACCGCTGGCAGGATGCTGATGTTCGTGCTTGAGGCACAGGGCGTGTCCAAATTCATGCGTCACGATGTATTCGGCGCGCTGATGTATGCGCATTGAATAGCCGCTGCGGGCGGCATTAAGGCTGTCGCGCCCTATCTTGGAGTCGTTGACGCCCTGATCAAAAGCGATGGAAATTTCTGCCCTGGCCTGAGGAACGCCAAACTGAAAATCGATTAACTTTTCAATGCCATTGGTCAGCCAGGCCCGGGCCCCGCGTTCGACCAGGGCATGGTCCGTGGCACTGCCATTCAGGAAATGCACGCCGAGGGTAATAATCCCGGTTCCGGGCGTTCGCCCGTCACTCTTGCGCCAGCGCTTGCCGGCCATAGACAAGCCGTGGTTGGTGATCGAGAAGGGGGCCGGCGCGCCACTGGTATGTTCGATCTCGACGCTGGACAGGACACTGCCCACCGAGGGCTCGGGCGTTCCTGCAGGCGTCGTATGATCAACGGTGGAGCAGAATGACCAATCATCCTGCGCAACGGCAGCCCATGGCGAGATGCCTGCTATTGCCGCCGCCGAACACGCACATCCCAGCCCCAAAACACGCCGTCTGGTGACCATGCCGCCCTCCAGGCATTCGCGGCGAATGCATCGCCAGCATGCGGCACTATCAATTGCACCGTGACAATTTACAGTCAAGTAGGTGCAAAATACTGAGCGAAATCAATAATCTGCATCTCTATTTCTTTGTTTATTTGCGTGGTGTCAGTTCGCCGTGCGATGCAATATCAGTTCCTGGGCATCGGTGAAGACCGCCCGCTGCGCCGCATAGGCGCGCTGGAAGGCGGGGCGGGCTTCGCCGCGGGCGACATAGGCGAAGAGGTTGGGAAATTCCGCGAGCAGGTCGGAGCCCTCCATCCGGCGCAGCACCATGACCATCATGAGGTCGCCAGCGCTGAAAGCGCCTTCGAGCCAGTCGGCCTGGCCGAGGCGATTGGAAAGCTGGCGGAACCGGGTGCGGATATTGCCGTCGAGAAAGGCCAGGTGCTCGGGGCCGTGCCAGGGCTTTCCGGCCTGGAAATCGGCTTGTTCCCGTTCGACGATGGGCGGCTCTATCGTGCTGAGCGCAGCAAATATCCAGTTGATCGCGCGAGCGCGGACAGGCTCCCCGGCGGGTAGCAGGCCAGCATGGCGTTCGGCGATATGGAGCAGGATGGCTCCGGATTCGAACAGGGTGAGGTCGCCCTCCTCATAGGTAGGAATCTGGCCGAAGGGCTGCCGCGCCAGATGGGCGGGCTGCTTCATCTGGCTGAAGGAGACCAGGCGCACGTCGTAGGGCTGGCCGACTTCTTCGAGCGCCCAGCGCACGCGCATGTCGCGGGCCTGGCCCGTGCCCTGGTCGGGGGAGTTGGCGAAGGCGGTAATGGTGGGACGCATGGGACGGCTCCTTTTGCTGCCTGCAAGCAAACGACGGATGAGGCCGGCCGTTTCCGACAGGCGTGCTCAGCCTTCGCCTTCCGCACGGACCTGCCGCCAGGCGGCTATGATGGCGTCGGCCGAGCGATCGATATCGGCCTGGGTGGTTTCGCCCGAGGTGACCGAGATGCGCATGACCCAGTGGCCGCGCCAGGACGCGCCGGCCACGAAGCAGGCGCCGCTATCGACGACGCGGTCGATGACGGCCTCGGTCTGCCGCTTGCTGGTGGAACTGTCGCCGGTGCCGAAATTGACGATCACCTGGTTGATGATGGGTTCGCTGACGATGCTTATGCCGGGCTCGGCGCCGAGACGGGCGGCGAAGCGCGCGGCGAGACGGCAATGCCGCTCGACAAGATCGGCTATGCCCTGGCGGCCGAAGGTGCGCAGCAGGGCATAGACCGGGACGCCCCGGGCCCGACGGGAGAGTTCGGGGACGTAGTTGGAGGGTACGCGGTCGCCCTGGGCGATGGAGGGCAGGTAGCTCGACCATTGCGACATCGCGCCGAGCAAAGCGTCCTTGTGGCGGACGATGGCGAAGCCGCAATCATAGGGAGCCTGGAGCCATTTATGGCCATCAGTGACCCAGCTATCGCAGCCTTCGATACCCTCGGTGAGGGATTTGAGCGAAGGCGTGGCGCGGGCCCAGAGGCCGAAGGCGCCATCGACATGGATCCAGGCGCCATGCGCCTTGCCGATGGCGACGATGTCGGCGAAGGGGTCGAAGGCGCCGGTATTGATCTGGCCGGCCTGGGCGATGACGATCTTGGGACCGGTAAGGTCTGATATGGCCCGTTCCAGTGCGGACGGACGCATGCGGCCAAGATCGTCCGTTTCGATGGTGATGACGCGCTTGCGGCCAAAGCCGATCAATTGCAGTGACGAATAGACCGAGGAATGAGCGTCGGCGCCGATCAGAACATGGACCGGCGGCGCGCCGAAGAGGCCGTTTTCGTCCGGATCCCAGCCGGCGGCCAGCAGCGTGCCGGTGCGTGCGGCGGCCAGACAGGTGCCATTGGCGACGGTGGCGCCGGTGGTGAAGCCGATGCCGCTCTCGCCGGGCAGGTCGAGAATGTCGAGCAGCCAGCGTTCGGCCACTTCCTCGATGGCCGCGGCAGCGGGCGAAGTGGACTGGTAGCCGGCATTCTGGCCCCAGGCGCTGACCAGCAGGTCGGCAGCGACGCCGGCGGGGTGCGAGGCGCCCATGACCCAGCCGAAGAAGCGCGGGCCGATGGTGGGCATCAGGCCGGGTTCGGCCAGCTCCGCCAGTTCATCGATTATGGCGGCGGGGTCGGCACCGGTCTCGGGCAGGGGCGCGGCGAAGCGATCCCGCATGGCGTGATAGTCGAGTGCGGGCCGGGCGGAGCCGCTATCGAGGCCCGATCGGTAGCGTTCGGCATAGGCTGCGGCGCGCGCAAGCAGGTGATCGATATTCTGGCTCATGCGACCCTCCCAGTAATGAGCCGAGCCTATATCTGATTTGCGCGCTCAGCGAAGAAGCGGGCCTGAGCTTTCGCGCAGGACCAGTTCGACCGGCCAGAGCTCATGGATATCGGCGATGGGCTTGCCGGCCAGCAATTGCAGGATGAGTTCGGCAATGCGGATGCCGGCCTGGCGGATCGAGGAGCGCGTCGTCGACATGGTGGGGTACATGTTGTCGGCGTTGAGATAGGGGAAGACGTCGTCATGGGCGATCATGGAGACGTCCTTGCCCAGCGCGAAGCCGGCCTGGCGGATGGCGCGGAAGACGCCGAGCGCCGTCATCATCGAGCCGGCGAGGAAGGCGGTGGGGCGCGGGCGCAGCTCGAGCATGGCCTGGGCCACGCGGAAGGCGGCTTCGTCAGTGAAGACCGAATTGCCCATCAGCGCCGGATCGAAGGAGACACCGCGGGCTGAGAGGGCGGCGAGATAGCCGATTTCGCGGTGCTCGGCGAAGGTGCGGCCCTTGAGGCCGTTGAGCAGGGCAATGCGGCGATGGCCGAGATCGAGCAGGTGGCTGGTGGCGCGCTCGACCGCGCCGGTATTGTCGATGTCGAGCCAGGCTACGGGCTTGCCGATATTGGTGCGGCCATGCAGCACAAAGGGTATCTTGAGATCGAGCAGCATTTCGGCGCGCTCGTCATGCAGGGTGGGGGAGTGGAGCACTACGGCATCGACCTTCTGGCTGGCGGCGATGCGGCGATAGGCGGCCACCTCCTCGGCATAGGAATCGACGGTGGTGACGAGCAGGTCAATTTCCTCGTTGGCCATGCGGCCGCCCATGCCAGCGAGGAATTCGCTCATATGGGGTCCCAGTTCCTCGGCGCCGCGCAGCACAAGGCCGACGGCGCCCGAGCGGCCCGTGGCGAGACGCAGGGCGCTGGCATTGGGGCGATAGCCCAGTCGCGCGGCAGTTTCGGCCACGCGCAGGCGGGTCGCCTCGTTGACTTCGGGATAGCCATTGAGGGCGCGGCTGACGGTGGTTTGCGACAGGCCGAGATGTTCGGCCAGATCCTTCAGTCTCATGGCTGCAACTGGCCCCTCGGCACGGCATGACCAACGCTAGGGAGAGCACGCCGCAAGGGCGCGCGCCCGGTCAGCCTGCCAATAGGGCACACAGGCCGCCTTGAACAGCGGTTCCTGCTTCCTCCTCCAAACATCATTCAAAGCGATTTCAAATTTTGATGCAAGGGGTGAAATCGATAGCAAAATTCTGAGGTGCGTACCTCAGTTGAAATGTCAGCATTGTTTACGGGTTTCGCTACTCGCGCTGCACAAGTTACTGTAAATAAACATCTATTTGTCGTCGTTCGCGAAAATCGTTAAAATTGCCGCGACGAGGCGCTTGACAGAAATTCCCCGCTCTGGTTCTTTTTCATTCAAAGCGCTTTGGGAATGGAGGCGGAACAGCCGCCGACACAGGCGCTTTTGTGGGAGGAAAAAACCTGGTCCGGGACCCGCGCTTGCCGCGCAGGTCCGGTTCGGTGCGCCTCCCTGACGTTTGGTTCATTCGGGAGGATATCTAATGAAAATCAACAAGCTGCTCGTCGGACTCATGATGAGCGTGACGTTGGTCGCCGGCGCAGCCCAGGCTGCCGAGCTGTCGATCGTGTCCGGCGATACCGGCAATGGCCTGGCCTTCCTGCGCAGCCAGCTCGACAAGTTCGAAGCCGATACGGGCCACACGGTTACCGTTGTGCCGATGCCGTCCTCGACGACCGACCAGTTCGGCCAGTACCGCCTGTGGCTCGCCGCCGGCAATACCGACATCGATGTGTACCAGACCGACGTGATCTGGGCCCCGCAGCTCGCCGACCAGTTCCTCGACCTCACCGAGGCCGCCAAGGATGTCGTAGGCGAGCACTTCCCCTCGATCATCGAGTCGCAGACCGTGGACGGCAAGCTCGTCGCCCTGCCGGCCTTCACCGATGCTCCGGCGCTCTACTACCGCAAGGACCTGCTGGAAAAGTACGGCAAGACCCCGCCGACCACCTGGGCCGAAATGGAAGCGACCGCCAAGGAAATCATGGATGCCGAGCGTGCTGCCGGTAACCCTGAAATGTGGGGCTTCGTGTTCCAGGGCAATGCCTATGAAGGCCTGACCTGCGACGCCCTGGAATGGGTCATGTCCAATGGCGGCGGCCAGATCGTGGAAGCTGACGGCACCATCTCGATCAACAATCCGCAGGCTGCTGCGGCCATCGATCGCGCTGCCGGCTGGATCGGGACCATCTCGCCGGAAGGCAACCTGGCCTATATGGAAGAAGAAAGCCGCGGCGTGTGGCAGCTCGGTAATGCCGTGTTCCACCGCAACTGGCCCTATGCCTATTCGCTGGGCAATGGCGACGACAGCCCGATCAAGGGCCTGTTCGACGTCGTTCCGCTGCCCAAGGGTGACGGCGAAGGTGCCCGTTCGGCCGCGACGCTGGGCGGCTGGAACGTTGCCGTTTCCAAGTACTCGCCCGATCCGGAAGCCGCGATCGAACTCGCGCTCTTCCTGAGCTCGGCCGAGGTGCAGAAGGAACGTGCGATCAACCAGTCGAACCTGCCGACGATCGAAGCGCTCTATGACGATGCCGATATCGCTGCCGCGCAGCCGATCATCCCGGCCTGGAAGGAGATCTTCCAGAATGCCGTGCCGCGTCCGTCGGCTCCGACCAAGACCGACTACAACGAGGTCTCCTCGCTGTTCTGGAGCGCCGTCCACAACACCCTTTCGGGTAACGGTTCGGCTGCCGAGAACCTCGAATTGCTCGAGGCTGACCTGACCGACCTCAAGGGCGACGCCTGGTAAGTCCTCCCAGCGCCCTACAGAGCGGACGGCGGGCTTTTCCCGCCGCCCGCTTTGCGTAATGATGGTTAAAAAACCGGGAGGAGACGAGAATGGCGACGGAAGTATTGGCGCCACCGGCGACGACGGCCGGTTCCAGGATAAGGTCGGAGCTTACACAACAGCGCATTCGTGCGGCACGCTGGTTCCTCGTGCCAATGCTGGTTGCCCTGGCCGTGGTGGCCGGCTGGCCCCTGCTGCGCTCGATCTGGTTCTCCTTCACCGACGCATCACTCAATTCGCTCTATGAGGCCGAGTGGATCGGTTTCGGCAATTATCTGCGCTGGCAGGTGCTGGAAAGCGGCACGGTGCGCTGGCGCGGACTGCTGGTCGACGGGGCCTGGTGGAACGCGGTGTGGAACACTGTCCGCTTCGCCTTCACCTCGGTCTTCTTCGAAACCGTGTTCGGCATGATTGTGGCCCTGGTGCTCAATGCCGAATTCCGCGGCCGCGGCATCGTGCGCGCTGCCATTCTCATTCCCTGGGCCATTCCCACTATCGTGTCGGCCAAGATGTGGGCCTGGATGCTCAACGACCAGTTCGGCATCCTGAACGACCTGGGCATGCGCCTGGGCCTGCTGAGCCAGAAGGTCGCCTGGACGGCGCAGGCCGAAACGGCGATGACCGCGGTGCTGGTGGTGGATATCTGGAAGACCACGCCCTTCATGGCGCTGCTGATCCTAGCCGGCTTGCAGATGATCCCCAAGGATATCTACGAGGCCGCCGAGATCGATGGCGTGCATCCGGTCAAGCAGTTCTTCCGCATCACGCTGCCGCTGGTGCGGCCGGCGCTGATGGTGGCGATCATCTTCCGCCTGCTCGATGCCCTGCGCATCTTCGACCTGATCTATGTGCTGACGCCCAACAGCGTCGCCACCAAGACCATGTCTGTGCTGGCGCGCGAAAACCTCTTCGACTTCGACAATTTCGCCTATGGCTCGGCGCAATCGACGCTGCTGTTCCTGCTCATTGCCGTGCTGACCATGCTTTATATCTGGCTGGGCAAGGTGCGCTTCGATGGGGGAGACCGCTGATGACCGCGACATTCGATCTGTGGAAGCTCACCAAGCAGGTGCTGTTCTATGCGCTGGTGGTGTTCATCGTCGTGGTGAGCGTGTTCCCGTTCTACTATGCCATCCTCACCAGCCTCAAATCGGGCACGGACCTGTTCCGCATTACCTATTGGCCGACGTCGTTCGACCTGGGCAACTATGCCTCGGTGCTGAACCAGGGCAGCTTCCCGCGCAACCTGCTGAACTCGATCTTCGTGTCGGCGGTGACGGTGATTGCGGCGCTGTTCATCGCGGTGACGGCAAGCTTTGCGCTGGCCCGTGTGCGGTTCCGCGGTCGTGGGCTGCTGCTGATGACGATCCTGGCTGTTTCGATGTTTCCGCAGATGGCGGTACTGGCCGGCCTGTTCGAAGTAATCCGGGCCTTGCGCATCTACAATACGCCCTGGGCGCTGATCTTCTCCTATACCATCTTCACGCTGCCCTTCACCGTCTGGGTGCTGACCACATTCATGCGCGAACTGCCGGTGGAAATCGAGGAAGCAGCGATCGTGGATGGGGCCAGCCCCTGGGTCATCATCACCCGTGTCTTCCTGCCGCTGATGTGGCCGGCGCTGGTGACGACGGGCCTGTTGGCCTTCATCGCGGCCTGGAACGAATTCCTGTTCGCGCTGACCTTCACGTCATCGAACGATACGCGCACGGTGCCGGTGGCCATCGCGCTGCTGTCGGGTGGCAGCCAGTTCGAAATTCCATGGGGCATCATCATGGCCGCGTCGGTCATCGTGACCGTGCCGCTGGTCGTGCTGGTGCTGATTTTCCAACGCAAGATTGTGTCCGGCCTGACTGCCGGCGGTGTGAAGGGCTAGGGAGAAAC
>CBIGSA010000108.1:0-10826 GCA_966192215.1 uncultured Devosia sp. | reverse complement strand
TGGTAGACGCACTGGATTTAGGTTCCAGCGCCGCAAGGCGTGGAGGTTCGAGTCCTCTCACCCGCACCAGCAAGGGCCTGGCCCTCCGAGATCAATGAATACGGGACAAAACCGAATGCAGGTTACCGAAACCCTCAATGAAGGCCTGAAGCGCAAGCTGAGCGTTACTATTCCGGCCGCCGCCCTCAATGAGCGCCTCGGCGCCAAGCTCGAAGAGCTAAAGGGCCAGGCCAACATCAAGGGCTTCCGTCCCGGCAAGGTGCCGCTGGCCCATATCAAGAAGATGTTCGGCCGCTCGGCCATGTCGGAAGTGATGACCGACGCCATCAATTCCACCGTTTCCGACACGCTTGACGAGCGCAAGGAACGCGCTGCGGCTCAGCCCAAGGTCGATCTGCCCGACGATCAGGCCGTTATCAATGACGTTCTGGACGGCAAGGCCGACCTGGCTTTCGAAGTCGAATACGAAGTCCTGCCGCCCGTCACGCTGATGAAGCTCGATGGCATCAAGCTTGACAAGCCGGTGATCGATATCACCGAAGAGGAAGTCACCGCCGAGGTAAACCGCGTCTTCGCCCAGAACCGCGGCTACACCGACAAGGGCGATGAGGGCGTCGTCGAGAATGGCGATCGTCTCGGCCTGTCCTTCGTCGGCAAGATCAAGGGCAAGCCCTTCGATGGTGGCACTTCCGATCACGCCCACCTGACCGTTGGTTCGGGTGAGTTCATTCCGGGCTTCGAAGAGCAGCTCATTGGCATGAAGAAGGGCGAGACCCGCGAGATCGACGTTACCTTCCCCAAGGATTACCAGAGCGAGGAACTGGCCGGTAAGAAGGCCCAGTTCGAAGTCACGATCCTCCATGTCGATGGTCCCAACCAGGGCGACCTCGACGACGACTTCGCCAAGCGTCTCGGCATGGAAAATGTCGAAGCCCTGCGCGGCGCCGTGAAGACCCAGATGGAAGCCGCTCTCGCCTCGATGAGCCGCCAGCATGTGAAGCGCCAGATTCTCGATGCGCTCGACGATGGCCACAAGTTCGACGTCCCGGCCCAGCTCGTTGATGCCGAGTTCAACACCATCTGGCAGCGCGTGATGCACGAGGTGGAAAGCCACGGCCGCTCCTTCGCCGATGAAGGCACCACGGAGGAAGCCGCCCGCGAGCAGTATCGCAAGATCGCCGAGCGCCGCGTGCGCCTTGGTCTGGTCGTCGCCGAAATCGGCAACCAGAACAATGTCGAGGTCACCGAGGAAGAGCACCAGCAGGCGCTCATCGCCGAAGTGCGCCGCTTCCCCGGCCAGGAACAGCAGGTCTACGACTATTACCGCAAGAACCCGCAAGCTCTTGCCGGCCTCCGCGCCCCGGTCTTCGAGAACAAGGTTGTCGATTTCGTTGCCGAAAAGGGCAAGATCACCGACAAAAAAATGACCCGTGCCGAACTGGCCAAGCTGATCCAGGCCGACGAGGACGAAGTGCCGGAAGAGCACCATCACTAAGGTGCTCTGACGCATCAATGCAAAGCCGCCCAGCAATGGGCGGCTTTTTGTTTTGACCCTATGGGGCGCTGTCCATCCCATCCACGGTGTCACCCCGGCCTTGAGCCGGGGCCTATCCTGAGATCATTCCCCAGCTGCACGGTGTCAGATGATCCATCTCAGGATGGATCCCGGCTCAAGGCCGGGATGGCATCGAGAATGTGGTAGGGTCGAGAACCAACACATTATCGGAACCATGCCATGACGACCGCCCCTGCCGACATCCTCCTCACCCCGCGCCAGATGGCAGAGGCCGATCGGCTGGCCGTGCAGTCCGGCATCAAGTCGCTCAAGCTCATGGAGGCGGCCGGCAAGGCCGTGGTCGAGGCCATCATCGAGCGCTACTACCAGCGCTCCGTGCTGGTCCTGTGCGGGCCGGGCAACAATGGTGGCGACGGTTTCGTCGTCGCCCGCCTGCTCAAGCAGAAGGGCTGGCCTGTCCAACTTCGCCTTATCGGGGACCGCAATGCCCTCAAGGGTGACGCGGCCGCCATGGCGAGCCAGTGGACCGGCCGTGTCGAGGCGCCGACGGAAAGGGATATCGAGGGTGCTGACCTCATCGTCGATGCGCTGCTGGGGGCGGGGCTCGACCGTGATGTGGAGGGCGATTTCGCCGCCATTATCGAGGCCGTCAATGCCAGCACGCGCCCGGTTGTGAGTATCGACACACCCAGCGGCGTTGATGGCGCTACCGGCGCGCTGCGCGGTACGGCCATGATTGCGGACATGACCGTCACCTTCTTCCGCCTCAAGCCGGGCCACCTGCTGCAGCCTGGCCGCGACCGTTGCGGCGAGGTCGTGCTGGCCGAGATCGGTATTGCCGAAACCGTGCTCGATTCCATCGCCGCCACGGCATGGCAGAATACGCCCAACCTCTGGTCCATTCCCGTGGCCAGCAATGAGGGCAACAAGTTCGATCGCGGCCATGTCGTTGTCGTCTCGGGCGGTCCGCTGCAGACCGGCGCCGCGCGTCTTGCTGCCATGGCGGCCTTCCGGGTCGGGGCAGGGGTGGTTTCGCTGACGGGCTCGGAGGAAGCCCTCCGGGTTCACGCCAGCCACGTCACCGCGGTCATGCTCAAGCCGACGGCCGATACGCATGCGCTGGCTGACCTGTTGGGCGACAAGCGCATCAATGCGGTTGTCATCGGGCCCGCCGCCGGCATGGGCCAGGCAACGCGCGACAATGTCCTTGCGGTGCTGGGTTCCGGCGCAGCGGCGGTGCTCGATGCCGATGCCCTCACCAGCTTTGCGGGGTCGTCCGACTCGCTGTTCGCTGCCATCAAGGCCGATACCCGTCCGGTGGTCATGACCCCGCATGAGGGCGAATTCCAGCGTCTCTTCGGCGATGTACCCGGCGGCAAGCTGGACAAGGCCCGCGCCGCGGCCGAGCATTCCGGCGCCACGCTCGTTCTCAAGGGCAGCGACACGGTCATCGCCAGCCCCGATGGCCGCGCCGCCATCAACGCCAATGCCCCAGCCTGGCTCGGCACGGCCGGCTCCGGCGACGTGCTGGCCGGCATGATTGCCGGCCTCATGGGGCAGGGGTTGAACGGCTGGGAAGCTGCCTGCGCTGCCGTCTGGCTCCACGCCGAAGCCGCCAACCGCTTCGGCGGCCCCGGCCTGATCAGCGAAGACCTGCCGCTGCTGGTGCCGGGCGTGCTGGCGAGCTTATGAAATCCCGCCACGCCCTCGTGGTTCGAGGGTCGCTCCGCTCCCGCCTCACCATGAGGGCTACTGGAAGCACCGCGCTAGAGTGCCCTCATGGTAAGGTGCGCCTCTTGGCGCCTCGAACCACGAGGGCGTGGCACTACCGCCAGCTCACCACCAGTTTCTCCAGCCCGTGGACGTGGTACACATCATTGTATCGTGGCGCCTCCGCAATGCGCAGCGTCGGCAGCCGCTTGAACAACTCGCTGAAAGCCACCTGCAATTCGATCCGTGCCAACGGCGCGCCGATGCAGAAATGGATGCCCGCCCCAAAGCTCACATTGGCGCCATCGGTGCGGAACGGGTCGAACATATTGGCATTGGCGAAGCGCTGCGGATCGCGGTTGGCCGCGCCAAGCATCAGCCCGATTACGTCGCCCTTGCGCAGGTGCAGTCCCTCATAGTCGAGATCGCTGAGGGCGTAGCGGGTGAACATATGCAGCGGCGCATCGAAGCGCAGGCATTCCTCCACGGTCGCCGCCGTCTGCTCGTCGCTGGAGAAAAGCGTAACCGGATCGATACCGCTTTCGAGGATCGACTTCACACCATTGCCCGTGGTGTGCACGGTGGCCTCATGCCCGGCATTGAGCAGCAATATGGCCGTGGACATCACTTCTTCGTCGCTCAGCACATCTCCGTCGCGGTCCGAGGTCAGCATGTGGCTCAGCAGATCCTCGCGCGGCTGCCTGCGGCGTTCCTTGATCGCTTCGCCCACGAAATCCATGAAATCCTGCGACGCCTGGTTGGCGTCGAGTTCGGTCTCGTGGCCCACGCCGAACATATACATGGCCACCATGCGGTTGGACCAGTTGAGCAATTGCGGCGCGCTCTCGGCCGGCAGGCCGATCATCTCGGCGATGATGATGGCCGGGATCGGCGCCGCGAACGCCTTGATGAGATCGACCGAGTCCTCTCCCTCGAAGCCGTCGATCATCTCATTGGCCAGCCGGATGATGCGTGGCCGCAATTGCTCGACATGCCGGGATACGAAAGCGCGGTTGACCAGCGTGCGCAGCCTGGTATGCGCCGGCGGCTCCAGGTTCAGCAGCGAATGCTTTTCGGTCAGGTCGAAGGCGGCCGTATGCGGCTTGGGCTCGGGCATGCCGAGCTCTTCCCGCGTTGCCACATGCAGGATTTCGCGCCCGAAGCGCTTGTCGCGCAGCAGGGCGCTCACATCCTTGAAGCCGGCAAAGCACCAATGGCCATACTGATCCCAGAAGAAGGTCGGGTCGCCGGCGTGCAGCTGGTCATAAAAGGCATAGGGGTTCTGGTAGAAACCGGGATCCCGTGGTTCGGCGCTGGCGCGGCGGTCGGCGGGGACGTCGGTGATCGGCTTGAGTTGGATAATGGCGGCCATGGTTGTCCGAGGGGATAGTTCCCGGCCACAATACGGTGGCGCGGGCAGGGTGCAACTCCGCGAGCAGAAATCGCGAAAAAATAGTCGAGCCTGTGAAAAGCCATTCGTCGGGGTGGTGTTCAACCAAGGAGACCGAACATGAAATTCCTTTGCCTTGCCTATTTCGGCCCCGACGCCTTTGCCGGCTTTACCCCCGAACAGATGCGCGCGGTCGACGACGCCACGATCGAGCACGACCACAAGTTGCGCCAATCCGGTCACCTGCTCTTCGCCTCGCCGCTGGCCGACCCGGCTGCCGGCACCACGATCGACCGGCGCCGGCTGAAAATGTCTCTGGTCGACGGCCCCTATGCCGAGACCAAGGAAGTGGTCGGTGGCTTTATCCTCGTGGAAGCACGGGACATGGCGGAAGCCGTGTCCCTGTTCGACGACGACCCGATCGCCGCCCATTGCCGCCTCGAAATCCGGCCGCTGATCGAGGATCACCGCCATAGCGAAACCGGCGAGGGCCGCCCGGAATTCCGCGCGTCCTAGACCAACAGCGGTCGTGCCGGGCGGGGTGTAGTGCTCCGCCCGGGCCAAAATCATGCCGAAAAGACTTGGCAAGCCCGCGCCGATGATGTCTTGAAGGCAGCAGAAGCGACTGAGGATTTCGTACCGTGAGCGACCTGACCCTGGCCCAGGCCATCGACAATATCTATGCCTCGATCAAGGCCGACAACGAGGACCTCGACAATCACATTGCCGCGCTCAAGGCCGCCATGGCGCGTGAGGGCGCCAAGGAAGCGGTGTTCGAGTCCTCAAAGCTGGCTCAGTCCAACCGGCAGGGCCGCAAGCTGATGCAGGCCTATTTCCGAAAGAAGGGCGTGGCGGTCAGCTTCTCATCGTAGGCGAAGGGGCGCGTTCACCCTTCCGGCCAACGCCTATTGAAGCCCGCCCCATTGCCGCCTATCTGTGCCTTTACCCGCTCTTAAGGCGGCGTGGTCTGCAATCGGCCGTCGCGTCGATTCGATTTTCCGGCATGATCCCCGGACCCCCGATGTCCGAGTTCGGGAAGGGATCGTGTTCCAACTGCAAAAAGCCAGCCCGGTCCGCGACCCGGCACGGCAAAAGGGGCATCACATGCGGGATCCGCACGATATCTACATGAACACGCTCGTTCCCATGGTGGTCGAGCAGTCGAACCGCGGCGAACGCGCTTTCGACATCTATTCGCGCCTGCTGCGCGAGCGCATCATCTTCGTGACTGGCGTGGTCGAGGATAACATGGCCTCGCTCATCGTGGCGCAGCTGCTGTTCCTCGAATCGGAGAATCCGAAAAAGGAAATCGCCATGTATATCAACTCGCCCGGTGGCGTGGTGACGGCTGGTCTTTCCATCTACGACACGATGCAGTTCATCCGCCCGGCCGTGGCCACCATGGTCATGGGGCAGGCCGCCTCGATGGGCTCGCTCCTGCTCGCCGCGGGCGAAGCAGGCATGCGCACCAGCCTGCCGAACTCGCGCATCATGGTCCATCAGCCTTCCGGCGGCTATCAGGGTCAGGTCACTGACATCCTGATTCATGCCAAGGAAGTCGAGGGGTTGAAGCGCCGTCTTAATCAAATTTATGAGAAGCACACCGGCCGCACCTACGACGAAATCGAACGTGCCCTCGAGCGCGACAATTTCCTTTCCCCCGAAGAAGCCAAGAGCTTCGGCATCATCGACAGCGTGTTCGAGAAGCGCGTCGTGCCGGACGCCGCGAGCTGAGTGACCGGCGTTAAGCACAACTCCGATGCGCCGTGGACTGTGATCCATGCGCAATTGCACCGAGCCGGAACGGTCTTTAGGATCGTTCCGGCTTAGACTTTGTTTATGCCTTCGGCGTTACCTTTTTCGGTACCGCTGAATTTTGGGGGCACGTTGCCCCCGGGAGTGACAGGATGTCCAAAGAGACAACGAACGGCGAAACCTCCAAGAACACGCTTTACTGCTCGTTCTGCGGGAAATCCCAGCATGAGGTTCGCAAGCTGATCGCCGGTCCGACCGTGTTCATCTGCGATGAATGCGTCGAGCTGTGCATGGACATCATCCGCGAAGAGAACAAGACCTCCATGGTCAAGTCCTCCGATGGCGTGCCGACCCCTGCCGAAATCTGCAAGGTGCTCGACGACTATGTCATCGGCCAGTTCCGCGCCAAGCGCGTGCTCTCCGTGGCCGTCCACAACCACTACAAGCGCCTGCACCACGCGACCAAGAATCAGGATGTGGAACTCTCCAAGTCCAATATCCTTCTGATCGGTCCCACCGGCTCGGGCAAGACGCTGCTGGCCCAGACCCTGGCCCGCATTCTCGACGTGCCCTTTACCATGGCCGATGCCACCACGCTCACCGAAGCCGGCTATGTCGGCGAGGACGTGGAAAACATCATCCTGAAGCTCCTGCAGGCCGCCGACTACAACGTGGAAAAGGCCCAGCGCGGCATCGTCTATATCGACGAAGTCGACAAGATTTCCCGCAAGTCGGACAATCCGTCCATCACCCGCGACGTGTCGGGCGAGGGCGTGCAGCAGGCTCTGCTGAAGATCATGGAAGGCACCGTGGCTTCGGTTCCGCCCCAGGGCGGCCGCAAGCATCCGCAGCAGGAATTCCTGCAGGTGGACACGACCAATATCCTGTTCATCTGCGGCGGCGCCTTTGCCGGGCTCGAAAAGATCATTTCGGCCCGCGGCGAAGGTTCGGGCATCGGCTTCTCGGCCACCGTCAAGGACCCGCAGGATCGTCGTGTCGGCCAGATTCTCGCCGACGTCGCCCCGGAAGACCTGGTGCGTTTCGGTCTGATCCCGGAATTCATCGGCCGCCTGCCGGTGCTGGCGACCCTCGAAGACCTCGATATCGCTGCGCTGATCGAAATCCTAACGGCCCCGAAGAATGCCCTGGTGCGCCAGTACCAGCGCCTATTCCAGATGGAAGAGGTCGAGCTGACTTTCCACGAGGATGCCCTCAAGGCGATCGCCGAAAAGGCCATCGAGCGCAAGACTGGCGCCCGCGGTCTCCGCTCGATCATGGAAGCCATCCTGCTCGACACCATGTACGACCTGCCGTCGCTGGAAGGTGTCGAGGAAGTGG
Organism: uncultured Devosia sp.; assembly: GCA_966192215.1. GTDB lineage: Bacteria > Pseudomonadota > Alphaproteobacteria > Rhizobiales > Devosiaceae > Devosia. The sequence goes on along the minus strand of CBIGSA010000108.1, from coordinate 3,117 downwards.
TGATCTCGGAAGAAGTGGTGAAGGGCAAGGATGTCCGTCCGCTCTACATCTATTCCGAGCGCAAGAAAGACGAAGCGCCTGCCACGGCGTGAGGCTTTCGGGAGTGAATTGAAAGCGCCGGGCCATGAGCCCGGCGTTTTTGTTTGTGGTGAAGGGGATACCCCTCCCAACCTCCCCTGATAGGGGGAGGAGCCGCGTGGTGGGTAAGGTAATGTGATGCCACATCCCCGATCTGTTCCTCCCCCTGTCAGGGGGAGGCTAGAAGGGGGTACTCCACCAGGACTCCTAAGCCGCCGCCTGCGGCCTTGGTCCCACATACACTGACATCGGCCGGATCAGCCGTCCCTCCAGCGCCTGCTCCTTTGCATGAGCCACCCAGCCGGCCACTCGCCCCATGGCAAACACGGCGGTGAATGCCTCGCGCGGAAAGCCCAGCGCTTCCAGCAACAGCGCCGTATAAAATTCCACATTGGTATCCAGCGCCCGATCGGGTTTGCGCAGCCGTAGCTGGTTGAGCGCCGCTGCTTCCACCGCCTCGGCCAAGGCCAGCCGCGCCGGGTCGATGGCGCTCGAGGCTGCCAGTATCCGCACCGCGCTCTTGAGCGCATCGGCCCGCGGGTCGCGGACGCGATAGACACGGTGGCCGAAGCCCATCAGCCGCTCGCCGCTGTCCAGTGCGGCGCTGAGCCAGGCGTCGGCATTATCAGGCGTTCCGACGCCGTCCAGCATGTCCAGCACCGGTCCCGGGGCGCCGCCATGCAGCGGCCCCTTGAGAGCGCTCAGCGCCGCCAGCACCGACGAGGTCAGCCCCGCCTGCGTTGACGCCACCACCCGCGCGGCGAAGGTCGAGGCGTTGAGGCCGTGATCGGCCACTGTCACCAGGTAGCGGTCGAGCGCTGTGACCTGTTCCGCACTGGGCGTGGACCCGCGCAGCATGCTCAGTGTATCGGCCGCCTGCGACAGGTCCGGATCGGGCGCGATCGGCGCCAGCCCGGCCTTGAGCCGCAGCAAGCCCGCCGTGAACACCGCCGGCGCCGCCACCAGTTCGAGTGCGGTCGGCAAATCGTCGCCATCGGCGAGCCGAGCCAGCAGCGCGCGCATGCCATCGACCACGGGAAGCTCCGCCAATGCTCCGGCATCGGACAGGTGGTCGAACACCGATACCCGCGCGGCGCCCAGGGTGGCGGGCAGGTCTGACGGGGTGGGCAGGAAGCCCTCAAGCAGCAGCGTCACCACATCTTCAAAACGGCTCGTCGTCACCAGATCGTCCAGCGATACGCCGCGCACGATCAGCCGCCCATTCGTGCCGTCCACATCCGACAGCACCGTTTCGGCCGCCACGATATCTTCGAGACCTGATTTCATGGGTCATCTCCTTGCTTGTTGCGGCAAAGGTCGGGCATGCTGATATTGACGTCAATCTTGATCGATTGGATCAATGTCATGGACTGGCTGACCGCAAGCGAAGCGCTGACCCTGCTGGGCACCCAGCCCCAGACGCTCTACGCCAATGTCAGCCGCGGTCGCATCAAGGCCCGGCCCGATCCGGCCGACAGCCGTCGCAGCCTCTATCGCGGCGACGATGTGCGGCGTCTGGCGCAAAGGGCCAGAGGCCGGCGCAAGCAGGAAGCGGTGGCGGCGCAGGCCATGCATTGGGGTGATCCCGTGCTGAGCACTGCCATTTCCTCAGTCGCCGAAGGCCGTCTGCTCTATCGCGGGCAGGACGCGTGCGTCTTGGCCGACACCGCGGCGCTCGAAGATGTGGCAGCTTTGGTCTGGCAGGCGCCGCTGCGACTTGGCGTTCGTGGCGGAGCGGGCAGGGTGCCCGGCCTTCCTGCTGCCTTCGTTGCCCTCGCCGAACGGGCCTGGCTACCCGTGGCAACCATGCAGGCGCCCGCGATGCTGGCGGTGGAAGCCGGGCAGGTGCTTGGCACGCTGGCCCTGGCCCTGGCCGGACCTGACAACCCCGCCCAACCACTGCATACGCGCCTCGCCTTGCTGTGGCACAGGCCCGATGCGGCCGACGCCATCCGGCGTGCGCTGGTGCTGCTGGCCGATCACGAGCTCAACGCGTCCACCTTTGCGGCGAGGGTTGCCGTTTCCACCGGCGCCTCACTCTGGGCGGGCACGCTGGCGGCCTTGTCGACCTTGACCGGACCCAGCCATGGAAGGGCGTCTCGCGCGGTCTCCGCCTTGGTCGAGGATGTGGCCGGCGATCCCAAAGCCCTGCGCGACTGGCTGGGCGAGGGTCGCGCCGTGCCGGGCATGGGCCATCCGCTCTATCGCAATGGCGATCCGCGCTGCGCGGCTCTGCTGTCCGCCTTCGACCCGCCGACCGACTATGTGGCTTTCCGCGATGCCGCCGTAGATTTCACCGGCGACCAGCCCAATGTCGATTTTGCCCTGGCGGCACTCGCTGCCCGGTTCGACCTGCCCGACGATGCCGCGCTGACCCTCTTCGCCCTCGGCCGCTGCGTGGGCTGGCTCGCCCATATGATCGAGCAGATCGACAGCGGCGAGATGATCCGGCCACGTGCGAGATATGTGGGCTCTTCACCGCTCCCTTAGGGGAGTGGTGAAGCGGCTTACGCTACCTCGGCCACCTGTCGCGCGCCCACCAATTCCCCATAGAGGTTTTTAGGATCATCCAGCTCCGGCACCAGGTCGAGCATCCGCCGCTTGCCTGCCGTCAGGTCATGGACCAGCCGCAAAGCCGAAAAGTCCTCGATGGCGAAGCCCACCGAGTCGAAAACCGTAACGTCGGCGTCACTCGTCCGGCCATCCTTGACGCCCGTCAGCACTTCCCACAATTCGGCCACCGGATAGTCCGGTGCCGCCTGCTGGATTTCGCCTTCCACCCGCGTCTGCGGTGTGAATTCGGTGAAATACTTGCCCATGTCGAGAATATCCCGATGCAGCTCAGTCTTGCCGGGGCAGTCCCCGCCAATGGCATTGATATGCATGCCGGGGGTCAACATGGCAGTTTCGATCACGGCCTGCCGGCCTTTGACCGCGGTGCAGACCGTGACGATGTCGGCACCGGCTACCGCCTTGGCCACATCAGCGCAGCGCAGCAGCTTCATCCCGAAACCTTCCGCATTGGCCATGAACTTGTCG
>CBIGSA010000107.1:0-10898 GCA_966192215.1 uncultured Devosia sp. | reverse complement strand
CCCACTGCCCGGTCCCGCCATATGTCCCCACGCTTTCCCCGGGCGCCACCCCCCGGGTTTGGGCCGCCTGGGTTCCTCCCCGGGGGGGCCGCGCGCCGCGGGCCACCAGCTCGTCAAGCATCGGTGCCTGCTGCTGCCCGAGCGCCGGCGCTGCGGCAAGCATGCTGGCCAGGGCCACCGCACTTGCCAGCCCCATAAGTCGGCTGCGTTGCATGAAGACATTTGGCTTCATTGTTAGTCCTCCCTTGCCCGATGCCCTGTGCCTCGGGTCCTTCCTCCAGGTTCGGCGGCTCCTCCGCCATGGCAGGCCGGCGGAACCGGCCCGCGAAATTCTTCCCGCTTCTCAGAGCGGCGTGATCTCCAGGTTCACCTCGCCCCGGCTCGCCCGCTCCCTCGGGACGAACAGCACCCGGGTCAGGTCGACCGAGGGCGCATATTGCTTTTCAACGCCCTGATGGATTTCCGTGCTCACCACCACGCTGGCAGGATCGAAGCCCACGCGCACCCCGCCCTGGGCATCGCCGATCACCACGGCATCCGTGCCGATCTGCACACCCAGCGGCGTCACCAGCACCGATTGGAAATCGCCGCCGCCATTGGCAAAGGCGTAGCTGTCGCTGAGCGTGACCTTGCCGCCCGGCGCCCGCCGGTCCAGCGCCACGCTGCGCCGCAATTCGGTCAGTCCCGCTTCGGTGGGATAGGCCGCCGCCATGTCGATGCTGAGCATGTCCCGCTCGGCGCCATGGCTATGCTCCACCACGCGCGCCGCGCGCTCGGCGCCCTCCGCCTGCTCATGGCCATTGACCACGGGCACCGAATGCCCGCGCGACGAGGTCATGATGTTCTGGTAACGCTCCGGCCCGAAATAGGCCTTCGAATAGCGCCCCCGCCCCGGATCGGTCAGCACGACCCGGCCCTTGTCGACCACGATCAGCGAGCCGACATCGTTCTGGTTGTGCATCTCGTCATTGTGCCCGCCCTTGACGGCAAGGCGCAGCGAATGGGGATCGGCGGGGTCGAGCCGGCTGATCATCCAGGCCATGTCGCCATACCAGTCATGCGCGGTACCGCCGAAGGCGACATCGCTATCCGGCAGCGGCCAGGCATATTGGCGCAGGGGCCAGACGAACTGGTTGAAGTGATCCACCGTGAAGTCGTTGCGCATACCCAGTTCGGTCAGCGCGGGCAGGCCCAGCCGATCGGCCAGGTGGCTCAGCAGGCCCGGATGGAAATTGGGATTGCTGTCGGAATCCGAAAAGCTCGCCCACAATCCCTGCGTCAGCACCGTGCGCACCGGAAACTGGGCAATGTCGCGCACCTGGGGGTCATCGAGCAGGTCGATGGCGCCGCCGGTCCGCGCGGCCAGCAGATGCGCCAGCACCACGAAATTGCCGAACCCATAGGACCAGTAATCCGGCCCCTCGGACGAGCCGCCCTGGCTATCGAAGGTTTCGAGATAGTCGGCCAGGCTATGCAGCCCGCGCGCGATGATCTCGGCCAGCCGGTCCATATCGGTCTCGAAATAGCAGGCCGCGCCGACCACGCCTGCCACGCAGACCGCGGTCCAGTTGTTGACCTGCTTGGCCGGCGTCGTATGCAGCCACCAGTGGTCGTTCCGGGTCAGGAAGGGACCAATCGTCCGCCGGTTGGTTTCGCTGCGCAGCCGCGCCCGCAGCGATGGCGACAGCGTATCGCCCAGGAGATAGTCGAGCTCGGCCAGGTCGAGACCCGTCATCGCTGCCGCAAGGTCCACTGTCGGCCGATCCGGAAAGTCGAGCGTCCGCGCATGGGCCGGCCAGGCCCAGTTGGTCTCTTCCAGCCGCGCAAAGGCGACATTCTCGATGGCTGATGTGAACCGCCCCTGCCCTTCGAGCCATTCGGCCAGTGTCAGCCGATACAGCATGTTGCGTCGCCGGCGCTGGGCATCTTCATAGCCCTCGCGGCTGCCATTGCGCAGGAATTCGAGATAGAGTTCGGCCGGCAGCGCCGGAATGGGCGCGGAAATATCGGCCTCGGCCGCCGCCAGCAGTTGCGCCACGGCCGCCTCGCCAATACGGGCCCGCACCTCCGCCACTGCCGCGCCACGCGGGAAAGGTGCAAAAGCTGGCGCCTTGTCGAGCACCATGCGGACGTGTTTGACGTTCCACCGCCGCAATTCCATCGAGACCTCCCCGGGCGCCCCTGGCGCCGTGCTGTCCGCCCTGCTGGCCGTCCTTCTCGATGGGACAGGTCTCGGCAGGTCAGCAGCCCTGACTTATGCAACTAAGTCAACGGTAAGACAGATTTTGCGTCATTTCAAGCATTTTGCGCAAATCATGCAAATTATGCAATTTTGTTCATTTTGCGTCGATTCCGCAACAGCATAGGAGGTGGAAATTCACGCATCGAAACCGTCAATGCTAACAGTCTGCTAACAATAAGTGGGGGTCGCTAACGCGATTTTGGGGTTGGCAGAGGGGCGGCAAGGAAACTTATCCCCGTTCGCCCTAACCCGGAAAAACCGTCTCGCCCTCGACCATGGTCACGCCGATTTCGAGCTGCTGCACGGCCGTTTCACCATCCATATGCTCGGCCAGGAGTCGGACCGCGCCGCGCCCGATCGCTTCGCGATCGACCCGTGTCGTACTGAGGCGGGGCGTGGCAATGCTGGCCAGCGGCAGGTCGTCGAAGCCGATGATCGAGAAGTTCTTCGGCAACGGGCTTTCCACCCCATAAATGCCCTCCAGCATCTCGACGGCGGCGATGTCGTTCCAGATGAAGGCGGCCGTCACGTCATGCTTGCCGGCCAGCAGGTCGGCCAGCAGTTCCTTGGTATTTCGCTCCCCGGTATTGACCACCGTCCCCACCGCGCCCGCCGTCTTGGCGATGGCCTGCTCGAAGCCGCGTTGCCGCTGGCGAATGGTCGGCCGGTAGCTATGGGTGAAGTGCAGGATCTTGCGGTGCCCGGCATCCAGCAGGCGCTGCGTCGCCATATAGGCACCGTAGTAATTGGCCGGTGACACCGAGCTTATCCGCATCATCGGGTCACTGCCATTGACCAGCACGATCGGCACTTCGGCCTCAGCCGACCAGGCCGCCAGTTCGTCCCAGCCGTCGATGCCCGCCAGCAGCAGCCCGCCGGCATCGGCCTGCGCCACCTGCTTGCGGATCAGCTCCAGCGTCACCGCCGATTCATTGACCAGCCGCAAGTCCAGCGCCATGCCGGCCGCTGCCGCCTGCTCCCGCATGCCCTCGACAATGCCGAAATAGAAGCCGGACAATCCGCTCGTGGCGCTGCCCAGCGGCACCAGCGCCACGGCACGCTTATCCCCGGCCACCGCGGCCATGCTATGCTTGCTCTTGTAGCCCAGCGTACGCGCCATGCGCTGCACGTCGCGCCGCACGGCATCGCTGATGCCGATCTCGTTGGCCAATGCGCGCGACACCGTACTCACCGAAACGCCGAGGCGTTCCGCGATATCGGCCTGGTTTGCGCGTTTCTGGGTCGCCACGGGATCTGCCTCGCTGTCTTATCTACGCAATATTTGCGTTTTTTGAGCAGCGCAAGTCCCGCGACGAATTTATCCCCTCAACTGAAACGCTTTGCCAGCCAGACCATTTGAGCGCGATCCTGGAAGGCCTGGCCGCCCTCGTGATTGTTGAATTCGTATTCCTCGATGCTCTTGTCGGCCCCGGCATAGGCGTTATAGGCGCCATAGACCGTCGAAGGCGGACAGGTCTCGTCCATTACGGCCACCGAGAACAAGGCGGACGCCTTTGCCTGCCGCGCGAAATTCACGCCATCGAAATAGTTGAGTGTTTCGAAGACCTTGTCTTTCTTGTCCCGATGCTGTGCCAGGAAGCGCACGATCTCCAGATACGGGTCGCGCGCTGCCTTGGCCACCGCCCTGCGGTAGTCGCAGAGGAAGGGCACGTCGGGCATCACCGCCTTGACCCTTTTGTCGATCCCGGCCACGGCGATCGAGATGCCGCCGCCCTGGCTGCCACCGCAAACCGCGATCCGGTCAGCGTCGACGAAATCCTGCGCCACCAGCATATCCACGGCCCGCACCGCATCGGTAAACACCCGGCGATAGTAATAGTCGTTCTTGTCGAGAATGCCCTTGGTCATCATGCCGGGAATGGACGGTGTCGTTCCCACCGGATCCGCCGTGCCGCCCATGGACCAGCCGCTGCCCTGTCCGCGCGTATCCATGCGGAAATAGGCATAGCCCGAGGCTGCCCAGTGCAATTGCTCATGCGGAAATCCCCGCCCGCCGCCATAGCCCAGATATTGCACCACCAGCGGCAGCCGCCCGCTGCGCTGCGCCGGCAGCACCAGCCAGCCCTTGATCGGATGCCCGCCAAAGCCCGGAAACGTCACGTCGAACGCCTCGACAGCTTTCAGCGTGGTCTCGGCCTTGACGATGCTGACCTCACCCCCGATGGCCCGCGCTTCCGCAATGGTCGCCTCCCAGAAATCAGAGAAATCCCCGGGCATCTCGACGCTGCTATGATAGGCACCGAGTTCAGGCTGAATCAGGTCGGGAAAAGGCACGGCAAACACTCCTCGCAAAATCGCCGGCGCGAACATGCACCGTCACCGTCTGCCATACCAGACGGATTCTTCTTCCCGCCCTTCGGGAGAGGGGAATAAGAAGTTTTAGGGCGTCAGGCCCACCGGAACCGGCGGAGTCTCATAGAGCAGGGTGATTTCGATCCGCTCATTGGCCGCCATATAGGGGTCGTTGGGGAAGAAGGGCTCGGCGGTCGAGCGACCCACCACGGAATTGACGTGGTCGTCCGACAGCCCGAATTCGCCCAGGATCTGCCGCACCGTATTGGCGCGGTCGGCCGACAGTTCCCACGAGCCGTAGCGCGGATTGGAATAGACGCCGCCGGCCGCGGTATGGCCGGAAATCCGTACCGGGCTCGCCAGCTTCTGCAGGATGGGTGCAATGGCTGCAATGGCCTGCCGCGTCGCCTCGTTGGGATATTTCGAACCCTCGGGGAACATGGGACTCCCCTCCTGATCGATGATGCGGATATTGAGCCCTTCCTCGGTCTCCTCGACGATCAGGTTGTCGGCGATTTCGGTAATGTCGGGCAGCGATTGCCAGGCCTGCCGAATGCTGGCCGCGGCGCTGTGGAAGCCCTGGTCGTCTTCTGCCTTGAGATCGTAGGACGAGGCATTGGCGGCCTCGAATTCATTACCCTGCTGCCGGTCGCGCCCGCTCATGGCGCCGGTCACGGTGCCGAACTCCTCGCCCTTGGGCGTCACCGAGGCATCAACCCTTTCCTGCGGCGTCGAGCCCTGCATCAGCGCATCGGCATTGTCGAGCGCCGTACCGCCCATCAGTCCGCCCGAACCTGATGTCGTGGGGCTGATATTGGGTGGCGCGAAATAGGAGGCCAGCCCTTCCTTCTGCTCGGGCGTGGTCATGCTGATCAGCCAGAGCAGCAGGAAAAAGGCCATCATGGCAGTCACGAAGTCGGCATAGGCGATCTTCCACGCGCCACCGTGATGGGCGTGCTTTCTCTTCTTGACCTTCTTGATGATGATCGGCTGGTCGAAATTCGCCATTCTGGCTTCCTAGGTCATGCCCTATGTCGCGGCAGGCAGGTTCGCCGTCGCCTCATCGATTTCGGCAAAGCTCGGCCGGTCTTCCGACATCAGCGCCTTGCGCGCGAATTCGATGGCCATGACCGGAACCTGGCCGGAAATATGGGCCAGCAGCCCCACCTTGAGCGAGAGGAAATACTTGTCTTCCGCCTCGTAGATGTTGCGCAGTGACTGCGCGAACGGTCCGAAAAAGCCATAGGCCACGAAGACGCCGAAGAAGGTGCCGACCAGCGCGCCGCCGATCATGTGGCCCAGCACTTCGGGCGGCTCGCTGATGGCGCCCATCGTATGAATCACGCCCAGCACGGCGGCCACGATGCCCAGGGCCGGCGTTCCATCGGCCAGCGCCTGGATGGCGTTGACGACGCGCTCATTTTCCTGGTGGTGGGTTTCGAGCTCCTCGTCCATCAGGGCTTCCATCTCGTGGACATTGTTGGAGCCCAGCGTCACCATGCGCAGGTAGTCGCAGACGAATTCCACCGCATGGTGGTTGTTGGCGAAGGTCGGGAAACGCGCGAACAGCGTCGATTCATTGGGGTTTTCGATATGCTGTTCCAGCGCCAGAATGCCCTTGGACTGCACCAGCTTGTAGAGGCTGAACTGCATGCCCAGCAGCTCGACATAGGCCGCCTTGTTGTATTTCGGACCCTTGAACAGCGTGCCGAACACACCAAGCGTCTGCTTCAGCACCGGCCCGGTATTGCCGATGACATAGGCGCCCATCGCCGCGCCGAGAATGATCACGAATTCGAAGGGCTGCCACAGCACATAGAGATGCCCGCCGACCCCCATATAACCGCCAATGACGCTGCCCACGACGATGAGAATGCCGATTAGAAGACGCATTGGACCTGAAACTCACCTTGGGGACGACATCGTTTCCAGGTCGGCATTATCGGTCGGTTTACCTTAACAGCGAGTTTACCCAGGGGTTTACGCCCGGTTGCACCATGGCGACCGGGTTATGCCACAAGCCTTAAGATCGAGGTCGACAGTTGAATTGAATCGCGGCAACCGGGGAATGCTGGGCTCAGCCGTGCCAGAAGCCGCGCTGGCTGCGGGCATTGATGACCTGCCGCAGGAAGACTTCGGCGGGGCGATAATACCAGGCCAGTTCCACTGGCGTGCGCACGGGGCCCAGTTCGGTGCGCTGGAACTCGACACGCACAGCCGCCCGCATGGCGCATTCGAGGTAATAGACCCCGGCAGTCACCAGAAAAATCGCGCTCGCCAGAAGTTCCAAATTCACAATCACGGCCCCCAAATTCAATAGAGGGGCAGTATAACCACCTGCATCGCGGCCCCAAGGGAAACGCCTTGTTAAGCCTAACTGGCTCAAGTCTAAGTAAAATCAGATCCCGCCACAACGGGGCGCCGCTACGCCGCGAACCCGGCGATCAGGCTGGCATGGATCTCGTCCCAGTTGGCCTCCGTACGGCTTGCGAGGAGCCCGGTGCGCGTGCTGGTTGGATCGTATCGCGCCCCGTCAAAGTATCGCGCGAAGCCGCCCGCTTCCTCGAGGAAGAGAATTCCGGCCGCATGGTCCCAGGGCAAAAGGCGCCAGAACAACACGAAGTCCTGATCGCCGGTGGCCACGTTGGGATAGTCGATACCCGCGCATTTCGCGCCCGGCAGCACCTCGCTCACGTCGGCTGACCACTGCTGTACCCGGGCCTTGAACGCATCGGGCAGGAAGCGCGTCAGGATCGCGCCGCGACACTGGCCGAGCGGCCTTGCATCCGTCGTGTAAATTCGAACACCATCGACAAAGGCCCCCGCCCCTTTCCGGGCAGTATGGAGCGCGCCGGTGGCCGGAGAAAATTGCCAGGAGGCAACGGTTTCGCCATCCTGCAGCAGCGCCACGAGGACAGCGAATTCCGGGCGGCCCTGAACGAAGTTGCTGGTGCCGTCCAGGGGGTCAACAAGCCAGACAGAGCCGGCGCCAACCCCGTTAAGCAATGAAGAATTGGCGGCCGCCGCTTCTTCTCCCACTACGCTGGAACCGGGAAGCAGGTCGAGCAATTGCCGGGAAATCAGGACCTCGGCTTCGCGGTCGGCGATGGTGACGAGTTCGCCGGGGCTCTTTTCCTCGACCTCCGTCTCCAGCAATTGGCGAAATCGCGGCAGGATGGCCTGTTCGGCGGCCTCCCGGACGATGCCGGCCACTCGCTGTTCCATACGGTCAGTATTCAGCACCGCCATTCCCTCCTCCATTGCGCGCGCAGCGCGAAGCTGGCGCGGGATTTTGGCGGCCCGAGGCGATCATCGGCTGGGCAAAGGCAGATCCAGCCAGAGGTGGCGCGTTGCGACAAACACCTGCTGGGTGGGCGCCTCGAATGCGGGCTCGGCAAACGATCCGCTCGCCACTGCCGTCAGGCCGGGCATGCGGGAAGGTTTCCAGAACACCGTCGACCCGCAATTGGGGCAGAAGTGATGGACGACGTCATGGCCGTTATCGGCCTTCCGCGCATAAAGCCCGCTTTCGCCAGTGATCGACAGCGCCTCGTCAGCGAAAAATGCAGCAACGCCGAAGGGGGCGCCTGTCCGGCGTTGGCATGCCGTACAATGGCAAACGGAGACCTTGATGGGCTTCCCGAGGCATAGAACAGCCAGCTGTCCGCAGGCGCATTGCGCGCGGTGCACCTCCGGCGGCGCTCCCGGAGCAGGCTCCATCTACTGCATCGAATAAATGCGACGCGCCACCAGTTCCAGGCCCGCAAGCTCATTGAGCAAACGCAGCTGATCCTGTGCTGTGGATCGCATGGCGCGTTGGGCATCGGCGACGACGGCACGCAACCGGGCAAGCGCTTCATTGGCGGCATCCACCGGCAGCGGTTCACCGTCATAGGCCTGGTAAAATCGTTGGGCAACCAGGCCCATCAGCGCATATAGTGCGCCATTGGAGGCATCGCTTTTGGACAGTATTGAAACCTTCTGCTGGAATTCGAGATAGGTCCGCATGCCGCCACTCTGCTCTTCCAGCCAGATGGACAACTCTTCCATGATCACTCTCCGCTCCGATTGCACGAGCCCAGCAAGCGCGGTGCAAAGAGGAATTGTATCAAAAATTAGACGACTCGCAAGGGTGGAATATGCCGAATGAATTCGAAGAGGTCGGCCAGCGGCTCCGGGCCTATCGCCTCGGCCGCAACCTGACCGCGGAGGATGTGGCCCAGCAATTGGGCATCTCGCGCGCCGCAGTCTATCGGCTGGAAAAGGGCGAGATCGTCAAGATTCAGATCCTGGGCGCGCTCTCGACGCTGCTCGATGTTTCGCTGCCCTCCATGCTGGGCGTGGGCGTTGAATACTATGATAATGCGATCGCCTTCTTCGAGCGCATGCGCCAGCTCGAGGAGGATTCCATCCAGCTCCTGGGCAATTTCTCCCCCATGTCCTGGCTGATCATGTCGGACGATTACATGAGCTACCTGCGCATCATGCTGGTGGAGGCCATTCCCGACGGCGCGCCCGATCGCGAGCAGCGCATGGATTTCGTCAACGCGATCATGAAACTGCTCGAGGAACGGCGCGCGACTGCCAGTCGCCGCAGGGTTCCCGTGGTCAGCCTCGTCGGATCGCAGGATATCGAGCGCTTTCTCCGGCTGGGCCTGATCGGCCGCTTCGATCTGCCCGAGAATGTGCTTGAGGAACGCCGGCGCGCCGCCCGCCACGAAGTGGAGCGGCTGCACGACCTGATGCTGCGCCAGCCGATCGGCACCCAGGTGGGTGTCGTCGATGGCCAACCACCCTCCCAGACCTTTCAGGTCTATGAGCGGCCCAGCATGTCATCGGTCAGTCTCAGCCCCTACCGGCTCGGCGATCAGCCCAACGTTACCTCGGGCATTGCTTTGGTGACCTCCGCTCCCGATGCGGTGCGCCATTTCGAGCGCACGTTCCATGCCCAATGGGAAGGCGCCCACAAGGGTGGCGACGGCGCCCGCATCCTGCGGCGTATTCTGGATGCCTCGCCGAACTAGCATCGCCACAGCATAGCGTTGACAACGGACCTCTGGTCTGAGATCGTCTCAAAAATGAGACTATCTGATGTGACGCGGACGCATTCCCCGACGAATATGCCGGCTTCGGGGCGGCCGTCCTATGACGATGTGCTGGGTGAGGTCCTCCTCAACGACTGGGTCAATGCGGAATACAAGCGCATTCGACTTACGGTCCCCTACCCTGCGGCCACAGCGCAGGCTGGCCAGTTCTTCAACATCGAGTGCCCCACGGCCGGCGAGGATCAGCCCTACCTGCGCCGGCCGATGAGTACATACCTTGCCGACCCGCAGGCCGGCGAGGTGGAGTTCCTCTATAAGGTCACCGGCGCCGGCACGCGCGGCCTTGCAACGCTTCAACCGGGCATGCGCACCCGCCTGCTCGGCCCCTTGGGCAAGGGTTTTGTGCTTGAACCCGCGTGGCGCAACATCGTCGTGCTGGGCCGCGGCGTGGGTCTTGCCACGCTGGCGCCGCTGGCCGAGCTCGCAGCGGAAGCGGGCATAGGCGTCACCGCAATCATCAGTGCCCGTGGCCGCGAACAGGTGGTGTCGCTGGATCGTTTCGAGGCGATCGGCGCCCGCACCGAAGTGATCCTGGATAGCGAGGGTACGAGCGGCGTGGACACGGTCGAGGCCATGCTGCGCAGCTATCGACACGAAGGCCGCGCCGACGCATTCTTCACCTGCGGCTCCAACCGGCTGATGCTGGTCATGCAGAAGCTGGCGCGCGAACTGGGCATTCCCGGACAGGTCGCCATGGAACAGCAGATGGCCTGCGGCCTGGGCATGTGCTTCTGCTGCGTGCGCAACTTCAATGTCGAGGGCGAGACCATCAGCCGCCGTGTCTGTTGGGACGGCCCGGTCTTCGATCTGAACGAGGCCGTCTCGTGGTAGATATGAAGGTCCATATCGGTGGGCTGACGCTCGCCAATCCGGTCATGCCGGCTTCGGGCACTTTTGCCGAAGGTCTGGCAGGCGTCGTCGATTACAATCGTCTCGGCGCCATGGTCACCAAGACGATTACGGCCGAACTTCGCAGCGGCAATCCGGTGCCGCGCGTAGCCGAGCTCGGCAATGGCCTGCTCAATTCGATTGGCATTCCCTCCAAGGGAATTGATCACTTCCTGGCTGAAACGCTGCCCTTCTATCGGCAGTATGACAGCCCGCTGGTGGTCTCTATTTCCGCGCCGACCGTGGAGGATTTTGCCAAGGTGGCCGCGCGGCTCGACCAGCCTGGAATCGCGGCCATCGAGGCCAATATCTCCTGCCCGAATATCGAGGAGGATGGCCGGGCCTTTGCC
>CBIGSA010000106.1:0-10903 GCA_966192215.1 uncultured Devosia sp. | reverse complement strand
CGACGAAATGACTTCGCCGCGCACCGAGCGCTGCATGTCGGTCACTTCTTCAGGGCGCTCATCGATAAGCAGCACGATGAGGTAGCATTCGGGGTGATTGGTGGCGATCGACTGTGCGATATTCTGCAACAGTACGGTTTTACCGGTGCGCGGCGGCGCAACAATCAGCGCGCGCTGGCCCTTGCCGAGCGGCGCCACCAGATCAAGCAGCCGCGCCGAGCGATCCTTCAGCGTCGGATCGGGCAGCTCCATGCGCAGCCGTTCTTCGGGATAAAGGGGGGTGAGGTTGTCGAAGTTGACCTTATGGCGCACCGCCTCAGGATCTTCGAAATTGATCGTGTTGACCTTGAGCAGCGCGAAATAACGTTCGCCATCCTTGGGAGACCGGATCTGGCCTTCGACCGTGTCGCCGGTGCGAAGACCAAAGCGACGGATTTGCGAGGGGCTGACGTAAATGTCGTCTGGGCCCGGAAGATAGTTGGCGTCCGGGGAACGCAGGAAGCCAAAACCGTCGGGCAGGACTTCGACCACGCCTTCCCCGGTAATGTCGACTTCCTGGGCGGCGAGCTCCTTGAGGATGGCAAACATCAATTCCTGTTTGCGCATGGTCGAGGCATTCTCGACCTCGTGTTCTTCAGCGAACACCAGGAGTTCGGCCGGGGATTTGGCCTTGAGCTCGCTGAGCTTCATATTCTGCATGTAGCGGGAGACCCTATTGGGAAACGGTAATCGTCGTTGAGGCGATAATTTGGGAGGGGTAGGCACCGCGCAGCGACCGGGGAGGTCAGCTATGATTGGGATGCGTTGAAAGGCATGTAGCGCGATCCGGCAGCGGTTTCAAGGACGAAAACCGTCGCAGGATGTGGGTTGGCCCAGATTCACGTGAAACTTCACACCTCAAATGCAGCTGCAGGGTCCTCGGGTCGAGCCCGAGGCTAACGCGCATTAGATGGACAAATCAGAACGGCTTCACGATCACTGCGATGATGATGACGATAGCGATGACGAAGGGGATTTCGTTGATGGCGCGGTAGAAAGTGTGCGGACGCGTATTCTGGTCATTCTGGAACTTGCGCAGCAGGCCCCCATACCAGCCATGCACGCCACTCAGCGCCAGGACCATCGCTGCCTTGAGCCACATCCAGCCCATGGAAAAATCGACAATACCGAAGCCGAATGCCAGCCACAGGCCGAAAATCCAGGTAGCGACCATCGCCGGGGTGATGATGCCGCGATAAAGCTTGCGCTCCATGACCTTGAAGGTTTCGGACTTCTCCGACCCGACCGGCGATTGCGCGTGATAGACGAAAAGGCGAGGCAGATACATCATGCCGGCCATCCAGGCGATAACCGAAATGACATGCAACGCCTTGACCCATTCATACATGCTCGCGACTCCTCAACAGCCCGCGTGATCGCTAACCGTTCTTGACCCGGTTCACCAGCCGTTCGACATGTGCGATCGGCGTTTCCGGTACGATGCCATGGCCGAGATTGAAAACATGCGGCCGGCCAGCAAAACCGGCAATGATCTGGTCCACCCGCTCATCGAGCTGGGCCCCACCGGCCACCAGGCGCAGCGGATCGAGATTGCCTTGCACCGGCAGCGATGCGGGCAGGTGTTTGGCCGCGAAATCGAGTGGGGTCGCATAGTCGAGCCCCAACGCGTTGACGCCGGTCTCGGCCGCATAGCGCGCCAGATTCCCCGCAGCACCGCGCGGAAAGCCGATGATCGGGGCATTGGGCACTCTGGCCCGAACGCTTTCGACGATCCGACGATTGGGTTCGATCACCTGCGCGGCGAAAGCCGCATCGTCGAGATTAAGCGCCCAGCTTTCGAAGAGCTGCACCACATCCGCGCCGGCTTCGAGCTGCGCCACCAGATAATCGACGCTGGTTTCGATCAGCACATCCAGCAAAGCGGCAAAGGCCTCCGGATGGCGCAGGGCGAAGATACGGGCCGCGGCCTGGTCAGGCGAACCACGACCGCCGATCATATAGGTCGCCACGGTCCAGGGAGAGCCGCAGAAGCCGATCAGGGTCTTTTCCGGGGCCAGGGCCGCCCGCAAACGGCGCACCGTCTCCAGGACAGGCGCAAGATGGTCCAACGCGCTCCTGTCCTTCCCCAGCCCGGCAATGCTCTCAACGCTCACCGGATCGAGGATGGGCCCTTCGCCCGCTTCGAAGCGTACGGATTGGCCCAATGCATCGGGGATGACGAGAATGTCGGAGAAGAGGATGGCCGCATCGAGATCGAAACGCCGTAAGGGCTGCAGCGTTACCTCGGTGGCGAGATCGGGCGAATAGCAGAGCTCGAGGAAATTCTTCGCTCTGGTCCTGACTTCCCGATATTCGGGCAGGTAGCGGCCGGCCTGGCGCATGATCCAGATCGGCGGGCGCTCCTGGCGTTGGCCCAGCACCGTGGCGAGCAGGGGCTTTTGGGTCACGTCACCCTTCCCTTCCAAACCCCTAAAGAGTCTTTCTGACTTCGTATCAGTATTATCATGGCGGTGTTTTGAGCCAATTCATTGCCATCCACAATCGCCCTTATGGCGGCACAAAGGCGCAGGCCTATGGTAAACGAGGTGTTAACAGATGCTGTGGATGGTCCGGGCCACCTCGGCGCCGTAATGGTTAAGCAAGCCTTAACGAGGTGACTCCGGTGTCAATGATTCGCCGGGCACTGTGCAAAACCGCTTGGCATTCCGACCGGGACACCTGCGGGTTATCCCCAGACCTATCCAGATCCGGTTGCCGGGCGGGTGCGGAGTCCAATTGTTAATGTTTCGATAACCAGGTCGAACAAATCGGAGCGTGGGGCAAAACCATGAGTCCTAGTCACAGGTCGGGCTTGAGCTGGGGATGACAGTGTGGAAAACATCGTCCCCATGCTGATCCTTGCCAGCCAGAGCATCACCCGCAAAGCCCTGCTGGAGCAGGCCGGACTCGTCTTTTCGTGTCAGCCCGCCAGTGTGGATGAGCGTGGGCTGGAAGAGACCGCTTTGGCTGCCGGTGGCGATGGCCGCGACGTCGCCCTGCTGCTGGCCCAGAAGAAAGCGGCGGCCGTTGCAGCGAGCAATCCCGGCGCAATTGTTATCGGTGCCGACCAGACTTTGAGCCTGGGCGCCGAGCTTTTGCACAAGCCGGCCGACCGCGCGGCCGCTGCCGCCCAGCTCGACCATTTGCGTGGCAAGACCCATCGCCTCCATGCCGCGGTGGCGCTGGTGCGCGATGGTGAATTGCTATGGTCCGACGTCGAGACGGCGGAGCTGACCATGCGTGAATTCTCGCTGGACGAGCGCGATGACGTGCTTACCCGCGAGGGTGATACCATCTTGTCTTCGGTCGGTGGCTATCGGCTCGAAGGGCCGTCCATCCGCCTGTTCGAGACCGTCACTGGCGACTATTTCACCATTCTGGGCCTGCCGCTGCTGCCGCTCCTCGCCGCCTTGCGCGCCTTTGCTCCCGAGACCCTGCAGTGACCACCAAAGCCTTCGTTATCGGCCATCCGATCAACCATTCCCGCTCCCCGCTGATCCATGGCACCTGGCTGGCGGAGCACGGCATAGACGGCAGCTATGAGGCGATCGATGTGGCGCCCGCTGACTTACCGGCCTTCTTCGAGCGGCTGCGTAGCGGCGAATTCGCCGGCGGCAATGTCACCATTCCCCACAAGGAAGCGGTCTTTGCCCTGTGCGACGAGGTCGATCCGCTTGCCCGCACCATTGGCGCGGTCAATACGCTGGTTGTTCGTGACGGCAAGGTGTTCGGCAGCAATACCGACTATCTCGGCTTTCTCGGCAATCTCGATGCCGCAGTGCCCGGCTGGTCCGACGGGCCCGCCGATGCCATGGTAATCGGCGCCGGTGGTGCCGCACGGGCCGTCTTGGTGGCCCTGCAGCGCCGCAATGGCGGCAAGGTGCATATCCTCAACCGGACCCTGGCCAACGCCCAGGCGCTGGTAGACGAAATCGAAGGCCCGTTCTCCGCGCATGGCTTCGACGAATTTTCTGAACTGGCGCCGCGCACCGGCATAGTCATCAACACCACCTCAATCGGCATGCATGGCACGCGCTTCGATTGGCTCGATTTTTCCCTGCTGCCCGAGCGGACACTGGTTACCGATATCGTCTATGTGCCGCTGATGACCCCGCTCCTGGCTGAGGCGGCCGCGCATGGCTTCAAGACCGTCGATGGCCTGGGCATGCTGCTGCATCAGGCCGTGCCCGGTTTCGAGGCCTGGTTCGGCACGCGACCCACAGTGACGCCGGAACTGCGTGCCCGTGTTGAAGCGACATTGGGGCATTGACCATGTGGCGCCTGGGCATGACCGGTTCCATCGCCACGGGAAAATCCACCGTTTTGAGGGCTTTTGCCGATCTGGGCGTGCCGGTCTTTTCCGCCGACGAGGCGGTGGCCGAGCTTTATGAGGGCGAGGCGGTGGCGCCGGTCGAGGCGCTTTTCCCCGGAGTTACCACGGACGGGAAAATCGACAGAACCCTTCTGTCGCAACGGCTTGCGGCCGATCCCACCGGCTTCAAACGGCTCGAAGCCGTGGTTCATCCCCTGGTGCGCGCCCGCATTGCCCGCTTCATGGACGGGGCCGAGGCGGCCGGCCACAGGCTGGCCGTGGTGGAAGTGCCGCTCTTGTTCGAAAGCGGCTACGATTATGGTTTCGATGCAGTCGGCGTCACCTGGGTCGACGAAACTATCCAGCGCCAGCGCGCGCTGGCCCGGCCGGGAATGACCGGGGAAAAGCTCGACACCATCCTTGCCCGACAGATGCCACAGGCCGAAAAGAAGGCTCGTGCCGACTATCTGTTCGATACGGGCATGCCGCTCGAACAGACGGTCGGTCAGGTCGCCGCTCTGGTGGCAAAGCTCCGAGTCAAAGGGCCAGAACATTGAATCGCGAGATCGTGCTCGATACCGAAACCACCGGCCTTTCGCCCGCCACGGGTGACCGGCTGGTCGAAATCGGCGCCGTCGAGCTGATCAATCACATTCCCTCCGGCCGGCACTACCACGTCTATATCAATCCGCAGCGCTCCATGCCGGAAGAGGCCTTTCGCGTGCATGGACTGAGCGATGAATTCCTCGTCGACAAGCCGCTCTTTGGAGCCGTCGCGCAGGAATTCCTCGATTTCCTGGGCGATGCGCGGCTGATCATCCACAATGCCGCTTTCGATATCGGCTTCCTCAATGCCGAGCTGGAACGCGCCGGCCGTCGGCCGCTGACCAATGAGGTCATCGATACAGTCATGCTGGCGCGCGACAAGCATCCGGGCGCCCGGGTGAGCCTGGATGCGCTGTGCAAGCATTACGGTATCGATAATTCCCGCCGCACGCTGCATGGCGCCCTGCTCGACAGCGAGATCCTGGCCGAAGTTTATCTCGAGCTGATCGGCGGCAAGCAGGTGAGCCTGGCCCTGGTGGCCGAAAGCCGCGTTTCGGGTGCCGAGGCCATTGCGGCCCGCGTGGTCGCACTGCCCCGTCCGGTCCCCCTGCCGCCGCGCATCAGCCAGAGCGAAATTGCTGCGCATGACAAGCTGGTGGCGACATTGGGCGCGGATTCCATCTGGGCCCGCTACGGCGCCGAGACCGGCGTAGCGGCCGAATGAAAAAGCCCCGCGCTGGGCGGGGCCCGATGGCTTGTACTGGATCGAAACTCAGTTCGGCTTGTCGGTCTCGGCTGCGGCGGCCGTCAGGGGCGACGTGCCCTGCTGCTGGGCGGCGGCGAGCTTGGCCAGGTTCTGCCGATAGATAGCGGCGAAATCGACCGGTTCCATCATCAGCGGCGGGAAGCCGCCCTGCTGGGTGGTCGAGGCCAGGACCTGCCGTGCGAACGGGAAGATCAGCCGCGGGCATTCGATCATCAGCAGCTGGCTGAGCTGGTTTTCCGGCACATTCTTGAGGCGGAACACGCCGCCATAGACCAGCTCGACGTTGAACAGCACGGTCTCTTCGCGGTTGGCCTTGGCATTGAGCGTCAGCTCGACTGCATAAATGTCATCGGCCTGCTTCTTGACGCCCACCGAAATGGAGACATTGAAGGCCGGGTTGGCGCCGCCGGCCATGATCGAGCCCGGAGCGCCCGGATTTTCGAAGCTGAGGTCGCGGATATACTGGCCCACCAGGTTCATCGAGGGCAGGTTCACAGCCTGGGGGGCTGCGCCGCCCTGGGTTTCGTCAGCCATGTCTTGAAATCCTTAACGAGGAATATTGCGGTGATTGTTGCCGGGGTGGCTAGCATCTTTGCCTTGAGGCGACAAGGCTGGCGCCCATTCGGAGCGTTTCCGGCAAGGGAATGCTACTTGTCCGCTAGTGGGGGCGATAGGCGTCCTCGTCGAGATCGATCGTGCCTTCAATACGGCCCGACGAGGGGTCGCGGCGGCGCCAGGTGGTGGTCGTATCCACCACCGTCACCCGGCTGGCCAGTGCGGCATAGAGCCAGCTCCTGACGGGCGGCAGCAGCAGGGCCAAAGCCACGAAGTCACTGAGGAAGCCCGGGAGCACCAGGAACAGGGCTGCCACGCCGATCATCATCGCATCGGCAATGGTGCGGCCCGGCATGCGGCCGGTATTGACGTTGTCGCGCAACTGTCCCAGCACCGACAGGCCCTGCTGGCGCAGCAGCAGCCCGCCCAGCATGGCGGCGCCGATGACCAGTGCCAGCGTCGGCAACAGGCCGATCGTCTGCCCCACCTTGATGAAAATGGCGATCTCGATGATCGGCAGGGCAATGAGCCCGAGAGCGAAAAATCGTGCCAAGGTCTGGGTTTCCTTCTTCCTGCCACTGCGGCAAAACGCGTTCTCGCCCCATCGTGAACTGGTTTTGGGGTGAGGCTTTGCCTATATATAGGCCGATTAGTGCGCTCAACGAGCGCCATAGCGTCGATTTTCTCCGGCGCGCTCAGGTAAGGTGCATTGCGCAATGGATGAATTTTTCGATCTGCCAACCCTCGTCGTAATTGCCGTGGCGGTCTTCGTACTGTTCCGCCTGCGCTCGGTGCTGGGCACCAGGACCGGCAATGAACGCCCGCCTGTCGAGCGCCGCAAGCCGGCAACGGCCGAGGCGGCGGAGGAAACCGTTGTGCCCCTGCGCCCGCGCGGCACTGCAGCGCCCGATCTCGATGACGAGCGCCGCGCCCGCAAGACCGAGGCCGAAATCGAGCAGTTCTCCCATGGCGACGAGCAACTGGCTGCCGGCTTCAAGGCCGTGGTCGAGGCCGACCCGACCTTTACGCCCAAGAGCTTCCTCGATGGCGCCAAGCAGGCCTATGAGATGATCGTCACCGCCTATGCCGCGGGCGATCGCCAGACGCTGAAAAATCTCCTCGAAAAGGACGTGTTCGACGGCTTCCAGCGCGCCATTGCCGAGCGCGAGGCGGCGGGCCAGGCGGTGGACTTCACCTTTGTCGGCCTGCCCAAGGTGGAAATTTCCGAAGCCGAATATGACCGCAAGAATGTGCTGGTCACCGTGCGCTTCCACGCCGAAGTGGTGTCTGCCACCCGCGACAAGGATGGAAACCTGGTGGATGGCAATGCAGACCAGGTGCAGACCATTGCCGATGAATGGACTTTCGCCCGCAATCCCAAGTCGCGCGACCCCAACTGGAAGGTCGTGACGACCAGCCAGCTCGACTGAACCTAGCAAAGCGGCCCGGGCCTCAGTCCACAACATGTCCAAGCGTGATCCAAAGCGCCTGCCGCACGATTTTCACCTCTGGACCGCTGTTGCCGCGACCGTCGATCCGCTCCGGCGCAAGAGGCTGCTGAAATTCGGTCCCCTGCCGCTGCCGGCCGAGGAGGACGCGCCGGTGGCGGTGACCACCAAGACGCCGCCCAGGCGCCAGCCGGTAAAAAAGCCCTTCCTGCCGCCCTATCAGGCGCCCCTGCCCTCCGCCGCCTTGCCCGACAAGACGGTCGACCCCGCCACGCGACGTAAGGTCAGCCGGGGCCGCATCGACATTGATGGCCGCATAGACCTCCATGGCATGACGCAGAATGAGGCGCGCTCGGCCTTGCATCATTTCATCCATGCCCGCTTCAGCCGCGGGGACCGGACGCTGCTGGTCATTACCGGCAAAGGCATCAAGACCGACAACGACTATATCGCCGCCATGACCGAGCGCGGCGTGTTGCGCACCATGCTGCCCGTCTGGCTTAACGAGCCAAGCCTGGCGCCCATGGTTTCGGGCTGGAGCGTAGCGGCGCGCGGCCATGGCGGAGAGGGGGCGTGGTATGTGCGCCTGCGGCGCGCATGACACCATTGGGTGCAAAGATACGGGAACTCCGCGAGGCGCGGGGCATTTCTCTCAAGGAAATGGCGGCGGCGCTGAATGTGTCGAGCGCCTATCTCTCGGCGCTGGAGCACGGCAAACGCGGTCGGCCCACGGGCTTCCTGCTGCACCGCATGATCGCATTCTTCAACGTCATCTGGGACGAGGCCGAGGAACTGCAGCGCCTGGCCGAGATGAGCGACCCCAAGGTGACCATCGATACAGGGGGATTAGTTCCCGAAGCGACGGAGCTGACCAACCGGCTGGCGGCCGATATCGGCAAGCTCGATGCTGAAGATCTACGGTTTTTGCGGGATGAACTGGTGCGACGGAGCGGGAAGAAGCGGTAGGCCTCCCGCCGGTGCCACGCCTCGTGGTTCGAGGGTCGCTGCGCTCCCGCCTCACCATGAGGCTACTTCCAATTCCGGCCACGGTAGCCCTCATGGTGAGGTGCGAGCTCTTCGCGAGCCTCGAACCACGAGGGCGTGGCACCAGTCCTAAAACCGGAACTCCCCCTCCACCGGCACGTGATCGCTTGGCTTGTCCCAACCGCGCACGTCCTTGTGGACCGTAACGGCCTCCAGCCGGTCCGCCGCCTGGGGTGACAGCAGAAGGTGGTCGATGCGGATGCCGGCATTGCGCCGCCATGCTCCGGCCTGGAAATCCCAGAACGTATAGGATGGCTCCGACGTGGTCGCCCGCAGCGCATCCGTCAGCCCCAGATTGCACAGGGCCCGCCAGCGCTCCTGGCTTTCCGGCCGGTAGAGCGCGTCGCCCCACCACCCTTCGGGGTTATGCGCATCGATGGGGCCGGGAATGATGTTGAAGTCCCCCAGCAGCACGAAGGGTTCCTCCAGCGCCAGTCGGCCTTCCACATAGCTTTCAAGCCGCCGCATCCAGGCCAGCTTGTAGGGGAATTTCTCGCTGTCCACGGGATTGCCATTGGGCAGGTAGATGCCGCAGACACGGATGGCCCCGGTCTCGACCGAGAACACGCCTTCGATCAGCCGCGCCTGTTCGTCGCTATCATCGCCCGGTAGCCCGCGCGATACCTCGTCGAACGGCAGCAACGACAGGATGGCCACGCCATTCCAGCTCTTCTGCCCATGCGTCTCGATATTGTAGCCCAGCGCCTCGATCTCGAGTCGTGGAAAGGCCTCGTCCACGGTCTTGATTTCCTGCAACACGACGATGTCGGGCTTTTCCTCGCTCAGCCACTTCAGCAGCAGTTCGAGTCGGGCCTTGATACCGGCTATGTTCCAGGTGGCGATGCGCATGACGAGTCTCCGTTGCCCGCACGCTAACCGCCGGCCGGGTAGGGGGCAACCGCTCAGGCGTAGACTGCCCTCAGGATATCGTCGCGGAACGGTCCGTTGCAGCCCTCGAATGTCGTATTGGTGCAGACCACTATTGTCATCCGGTTCACCGGGTCGACCACCCAGTTGTGCCCCCACGCACCGCCCCAGTCCACCGTACCGGCCGGGCAGGGATTGTTGGCGGCCTTGGGGTCATCCAGCAGCGCCCCGATGAAGCTGAAACGCTTGCCCGCATCCACCGCGCGCCGGGGCAGGTCGTCGATCTGGTTGCTCAGCGCCGCTGCCACCGTCTTCGGGGCCAGCAGGCCCGGATTGCCGTTATAGACTTCCAGCATCTTCATGACGTCGTCGGCCGTTCCCGCCATGCCCGCCCCGCCATTCTGTGGCGCCGCCGGATTGAGAATGCGCGATGGCGAGAACACCGTGGTCCCATAGCGGTCGGCCACCGCATGCGGCTCACCCATGCGCACCGGCGGGGAGCCATCCGCATAGGGCGTGGCCAGCCTGTCCCTGTCCGTCACGAAGAAATGCGTATCGGCCATATCAAGAGGTCCGGTCACATAACGGCTGATGGCATCCTCGACATTGGAGCCGTTGATTGCAGCCAGCACCCCGCCCAGCACATCGATGTTGGTGCCATAGTCCCAGCCGGTCCCTGGCGCGAAGGCCAGCGGCACCCTGGCAATGTTTTGCAGTGACTCGGTCAGTGAATTGAGCGGCCCCGACAGACCTCCGCTGGCATCGGCTGGCACATTGCCATAAGTCAGCCCCGACGTATGGCTCAGCAGGTGCCGGATACGGATATCGGCCTTGCTGCCATCGGGATTATCAGGCGTGAACCACGGCAGATACCGCGTCACCCTGTCATTGAGCCCGATCAGGCCAAGATCCACCAGCCGCAAGACGGCCGTCGCCACGATCGGTTTGGTCACCGAAGCCAGCCGGAAGATCGCCTCGCGCCGCATCGGCACATTGGCCTCGCGGTCCGCCAGTCCCGCGGCGCGAGCGTAGATCTCCTCGCCGTCCCGCTTGATCAGGATGACGCAGCCCACAATGCGCTGCCCCAGCGCGGCATCCACTGCCGCATCCACGCGTTCACCCAGGCCCATGCGTCTCTCCCTCGTTGGCGAGACGCTATGGCCTGGTCGTCAGGATTTCAATGCTTTAGACGGCGAAACTCGTCCCGCAGCCGCAGGAGGCCACGGCATTCGGGTTCTTGATCTGGAAGCTCTGCCCGATCAGGTCGTCGACAAAATCGATCTCGGAGCCGCCCATGAATTCCAGACTCATCGAATCGATCAGCAC
>CBIGSA010000105.1:0-11019 GCA_966192215.1 uncultured Devosia sp. | reverse complement strand
ATCGGCGAGCGCGAGGCGGTGCGCGCGGGGGCGGCGGGCTATGTGGCCGATCTGATCGGTGCGGACCGGGTCAACACGCGGGTGCTGCTCCATGCGGTGGTGACGGGCCACGTGATGTTCTTTGCCGAATGCCTGGCCGAACTGGCGCAGGCGCCACGAGGCAAGGTGTTCAGCCTGCTTGAAAGCGGCAGCCGGCCGGCGCTCAACGCGCTGCTGGCGCGGTGCGGACTGGGGGAGGGCGTGCGGAACCTGCTCGCCCGGCTGGTGCTGCATGCGAGGGCAAGCGACCTGGCCGACGACGCCGCCGCGCGCCACTATGTGGTAACCGCACTGACCGAGGAACTGATCGCCGAACATGGCGGGGTGATCCCCGAAGAGCTGGAAGAAGCCTTCGCCTATCTCAGCGAGCAGAATATCCTCCTGGCCCGCAAGGCGGCGCGCGGCGTGATGACCGCCTTTGCCGGGGAGGCCACAACACCAATGGCGCTGCCGGCCGCAGAGCCCAGACTGGCCCTGCCGGCGGCCTAGAACCTGAACTGTTCGCTCAGGACGCGTTCTTCGAGGCTGGTGCCCGGGTCGAAGAGCAGGGTGACGGCGTGGGTGCGGTCTTCGCGGACGGTGACTTCGAGCACGTTCTGGAATTCGACATTGTCGGCCACGGCGCTGACCGGGCGCTTGCCGGCCTCGCGAGTGATGAATTTGACTTCTGCCCGGTTGGAGAGAATGGCGCCGCGCCAGCGGCGGGGGCGGAAGGGCGAAATCGGGGTCAGCGCCAGCAATTCGGCCTCGATGGGCAGAATGGGGCCATGGGCCGAGAGATTGTAGGCGGTTGAGCCGGCCGGGGTGGCGAGCAGCACGCCGTCGCAGATCAGTTCATCGAGCCGGGTTTCGCCGTCGACGATGATCTGGATCTTGGCAGCCTGATAGGTCGAGCGGAACAGCGATACCTCGTTGAGGGCCAAGGCCTGCTGGCTGCGTCCGGAAACGTCGAGTACCTGCATGGACAGGGGATAGATGCGCGTGCGCTGTACCGAGGCCAGGCGATTGATCAGATCGTCTTCGGAGAAGGCGTTCATCATGAACCCCACCGAGCCGAAGTTCATGCCATAGACCGGAGTGCCCGACCGCATGACGCGGTGCAGGGTCTGCAGCATCAGGCCGTCGCCGCCCAGTGCGACGACGATATCGGCATCGTCGAGCGGATAGTCGCCATAGCGTGCGCGCAGGCGCGCGGCGGCGGCATCCGCATCGGGCGTGCCATTGGTCACGAAGTGAATGCGATCGGTGGGCTGGCTGGACAAGAACGCTCTCCGGTCGGGGAATTGCGCCTGCCTACCATGCGGCGCGCGCCGGTGCCAGCCGCGAGGGCGCCTCGCCGGCCCGCCGAGGATGGTGGCAATTGAATCAAGTTTGTCGCGAGCTTGAGCCGAATTGCGACGCCGGTTTCAACCCGGTGGACGATCAAGCGGCCTACCAGCAGGACACAGCCGGGACCGGAATCCTGGCAATTGAATAAAATTGTACCGAATTTTCGAATTCGGCAGCAATCGGCTGCGCGCATCCTGATGGCATCAGTTCATCAGGGGATGGCATATGAACACCAAATTTGCAGCAGTGATGACGGGCCTGACCATGGCCGTCAGCCTGTTCTCCACCGGCGGCGCTGCCGCCTACAGCAACCATGGCAAGGTCGTCACCTTCGACCTCGTTACCCAGACCGCCGCGATCACGCCGCTGTCGATGCAGTTCTTCTGCGCCAAGAACCGCAGCGAATGCGCCGGCGGCGGCAGCAGCCAGGTGACCATGACACCGAACCTCATGGCGGTGCTCAAGCAGGTCAATGGTCACGTGAACCGCTCGATCCGGCCGGAACGCGACACCGCCGACGTCTGGGAGCTGAACCCGACCAGCGGCGACTGCGAGGACTACGTATTGTCCAAGCGCAGTGCCCTCATTCGCAAGGGCGTCTCGGCCGGCGCACTGCGCATCGCCTATACCCATACCCGCCGGGGCGAGCCCCATGCGGTTCTGGTGGTCAAGACGAGCCAGGGCGACTACGTGCTCGACAACCTGACCAACTCGATCAAGACGTTGCGCGCTTCGGGCTATAATATTCGGTCGATGTCTTCGCCGAACCCAACCCGCTGGACTGCTGGCTAATAAATAGGCAGTCTTAATATTTGGGGGCCCGCAGCAATACTGCGGGCCCTTTGTCATGCGTGGAAAGCATGGCTCGTCATGCGGGGGCGCATGCCAGATGTCATGCTCCTTTGGCAATTCTCAGAAATATGGGGTCTTTCAATGGTTTGCGACCCGACCTTGCGGATTTTCGGCCGGCGCAAATTTACCACATTCATGGTGCTAAGGTTGTGCCATTGGTAAAGAAAGTATAAACATCTCGTTGACCGCCAGGAGGAGTAGCAATATTGGTATTTCCTGCGGTGTTAATGTGAGGATTTGATATGCGTAAGCTGATCATGGCTGTGGCTACGGCGAGCACGCTGGGCCTGGGAGCTACCTCCGGGACTGTGGCCGCCCCCGTTCCTGGTTTCGAGGGACTCTATTCTACCCTGATCGCAAGCTGCTCGCTGCCCGACGGCACCGAGGCGGCCTGTGAGGCCGCTATTACGGCCTATGCCGATGCCCTGGTGGCTGCCGTCGATATCGAGGTGGCAAACCAGTCTTTCTCCGAGGCGCGCCAGGAAGTGTTCGCCCTTAACGGCGGCGACGTGACCTTCCAGGCGGCGATCGACGCCCTGTTCGAACTGCTGCTGCCCGACTCCGGTGCCATTGGCGGGGCCCTGCCTGCCCCTGAAGGCGGTCCGGGCCCGGAAGGCACCAGCGGGACGCCGGTTCCCTCCAGCCCCGTTACCTGAGAATTCCAGTCTGGCCCCGCAAAGGCCAGACTTTCTCTTGTGTGGATGTCATGCGTGAGGCGTGAGCGTCATCCCATTGGGAATTTTCAACCGCGCAAGATTCCAGCCGGCACTCAAAGTGTGCCGGGCGTCTTTCCCACGGCCATGCCAATGCCGGCGCCCGACATGCGTAAACTGCATTAGAGACTTGAATTATATATAGTTTCGGCGCTGGTAGGGTTTTGTTAGCCTTCATTTTGCGAGTGCCGTCAGACTTCTCAGACTGGTTACAGGTGAGTATCTCCATGGACCGCTTAGACGTCGCAAAAGAAATGGGAGCCGATCCGGCGCTGCGGCCGATGGGCTTTGAGCTGGACGCCGGTAATCTCGGCTCGGGCTATGTTCGCCCGGTTTCACGCAATCGCAACAGGCTGCAGAGCGGTTTGCCGCTGGCCATGCGCGCTGGCGAGCCGCTGACGGTGGAGATGTCCGCATCGCGCCAGGCGCGACTGAAGGTCAAGCGGGCCATGGATGTGCTGTTCGCGGGCCTGGCGCTGGTGGCGCTGCTGCCGCTGCTCATCATCGTGGCCCTGGTCATCAAGATCACCAGTCCAGGGCCGGCTTTGTTCCGGCAGGCTCGCGAGGGCCTCAACGGCAAGTCGTTCGGCATCTACAAGTTCCGCACCATGGACATGGCCGCCTGCGACCAGAGCGGTGTGGCTCAGACAGTGGAAGGCGACGCGCGCGTGACCCCGTTCGGCCGGCTGCTGCGCCGAACCAGCATCGACGAGCTGCCGCAACTGTTCAACGTACTGCAGGGCGACATGACCCTGGTGGGCCCGCGGCCGCATGTGGCGGGCATGCGGGCAGGGGGCATGGCCTATCGCGACCTGGTGCCCTATTACGACCTCCGCCTGGACATGGTGACGGGCCTGACCGGCTGGGCGCAGGTGAACGGCCTGCGCGGACCGACGGTGGATGCGAGCCGGGCGCGGGCGCGTGTTGACCACGACATTGCCTATATCCAGAACTTCTCGATATGGCTGGACCTGCGCATCATGGTGATGACTGTTGCGCGCGAATTCCTGCGCGGCACTGGCGACTGAAACAGATCGTCGGTAGTGCCGGCCGGGCAAGCGCCGATGGCAAAGTTCCCCGCGCTGCAAGCGTGTTCTTCGCAAGAAGACCGGCCGTCATGGTTTACCATTCGTTATCGCGTTACTTGATTCCTCCGCGTTTTAGTTGGTAGCTGAAGACCGGAGGGCAATGTCCAGCTTGCGAGCGGGCATGTTTTGCGTAAGGGCGCGAGTGATTTCGTGCCTGTCGCCGGCCCGTCGATGAGGAGCGGGCGCGGCGAATGGCGAAGAATTTCAAGTCGATGTGGGCCGCGCTCGGCGTTTCGCGCAACCTTGTCTCGGCCTTCGGCGTGGTGCTGATCTTCAGCTTCTTCGTCAATATCCTCATCCTCACCTCGCCCATGTACATGATGCAGGTCTATGATCGCGTGCTGGTCAGCGCGCAGGTCGAGACGCTGCTGTTCCTCAGCCTGATCGCGCTGTTCGCCCTGGCCGTGCTGGGTGTGCTGGACGGGGTGCGCTCCTACCTGATGACGCGGGTGGGGCGCTATCTCGACATGACGCTGCGCGATCCGGTGCTGACCCAGGCCATCGCGCAGTCGCGTCGCAGCCCGGGCAACCAGCGCCGGCTGGTGGATGACCTCAATACGGCGCGCAACTATATCGGTAGCCCGGCTGTACTGCCGTTTCTCGATGCGCCCTGGGTGCCGTTCTTCATCGTCATCATCGCCATGCTGCATCCCTGGCTGGGCGTGCTGGCCGCCTGCTCGGCCGTGCTGTTGTTCGGGCTGGCCGTGGCCAATGACACGATGGCGCGCGCGGCGCTGCGCGAGGCGGCCACCCAGCAGGTGTTGTCGAACGAATTCGCCAGCGCGGCCATCCAGAATTCGGAAGTGGTCCATGCCATGGGCATGCAGGGCGCCGTTTCCGCGCGTTACCGCCGCTTCGTGGACGATATGGGCCTGTCGGGCCAGCGTGCGTCGGATATCAGCGCGATCATTTCCAATGTCTCCAAGATCGTGCGCATCGCGGTGCAAAGCGCGGTGCTGGGGCTGGGGGCGTATCTGGTCATCCAGAACCAGATGAGCGCGGGTGGCATGATCGCGGCGTCGATCGTGCTGGGCCGGGCGCTGGCGCCGATCGAGCAGACGATCGGCTCCTGGAAGCAGTTCGTGGCGGCGCGCGACGCCTACAAGAATGTCCGCGCCTTCTTCGAGGACATGCCGGTCACCGACGAGCGGATCAGTCTCGATGGCGTGGCGGGCGACGTGCGGGTGGAGGGCGTGTCCTATGCTTTGCGCAGCGGGGAGCGGCCGGTGCTCAACCGGATCTCCTTCGCGCTGGAACCCGGCACGGCGCTGGCGCTGGTGGGCCCTTCGGCCTCGGGCAAGAGCACGCTGTGTCGCATCATGGTGGGCGCCACCGCCCCGACGCTGGGCAAGATGCGCCTCGATGGCGCCGACATTACGGGGCTCAACCCCGAGGATGTGAGCCGGGCCGTCGGCTACCTGCCGCAGACGGTGGAACTGTTCGCCGGCACGGTGAAGGAGAATATCGCCCGCCTGGGTGACGCGCAGGACGAGGAAGTCATCGCCGCGGCGCGTGCGGCGGGCTGCCATGAGATGATCCTGCGGCTGCCAATGGGATACGAAACCGAGCTTGGCCCGCGCGGCGCCTTCCTGAGCGGCGGCCAGCGACAGCGGATCGGGTTGGCGCGGGCGCTGTTCCGCTCGCCGCGGCTGATCGTGCTGGACGAGCCCAATTCAAACCTGGACCAGGAAGGCGAAGCCGCCCTGGTGGAGGCCATTGCCCGGGCCAAGGCCGACGGAGCCACCGTGGTCGTGGTCAGCCACCGGTTCTCGCTGCTCAAGCCGATCGACAAGCTGGCAGTGCTGCGGGATGGGGAGCTCGAGAAATTCGGAGATCGCGACGAGGTGCTGCGCGAACTGGCGCCACAGCCGCCCGCCAAGCCCACGCTGGTCGCCGCTGCCGCCGATGCCGGCGCGAACGGGAGTCGTGCATCATGAGCGCCATCAGCGCCGTCGCTTCCGGCCAGGAACTGGCTCCCCAGAGTGGCAAAGCGGTCGCCAAGCCCGCCGATGCCGGCCAATGGCGCCAGCCCGAGCCCGTGGGCAAGCTGCTCAAGGGGCCCGCCTTGTTCGGGGGCCTCTTCATCCTGCTGTTCTTTGGCCTGTTCGGCGCCTGGGCGGCGCTGGCGCCGCTGTCGAGCGGCGCGATCGCGCCCGGCCTGGTCAATCCTGACCTGCGACGGCCCATCCGCCACGAAATCGGCGGGACCATTGCCTCGATGAACGTGGTCGAAGGGCAGATGGTGACCAAGGGCCAGCTTCTGCTGACGCTGGTGCCGGTGCAGGCGCAGGCCGCGCTGGCGCAGCGCGAGGAGCGGTGGAAGCGACTGCTCATCCAGCGCGCGCGGCTCAATGCCCAGGCCGCAGGCGCCGAGACGATCACGCTGCCGCCGGAGGTTGTCGTGGAACCAGGTTCCGAACTGGATGCCTTCCTGCGGAACGAGCAGGTGCAACTCACCCTGGGTCTGCTCAAGCTGGAGGGGGATGACGGTATCAACGCCCTGCAGATTGCCCAGTTGCGGAGCAGGCTGACAGGGCTGGAGGCTGGACAGGCCTCGCTGCTGGGCGAGAAGGCGCTTGTCGACGAAGAGCTGGCGGACAAAACCGCCTTGCTGGCCGAGCAATTGATCCCCCGCTCTGTGCATCAGGCGGTACTGCGCGAACAGGTACGGCTGGAAGGCGCCATCAGCAGCAACGCTGCCGAGATGGAGGAAATCGTCAAGCTGATCGATGAAAAGCAGGCGACACTGCAGCGCCTGCGCGAGGCGACCCAGAGCGAAGTCGCCAAGCAGAGCACAGAGGTCAACAACCAGATCGCTGCGCTTGAGGAAGAGCTCGGCGCCAGCCGCGACATACTGGATCGAACCGAGGTCGTGAGCCCCGCAGATGGCAAGGTCATTGGCCTGGCGTTCCCCGCACCCGGCGTGGTGGTGGGGCCGCGGGAGACGATCATGGAAATCGTGCCGGCCGACGAAGTGCTCGAGGTCATCGCCCATGTCTCGCCGCGCGACATCGACGTGGTGCATGAAGGGCTGGAGGCGCGCCTGTCATTGGTGCCGTTTGCCAACCGCAACGCACTGCCACTGACGGGCACGGTGACGCAGATCGCGGCTGACGCGACGCGCGACGAGCGAACCCAGCAGACCTATTACCAGGTACGGATCAGTGTCGCCCCGGAGGAGCTGGCCAAGCACGATGTTTACCTCGCGCCAGGCATGCCGGCGGATGTCACCATCATCACCGGCGAGCGCACGATGCTGCAATACTTGACCGCGCCGTTCCTGAAGTCCTTGCAGAACGCATTTATTTATGACTAATCTGATGTTCTGTACGGGGGGAGAGCAATCCTGAAGGTAACTGGCGCCGAGTTCGTCATGCTGATTTGACGACAAATGGCCAGCTCCAAGATTGCCCTTCAAATTCATGGCGAGCACTGACCAATCGGTTCCGGTCCAAGACCAGAGCCGATTGTAGTCTTTTGCCATTCCTCTTCTGCAAAAAATTTCCTGTCAAATCATCGTTTGTCTGATCGAATAGCCCATTTGGGCTATGTAATCCTTTGAGGATGCTTGGATTATTAACGATGCGTAAATAGAATTTCTTGCGCTGTCCCAAGTTAGCACATATAAAACTTTCCAGTTTGGGATTGGGGGGAGTGTGCCTTTGGCGCCGACGGTACCCCTGTGTCCGGTTTTGTAGGGGTTTTGGAAATGTCGGTTACCGCAGAACAGATCAAAGCAGCCTGGATTCAGCTCGATGCGCTCTATGTGCTGATGGCGAACTCGCCTGGGACACCCGCCGGCGGGGCGTTGAATTCAGGCGTCGGCTATGACAGCCATGGATCGTTCACGGCTCCCGATGGCGCCACGACGGCGGTCGCGGCCCTGGGCGCGGAATTTGCGTCGCTGGCGGGCGTGATCGAGGCGGGCGACCGCGGCTATGCGGCCCTGGCGATCAACCTCGCCTTCATCAAGATGGGCGACCTCTACGTCGAATTCCTGCAGGATAACCCGCCGATCCTTGACATCCAGAAGCTGCGCGCCGGCGGTCCTGGCCAGTCGTTCCACGACAATATCCTGGGCAACCTGAACAACAGCGCAGGCGCCGCGCGATTCCCCGACAGCTACGGCGATGATTTCGTGTTGCCGGGCTATGGCGAGATCGATTTCACTGCCGATGTGCGTTCGGAAGCAGCGCAGGAATTCGGCACGCGCATCATCTATTCCGGTGCAGCAGGCGCGAGCGAAGACCTCAAGCTGGCCCAGAGCGTGGCCTTCGACCTGGCCTATGGCTTCAGCCCCGAGGACCTGCAACTCGGCGAGCGCGGCATCAAAACCAGCGTCGCCAACTATTTCGTCGTGACCCCAACCGGTATCCAGAATTTCAGCGACGAGGATGCCGCCCGCGATGCGGCGCTGTCCGGCGGCGGCACGTTTGTCGACGTGACCGATGGTACCGCGACGGCCTTCACCTCGGGTACATCAGGCACCGACGGCAACGACCTGTTCGTCGCCGGCCCCGGCAACCAGACCATCGACGGCGGCGCCGGTTCGGACACCTATAGCGTGGCCGACAATCCGGGCATGGGCGTCTATGTCAATCTCGGCGCAACCCCGGCCAGCGATGGCGTAGCCTTCGGCGGCTCGTCCACCGGCTACGATACGCTGAAGAATATCGAGAATGTGGAGGGCGGCAGCGGCGATGACGTGTTCATCGGCAATTCCGGCGACAACACGTTCTACGCGTCGGCGGGCACGGACTCGTTCGATGGTGGCGCCGGCTCGGACACGTTCAATGCCAATGGGGCGACTGCCGGGGTCAATTTGGACCTCGCGGCGGGGGCGGCGCAGCATCTGGACGGCTCACCGGGCCTGGATACGACCCTGACCAATGTCGAAAATGTCGTCGGCGGCAATTTCGGCGACGAAATTACCGGCAATGCTAGCGACAACACCATTCGGGCCGGCGCAGGCAATGACGCGATCTTCGCGAGCGCGGGCGCCGACGTTATCTCTGGCGGCTCCGGCGACGATACGGTTCACGTCGCGCAGGCGAGCGGCGCGGTTTCGGTGACCTTTGTCGGCGGCAAGTGGCTGCTGACCGGCCCGGGCGGGCTCAATACCGAACTGACCGGCGTCGAGCGTATTTCATTCACGGACGGCGTGTACCACCTCGTGGGCGGCGGCAGCGAACTGACGCTGAACCAGGCGGTGGATCAGGCCGGCCCGGGCAATACAGTGCTGCTGTCGGCAGGCACGCATACTGCCGTAGGCACGCTTGCGGTCGATCAGAGCATCACCATCAAGGGCTCGGGCGAGGGTGCTACGACCATCGTCGCGGGCGCCGCAACCAACGGCATCCTGGTAACCGCCGACAATGTGTCCATCAGCGACCTGACGTATAATGCAAATGCCGTGACCGGCTATGGCATCAAGGTACAGGCGGACAATGCTGCCGATCCGGCCGATTTCCTCACCAATTTCAATCTTTCCAATGTCACCGTGAAGGGCGCCGGAAAGTCGGAAATCGACCTCAATGGCGTCGATAATTCCACGCTGACCAATGTGACTGCGAATGGCTTCAATGCGGCGGGCGTCGAAACCGGCGGCGTGGGCATTGCCATGTCCGACAGCACCGGCATCACGCTCGAAAACATCACCACCATGGGCAATGGCTGGGGATCAATCGGCATCTACAGCAAGGGTACGCCCTGGGCCGAAGGCACGTCCGGCGTAACCTTCCTGGGCAGCTACTCGGCCAGTGAAGCCATCAAGCTCTATGCGGACGAGGACGGCCCGAACCTGGTCGGCGTTACCGATATCGATTTCAGCGCCATCCTGGGTGACGAGGTCTGGGTGGTGCGCAATGACAGCTATCGTGACCGCGCCGATGACTTCTCGCACTTCTTCGGCAGCGAGGCGGAAGCCATCGCCTTTGCCACGTCGGCGATCCTGGACGATGGCGTCGGCTCGATCGTGACCGGCCCGGTGGACTCGGAATCCGTCGATGCCGCTCAGGGTCACCGTTTCGTGGTGGCCGAGGGCCTGTCGATCCAGGAAGCCCTGGACCATGCCGTGGATGGCGACACGATCGTCATCAAGGCGGGCACCTATACCGAGAACCTGATCATCAAGTCTGGCGTGACCATCGTGACCGAAGGCGAGGTCAATCTCGACCCGGCCTCGGGGGTGGCGATCACCTTCGCGGGTACGGCTGGCGACCAGGTGTCGATCAGCGGCCTCAATGTTATCGGTGGTGATTTCGGCATTCATGCCGACGCTGCCGGTACGCTGGCCGGCCTGACGCTCAACGATGTCGACTTCAGCGGCATCGGCACCAATGCCATTTTCCTGGCCAATGACGCCGTTGGCGACATCGCCATCAATGGCGGCGTGTTCAGCAACAATGGCGCCAATGGGGGCCATACCGAACAAGTGAAGCTCTATGGCTTCACCGGCAATGCCAGCTTCACCGATGTGACGGTCAATGGCGGCACGTCCGCCCCCCTGTCGGCTGGTGCGTTCGAGCTGACCGGCGTGGTCAATGCGGACCTCAATGCCGGCGCGACCACACCCGACATGGGCACGGTGAGCTTCGACAATGTCGTGATTACCGGCGACTTCGCCAAGGTGCCGGTCGCTATCAACAACTATAACGACATCGCCGGCCTCTCCATCGAGGGCGACGGCGCCGATGTCGGCATCGATGTGTCCGGCGCCACCAGTGGCTGGACGGCCGCTGATGGCGGTTCGCTCGGTGTGAACCTGGACGGCATTACCGGCGATATCGATGCCAGCGGCTACGAAGTCGTCGGGCCTGTCGGCGGCTATGGCCTGACCCTGCAGGGCGAGGAACTGACGCAGGCCGACGAAGCCGATGCGCAGAGCTTTGTCGGCACAGCCAATAACGACATCGTCAACGGCTCGCTCGGCGATGATACCATCGACGGCAATGGCGGCAACGATCTGGTGGATGGCGGCGAGGGTATCGACAGCGTCG
>CBIGSA010000104.1:0-11125 GCA_966192215.1 uncultured Devosia sp. | reverse complement strand
GCGCCGTGTCCTGCTGACTGAGGGCGGCTTCGTCGTGCTGCAATGCGCACTGCATCTGCTCTATGGCCAGGTGACGTTCCTCTATGCGGCCCATATCATTCCGGCCCTGATAGCCTGTGCGGCGCTTGGCTGGTTCTCTCGCCAACGCTGGCTGGCGCTGGCGGTGGCATGCGGCTTCGTCATTTTCGGGGGGTTGTCAAACCTGGCGACGCTGCAAATGGCCAGTGAACTCGCCAACACTATCGTCCTCGGCTCATGACGCCCGCCGCCAGCATTATCCAGATCCTGCTCAGCATCGTCCTTCGTCAACCGCCCAGGCGCTGATGAAAGCCGGGATGATGTCACCGGGCGCCGTCGCGGCGGTCGGAGGCGGCAGGCCGATAGAGATCGTGCTCGCCGTCGTCCTGTCGCCAACAGTCCTGATGGGGCTGGGCTGGTTCAGGCTGAGCGTGGCGATGTGGCTGATGGTTCTTGCCCGCATCGACCTTTCGCAGGCCTATCCCTCGTCGTGACCGTCGCAACGGCCATTCCGTGGTTCGGAGAGCCTGTCTCGGTTCTCCGCCTTGCGGCCGTAGGCCTGGTAGCCGCCGGTGTGATTCTGGTCGCGCTGGGATGATGGTCCAGGGCGCATATGGCATCATCCCCAGGCAAGTGGTGATCTCGGCGGGATTCGAACCCACGACCCCAGGATTAGGAATCCTGTGCTCTATCCGGCTGAGCTACGAGACCACGGGGTCTGGATAGCAAATGCGCTTCGCCAGCGAAACCCTGTTTGCGACGCTTGGCCTATTGCCCAAATCGCCGCCGAGACTCATGCTGGGCCGGCCGGCAACGCTGGCGAGTCGCCCGCCATGAGAAGTCCCGAGACGGTCCCATGCCGGGCGGCCGGGGCTTTCCTGGAGACTGTGATGAGCGACGAGGCCGTGGCTGATGCCAGCGCGGAAATGGATGCTGCGGCGCGCGCGCCCATGGGTCTGACCGAGAACCGGCCCCTGCTCGGCATGGCGCTGGTCATGGTGGCGACGCTGATGTTCGCGTCGAACGACGCCACCAACAAATATCTCATCGCCACCTATGACGTGCCGCTGGTGGCGGCCATCCGCTACATCACACATGCGCTGCTGATGCTGGCCATCCTGG
The DNA here is from genome assembly GCA_966192215.1 of uncultured Devosia sp. Taxonomy (GTDB): domain Bacteria; phylum Pseudomonadota; class Alphaproteobacteria; order Rhizobiales; family Devosiaceae; genus Devosia. Next base: position 9,985 of record CBIGSA010000104.1, on the reverse strand, counting down.
GGCCCAGTCGGGGGCGGGAGTTGGTCACGGTGCGGCGCCGGGGGCCGGTGGCGGTGCGCTCGGTCTGCCTGGCTATCGGCTCGCTCTTTGCCAGCCTGGCCCTGCAACTGATGCCGATCGCCGAGACCACCTCGATCATCTATCTCTCGCCGATCCTGGTTGTGCTGCTGGCGCGGCCGGTGCTGGGCGAGCGCATCGGTGTCATGGGGTGGCTGGCGGCTTTGGGCGGTTTTGCCGGCGTCGTGCTCATCGCGCGACCGGGCGCCGGGCTCGATCCGGCGGGCGTGGTCTTCGCGCTCTGCAATGTGGTGGTCACGGTCACCTATTATCTGCTGACGCGGGTGCTGGCGCGCAGCGAGAAGACACTGGCGCTGTTGTTCTATTCGGCGCTGGCCGGGTCGATCTGCTTCGGGCTGGCCATGCCGTTCTACTGGTTCGGCGCGGTGCCGAGCCTCATTGAAATGGCACTGTTCCTCAGCCTGGGACTGACGGCGGCCATCGGCCATTTTTGCTTCACCGCCGCCAATCGCTATGCCGAAGCCTCGCTGCTGGCGCCGATGAGCTATCTGCACCTGCTCTGGGCCGGGCTGCTGGGCTGGCTGGTCTTCGGTCAGTTGCCCGACGCGCTCGGGCTGGCCGGCATGGCGATCATCGGGCTGGCGGGCGTCACCGTGGCCTTGCGCTCGCGCTTTGCCCGCTAAGCGACGATCACGGCTGCGCGAGGCTTCATGCTTTTTTGCCGCAATTGCGTGCAAGGTGATTTGCATCGTTCCGGGGCCTTCATTGTTCAAAGCCAGTCTCGTCCGTCTCGCTGCGCTTGCGGCCCTCAGTTCCGTGTCTGTCGCGGCCATGGCCTGCGAGCAGTTGCGCATGGAACAGGGCGGCATCGTCACCGCGGTCACCGATGGGGACACTGTCATTCTCGATGATGGCCGCGTCATCAGGATGATCGGCACCCAGGCGCCCAAGCTGCCGCTGGACCGCGTCGATTTCGAGACCTGGCCGCTGGCGCCCGAAGCCAGGTCGGCGCTCGAAGCCATCGCGCTGGGCAAGCCGGTGCGGCTGGGCTTTGGCGGCGAGGCGGTCGATCGCTACGGGCGCGTTCTGGCGCATGTCTTCATCGATGGGCCCGATGGGGAAATCTGGGCGCAGCAGGCCATGATCGGGCTGGGCCTGGCGCGGGTCTATTCCTTCCCCGACAACCGGACCTGTCTCGATTTATTGTTCGCGGCAGAGGGTCGCGCGCGCCTTGGCAGGCTTGGCATCTGGGCCGATCCCTATTACAGCATCCGTGCGGCGGACCAGCCGGGCGAACTGCTCGCCCAGGCGGGCCAGTATGAACTTGTCGAAGGCCGGATATTGCTTGCCGAAAAGACTGGCGGGCGCGTCTATCTCAATTTCGGCCGGTTCTGGAAGGAAGACTTCACCGCCGTGATCGAGGCGCCGGCCTTGCGTTTGTTTGCCGAGGCGGGCGTTGATCCGTTGCTGCTGGAGAATGCGCTGGTGCGCATCCGTGGATGGGTGGACGACCGGGATGGTCCGCGCATCGAAGTGACCCATCCCGAGCAGATCGAGGTTCTGGCGACGCGATGACGGGCTTGGGGCATATGGCGGGGGGATTGCGACCGATCTTGCGCGCGGGCCTGCTGGCCGTGTCGCTGCTGGCGCTGGGCGCCTGTTCGAGCCTGGTCGGCAGCAATATCGCCGTCAGCAAGACCGGCGACAATCCGGCGCCGTCGGTCGTGCCCGAAGGCACCGACCCCGAAGACGTGGTCATCGGGCGCCGCGAGCATCCGCGCATCATCGCCGCCTATGGCGGGGTCTATTCCGACCGGCCGGCCGAAATCATGGTGGCGCGCATCGTTAGCCGCCTGCTGGCCGCGGCCAATCAGCCCAATGCGCAGTTCCAGGTCACCATTCTCGATACGTCCGAGGTCAATGCCTTCGCGCTGCCCGGCGGCTATATCTATGTGACGCGCGGCATCCTGGCGCTGGCCAGCGACACCAGCGAGCTGGCCGCGGTGCTGGCGCATGAAATCGCCCATGTCACCCTCCGCCATGCCCGGGCTCGTACCGACCGCACCCGCACGACCGAAATCGTCGATCGCGTGATTACCGGCGTCTTTGGCGGTGATACCTCGACCGATGCCACGGCCAACCGCACGCGCCAGTCCATGGCGGCCTTCAGCCAGAACCAGGAGCTGGAAGCGGACCGCGAGGGCATCAAGTTTGCCGGCAAGGCCGGTTATGACCCGCAGGCCGCGGCGCGGTTCCTGGGCGTCATGAGCCGCTTTGCCAGTTTCTCGGCCGGCGAGGGCGGCGATGACGGGTTCCTCTCGTCCCATCCCTCCACCCCGGCCCGCATCCAGAAGGCGCTCGATACCGCCAAGACCATGTTCGGCCAGTCCGATCTGGGCGAGATCGATCGCGATGGCTACCTCACCTCGATTGCCGGCCTGACTTTTGGCGACAGCCCGGCCCAGGGCTCGATTGTCGGCCGCCGCTTCATCCATACCGCGTCCAAGTTCACCTTCACCGTGCCCGAGGGCTATACGCTGCAGAATTCGCAGAGTGCGGTGGTGGGCGTGGCCGGGGATGGCGAGGCGGTGCGCTTCGACAGTGCCGATGTGCAGGCCAATGTGCCACTGGCCGATTACCTGCGCTCGGGCTGGATTGCCGGGCTCAAGGCCGACAGCGTCACTACGCAGAGCTATAACGGCATCGAGATGGCCTCGGGCCTGGCCCAGACCGACCAGTGGTTCTTCCGCGTCTCTGTCATGCGGCTCGATGGCCAGGTCTATCGCTTCATCTTTGCCGCCAAGGCCGACTCATCGCGCTTTGCCGCTGGGGCCGAGGCGACGCTCAAGAGCTTCCGCCGCACCGAGGCATCAGACCTCAACCAGGTGCGCAAGGTGGCGATCCGCGTGGTCACGGCCAAGGCCGGCGACAGTGCCGATTCCCTGGCCCGCCAGATGGCCGGCCTCAATCGCGGCAGCGAATTGTTCTACATCATCAACGATCTCTATCCCGGCGATCCGGTCACGGTCGGCGAGAAATACAAGGTCGTTGTGCTGCAATAGCCGGTCTGGCTGCTAGTTGATCTTGGCGCTCTGGTTGGCGATGACGTCGGCCGCCCCGCCGGTGCCTGTGCCCATCATATTGGCCAGTGCATTGCCGAAAGTTACGAAGCTGCCGATGGCGGCGACGGCGATCAGCGCGGCGATGAGGCCGTATTCGATCGCCGTGGCGCCGCTCTCGTCGAAGAAGAAGGCTTTGACCATCCCGACCATGGACGTCTCCCGGCTTCTGCTGAAAACGCTCTAGAGCAGATCGCAGAGTGCGGCGATCAGCGGTTCATCTGCCGGGGGCATGGGATAGTCGCGCAGCTTCTGCGGACGCACCCATTTAAGCGCGGCATGCTCCCGCTTCTGCGGGTCACCCTGCCACTTCCGGCAGGCGTAAAGTGGCATCAACAGGTGAAAGTTTTCGTAAGAATGACTGGCGAAGGATACCGGAGCCAGGCAGGCCGTCTTGGTGGAAATACCGAGCTCTTCCTCGAGTTCACGGATCAGGGCTTCCTCGGGACTTTCGCCCGGCTCCACCTTGCCGCCGGGGAATTCCCACAGGCCGGCCAGTTGCTTGCCTTGGGGACGCTGGGCGATGAGCACGCGGCGATCGGCATCGATCAGCGCCACGGCCACGACGAGCAGGAGCTTTTTGTCACTCATGCCTGCCTCGGGACGCGATAGGTGTAGTCATACTGGTGGCGATAGCCGAGGCTCGCATAGAGCGCCTTGCCGGCGTCATTGTCCGCCTGCACGTTGAGCGCGGCGATGGTGGCGCCCTGCGCCCTGGCCCAGGCGAAGCCGGTCCGCATCATGGCGGCGCCCAGGCCCTGGCGGCGGCGCGCGGTGTCGGTGATGACATTGCCGGTGATGACGATGCCGTCGGCAATCGCCATCAGGCCCGACGCCACCGGCACGCCGTCGCGCTCGACGACGATGCCGCAGGCCGGCACCGCCATGACGGCGAGCACCGCGCGCATCTGCGCCAGTTTTGCATCGGAATAGACCTGGAGGGCCCGCTGGGTGGCGAGGAAGTGCGGGTCGAGCAGGTCGGTAATCCGGCCCTGCGGATCCGGCTGATGTTCGCCGAGCTCCATGGCATAGAGATGGCTGTGGTCGATCTCGGCCCAGCCTTGCGCATCGAGCGCCGCATTGAGGCTGGCGCTGGCCAGCGGCGTGGTGCGGACCACGGGCGGAATGTTCCGGGCGGCAAACCAGGCGACGCCCGCCGCCAGCCTTGCCTCGGCATTGCTGTCGTCGGCGGGGTCGAAGCATTGCAGGGAGTTGGCGCGCTTGGTGTAGCCACCGGCCGCCCGGCGCACCCATTGTCCATCCCATTCCACCTCGATCCCCGGCCAGGCTTCGAGCCCGGCCTTCTCGAAAGTCAGCACATCGGGCAGGGACATGTCAGCTCCGATAGTCGCCGTTGATGGTGATGTAGCCATGCGTCAGGTCGCAGGTATAGACGGTGGCGCTGCCGTCCCCGAGCCCCAGGCTCACGGTCAGTTCCAGGTCCTCGCCCTTCATATAGGCCGAGGTTGCGGCCTCGTCGTAACCGGGCGCGCGTTCGCCATCCTTGGCGACCAGCAGGTCCCCGAAGCGGATGGCGAGCCTGTCGCGGTCGGCGGGCTCGCCGGCCTTGCCCACGGCCATGACCACGCGGCCCCAATTGGCGTCCTCGCCGGCAATGGCGGTCTTGACCAGCGGAGAGTCGGCGATGGCCTTGGCGATGCGGAACGCTGAGGCGTCCGAAGTCGCCCCTTCGACATGGACGGAAACCTGCTTGGTCGCGCCTTCGCCGTCGCGCACGACCTGGATCGCCAGGTCGAACAGCACATCCCTGAGAGCTTCGCCGAACACTTCGGCGCGGGAATCATCGAGGCTGGCGAGAGGCTCGACGCCGGCCTTGCCGGTAGCGAAGGCCAGCAGCGTATCTGACGTCGAGGTGTCGCTATCGACGGTGATGGCGTTGAAGCTGGTCTGCACATGCCGCGCCAGTAGCGCCTGCAGCACCGGCGCGGCAACGGGCATGTCGGTCACGACGAAGCTCAGCATGGTGGCCATGTCGGGAGCGATCATGCCTGATCCCTTGGCGATGCCGTTGATCTTGACCTCGACCCCGTCGATCTCGAGCACGGCACCCGAGAGCTTGGGGAAGGTATCCGTGGTCATGATGGCCTTGGCCGGGTCCATCCAGGGCGCATCGCCCATGCGGTTCGCCATCGCGTCCAGCACGCCGGCAAACTTCGACGCGTCGAGCGGTTCGCCAATGACGCCGGTCGAGGCCAGAAACACTTCGCTCGGCTGGCAGCCCAGCGCCTTGGCCGCATAGTCGGCGGTCATCTGGACGCTCTGCTTGCCCTTGGTGCCGGTAAAGGCATTGGCATTGCCCGAATTGACCACCAGCCCGCGCGCGACCCCGCCGGGCAGGTTGGCCTTGCACCAGTCGACCGCGGCCGACGAGCATTTGGACCTGGTCAGTACGCCCGCGGCCGTCGTGCCTTCGTCAAAGGCCATCAGCAGCACATCGGTCCGGTTCTTGTACTTGATGCCGGCCTCCGCGGTGGCAAAGCGCACCCCTGATATGGCCGGCAGGTCGGGATAGGATTTGGGAGCGAGCGGGGAAACCGGATGGGCGGCCATGGCAGAACCTTGAGGGCAAATCGTGCCATGGGTGTGCCCGAAAGGGCGGTTGGACGCAAGCGGGGCGACCTGGTTCAGCGTTCGGCCGCGTGTTCGGGCGCGGCATGCAATATCTGCACGTCGGGCGACTGCACCAGGTGCAGATAGCGTTCGAATTGCACCAGCACATCGGCGATGAGTTGATCGCGCTGCAGGCCCATGACGTCGTAGCCTCGGCCGCCGCTGGAAAAATATGTCCGCGCCTCGTAGCGCTGCTCCGGCTTTCCCGCGGCCAGCGGAGAGAGGCTGGCGATCGGATGCGCGGCCAGGGCGATGCCATAGACGAAGTCGCGCACGCCATCGGCGGGGGAGCGCAGGGCTATGGCGCCAGTGTCCTCTACCATCACTTCTGCGGCACGGCCGCGTTCGGTAAGTTCGCGCGCCACCTGTTCGAGGGCCGGCATCGCTTGTTCGGCAATGAACGTTTTCACATCCTCGCGGCTGGGCGCGCGCAGCATCATGCCGAGGCGTCGCTGCCAGGTGAGGCCCGCAGCCGGCTGGGCCGGTGCGGAGGTTGCATCACGATGCGCTTGCAGGTGGGCCAGGTCGGCGCGCATGCCGACAAAGAGCGACCAGACCAGCGCCAGCATGACGAAGGTGAAGGGCAGGGCGCTGGCAATGGTCGCCGATTGCAGGGCGCCCAGGCCGCCGGCCAATAGCAGGCTGGCCGCGACGACGCCTTCGAGCGCGCACCAGAAGATGCGTTGGCCCGTCGTCGTCTCGGTCTCCCCGCCTGCAGCGATGGAATCCACCACCAGCGAGCCGGAATCGGAGGATGTGATGAAGAAAATGGCGACAAGCACGACCGCAAGCGTCGAGGTAATGCCGGAGAGCGGCAGATACTGGAAGAAGTGGAACAGACCTACCGACACATCGGCGGCAATGGCCCGGCCCAGTTCACCCGCGGCGATACCGGTATCGATGGATATGGCGGTATTGCCGAATACCGTCATCCAGAAAAAGGTGAAGCCGGCCGGGATGAACAGCACGGCGGTGACGAATTCGCGCACGGTGCGGCCGCGCGAAATGCGCGCAATGAACATGCCCACGAATGGCGACCACGAGATCCACCAGGCCCAATAAAACAGCGTCCAGGCGTCGATCCAGGGCGTGGGTTCATAGGCGTAGATATTGAAGGTGCGCAGAACCAAACGGTCGAGATAAAGCCCGAGATTCTGTACGAAATCACGGAAAAGCTGGCCGGTAGGACCCACGAAGAGCACGAAAACCATCAGCAGGATGGCGACCACCAGATTGGTTTCGGACAGGATGCGCACGCCTTTGTCGAGCCCGGTTACGACCGACACGGTGGCCAGGGCTGTGATGACGGCGATGAGCGGCAGCTGCACGGCGGGGCTGATCGGTACGCCAAGCAGGTAGTTCAGGCCGGCATTGATCTGGGCGACCCCCAGGCCGAGCGAGGTGGCGATGCCGAACATGGTGCCGACAATGGCAAAGATATCCACGGCATGGCCGATGGGGCCGTTGATGCGTTCCTTGAGCAGCGGGTAGAGGCCGGAACGGATGGTCAGCGGCAGGTTATAGCGATAGCCGAAATAGGCCAGCGAAAGTCCCACCACGGCATAGATGGCCCAGGCATGGATGCCCCAATGGAAGAAGGTGACGCTCATCGCCTCCCGCGTGGCTTCGATCGTTCCCGGCTCGGCGGTGGGTGGGGCCATGAAGTGGGTCATCGGCTCACCCACGGCGTAGAACATCAAGCCTATGCCCATGCCGGCGGCAAATAGCATGGCAATCCAGGAGCTGAAACGGAAGTCGGGGGTTGAATCGTCCGGTCCCAGCCTCAGCCTTCCATAGCGCCCCAGGCAGAGGAGCAGGACACTGGCCAGGAAAATGCCGACTGACAGCAGGTAAAGCCAGCCGAACCCGGCAAGGATGCTGGCCTGCAAGGTGCTGAAAACCGTGCCTGCGCGATTGGGGAAGATGATGCCGACCGCCAGGAACAGGCCGATGATACTGATCGAGCCGAAAAATACCGGCGGGTTGATAACGAACCGCTTGAACATGACGCCCCCCAACAGCCGCGAGGGAAATGCTTCGAGACGGGATGAGGTTCCGTCTCGAAGCCGTGTATCACGCCGCCGCTACCTTCTTGCCGGCGATGAAGGCGCCGAAGCGGCGGTTGATGAAGGGCACGAGCAGCAGCACGATCGTCGAGGCCATGGCGGGCACGAGGATCAGGCTGCGCTGCCACATTTCCCAGCCGGGGGTGAGCGGCATCAGCACATAGAGATAGAGCGTGACGATCGGATAGACGAAGACGGTCATCAGGCCCGTCAGGCGAAGGCGGGAAGCAAGGGAGGGTTGCATTTGCGCATTCCTATTGAAACGGTACGTTTCGTTATGTAACGGAACGACACGTTTCGTTCAAGTCCTTTTCTTCGGAAAAAAATTGAACCATATTGGCGCCATGAGCACGCCACTGGCCGATGACATCGACGACCGCCGCCGTTCCATCGGCGCGCGCCGCAATCCAGAGACCGAAGCCGCCATCCTGGAAGCGGCCGAAGCCATCATGGCGGAGCAGGGAATTGCAGGCTTTTCCATCGAGGCGGTGGCCAAGCGGGCGCGGGCCGGCAAGCCGACCATCTATAAATGGTGGCCGGGCAAGACGGCCTTGCTGCTCGATGTCTATCACCGGCAGAAGCCGGCCTCGGTGCATATGGATACCGGCAGCGTCGAGGAGGACGTCTTCGCCTTCCTCACCGGCGTTTTCGCCCATTGGGGCGATACCGGGGCAGGGCAGGTGTTCCGCTTCGTCATTGCCGAGGCGCAACGCGACGAAGCCGCTGCCGCTTCGCTGGCCGAGTATTCGGCCGAGCGGCGCATCCAGAGCGGCGCAATTTTCCAGCGCGGCATCGACCGCGGAGAACTGGCCGCCGATATCGATGTGGGCCTGTGCGCCGACATGCTGGCCGGCTTCATCTGGCAGCGCCTGCTGACCGGGCGGATCGAGCGCGATCCCACGCAATTGCGGCAGGTGGCCAGGCAGATGGTGCGGGGGCTGAGGGCGAGATAGCGGGAAGGAAAAACACCCCCTGCCACCCTCCCCCTGAAAAGGGAGAGGAGCAGATCGTGCTTGCGGCATGATCTCAACCCACCCGCCGCGCGGATTCCTCCCCTATCAGGGGGAGGTTAGGAGGGGGTATCCCCTCAGAAGACTCTACTGCGCCGCCGGTTCCGCTGCGGGTTCCGTCTCGGTCTGGGCATCCACGGCCGCCTTCAGCGCGGCGTCGGGGATGTCGATTTCCACGCCTTCCATCAGGCGGGCGACCGTGTCGTCGAACGTCGTCATCAGCAATTGCTGCTGGAGCTGGCCGGCGACCTGCTCGAAGGTCGGCGGAGTGGACTGGCGCTTTTCTTCCAGCTTGATGATGTGCCAGCCGAACTGGGACTGCACCGGAGCCGAAATCTGGCCCACGTCGGTCAGCGCGAAGGCCGCGGTCTCGAAGGGGGCGACCATCATGCCCTTGCCGAAAAAGCCCAGGTCGCCGCCATTGGCCGCGCCGGGATCGATCGACTTTTCCTTGGCGATGGTGGCGAAGTCGGCGCCGCCATCGAGCTGGGCCTTGATCTCATTGGCCTCGGCCTCGTCGGCCACCAGGATATGGCTGGCGCGGATTTCGTCCTGCGGCACGAAGTCGGCAACATACTTGTCATATTCGGCGCGCACGGCCTCCTCGGTCACCGCATTGGCGATGGTTTCGGCGAAGAAGGCGCGGCGCAGCGAGCGCTCCTCGAGATAGTTGAGGCGCTGCTGGAACAGGGGGGTATCGGCCATGCCGGCATCGCGTCCGGCCTTGGCCATCACCTTCATGTCGATCAGTACGCGCAGCAGGAAGGGCTTGCGCTGGTCGGCCGGCATCTGCTGCAGTTCCTGGGTCAGGTCCTCGGCGGCAAAGCTCAGGTCGGCCTCGGTGATCGGTTCGCCGCCCACCGTGGCCACCACGGTGTCGGGCGTCACGGCCGGAGCCTCGGCCGCGGGAGCCTCGGCGGCCGGCGCCGCATCCTGGGCCCAGGCCGGGGTCAGCGCCGGTGCGGCCAGCATCAGCGCGAGGACGCTCGCCGTGGCGAAGCGCGAAAGGGCAGAATTCATCGGGTCGGTCTCCTTGGCCGGCGCGTCCTCTGGCCCGCGTCCTGGCGTGTTACACTCGGCAATCGGCGCGCCCTTTTGGGTCCCGCGCGGCGTTCCGGCCTGCCTCTCACGGCAAGGGGGC